>NZ_CP126738.1:2400000-2736613 GCF_030246865.1 Microbacterium sp. zg-B96 | reverse complement strand
CCGGTGCGGCGCGCGCCATGGCAGCCGCCGCACGGACTTGCTCCCGAGGTGCGCGGCATCCTGTTCGCCACGGTCGAGCTCCTCGAAGCGGTCGACGGGTTGCGGCTGCTGCAGCTCGCCCACGATGGGACCGGCGAGGCGGATTCCGGCGGCCCGCGCGGCGCGGAGACAGAGGGCGTCGCCACGGATAGCGCCGCCACGACGGAAGGCGTCGCCACGGATAGCGCCGCCACCACGGAGGCTACCGCGGCACGATCGACGGCGCATGCCGCCCCGGCGGCGGAGGCCGGTGGGCTGCGTCCCAGCGACAGGCAGGCGGTGCAGGCAGGGTTCGCCACGGGCCTCGCGCTATTCCTGGGGAGCCTCGTGTCCACCAGTCACCAGTACTGGGCGGCGATGCCGGCGTTCCGGGTGATCAGCGACTCCGATGGTGAGACGCGACGCAAGGCGATTCAGCGCATCGTCGCGACGATGGCCGGCTCCGGCATCGCCTTCGGCCTGGCGATCGTCGCGGGGCACAGCGCGCTCTGGGCCTTTCCGCTGCTGATCGTGAGCGTGTTCTTCATGACGCTGTCGCGGTCGGTGGCCCCGGCGTGGATGGGCTTCTGGGTCACCCTGATGCTGGCGACGATGTACGACCTGCAGGGCACCCTCGATGTCGAGACGGTGCAGATCCGGCTGGTGGAGACCGCGATCGGTGCGGTCGTGGCGGCCGTGATCGCCGCCGTCGTGCTGCCCACCCGCACCGGTACGCGCGTGGTGGCGAGCATGGGCCACATCCTCGACGAGACCGGCGCGCTCCTCCAGGACCAGCTGGCACCACTCGTAGGCGGTGTCGCGCTCGAGCGGGACGCGCGGGCGGAGCGGGAGAGCCAGCTCGGCCGGCTGATGATGCAGCTGGAGGAGCTCGCCAAGCCCGTCCGGCGCAATCCGGGCGCGTTGCGTGCGGATGGCATCGAGGCTCAGCTGACGGCGCTGTGGTCGGCGCTGTACTACGCCCGTCGCCTTGGCCGTGCCGTGACCCGCATCCACCCGTCGATGCCGGAGGCTGCGGATTGGGGTGCGCTCGTGCAGGCGACCGACGAGAACGTACAGGCCGCGCGCGACGTGCTCGCGGGGCGGCTCCCCGAGCGACTGCATCCGGCGGAGGACTTCGCCGTGGCATCCGAAGCGGCGGCGCGGGTGTCGCTGCAGCTGACCCGGCTGAATCAGGCCCTGCTGGCCCTGATCGACGCCGTCGCCCCCGGCACCACCGCCGCGACCCTGACCTCCGCCGCCCCGCCCTCCACCCGCTGAAACGACAGCTGGTCGCCGAGACCGTGGGAAATTCCCAACGTCTCGGCGACCAGCTGTGGTCTCACGGTTTTGGTTAGGGGGCCAGGCGCGTGGGGCCCCGGAAGAGGTAGGTGACCTCGCGGATCGACGACTCGCCGAGCAGCAGCATCATGACGCGGGCCAGGCCCATGCCGAACCCGCCGTGAGGCGGGGCGCCGAAGCGGAAGAAGTCGAAGTAGAAGTCCAGGTGCTCCGGCTCCAGACCCTTCTCGCGGGCCTGCTCGATCAGCACGTCGACGCGGTGCTCGCGCTGCGCGCCGGTGGTGATCTCCACGCCCTTGAACAGCAGGTCGTACGACTTCGTCAACCCGGTCTCGGCGTCGCGCATGTGGTAGAACGCACGGATCTCGGGGTGGTAGTCGGTGATGAAGACGAACTGGTGACCGTAGGTCTCCTCGACGTATGCCGAGATCTGGCGTTCGCCCTCGGGGTCGAGGTCGCCGTCGGTGCGGGGGATGTCGTAGCCGCGGGCCTTGACGATCTCGCGGGCCTCGGCCAGCGGGATGCGGGGGAACGGGATCGCGGGCACCTGCACCTCGAGGCCGAAAAGCTCCTCGATCTCGGCGCCATGCTTGTCCTTGACCGCCTGGATGGCCGTCGCCAGCAGCTCTTCCTGCATGGCGGCGACGTCTTCGTGCGAGTCGATCCAGCTGATCTCGGCGTCGATCGAGGTGAACTCCGTGGCGTGACGGCTCGTGAACGACGGGTCGGCGCGGAAGGCCGGGGCGATCTCGAAGATCTTGCCGAAGCCGGCGACCTGGGCCATCTGCTTGTAGAACTGCGGCGACTGCGCGAGGTAAGCCGTCTTGTCCTCGAAGTACGGCACCTCGAACAGTTCGGCGTTGGACTCCGACGCGGATGCCATGAGCTTCGGGGTGTGGATCTCGATGTAGTCGCGCTCGATCCAGTACGAGCGCATCGCGTGCTCGAGGGTCGTCTGCACGCGGAAGATCAGGTTGTTGCGGCGCTGGCGCAGGTCCAGGAACCGCCAGTCCATCCGCTTGTCCATGCCGCTGTCGGCGGCGATGGGGGTCTCCGGGAGGGCGGCGGATGCCACCTCGAGCGAGCCGATCTTGATCTCCACGCCGCCGAGCTTGACGCGCTCGTCGTGCTTGAGCTCACCGGTGACGGTGAGGAAGGTGCCGGTGGTCAGCTCGGAGATGAGTGTCGTCAGCGCGAGCGCTGCGGCATCCTGCTCGGGTGCGTCGACCGCGTCGGCGGCCGGCGGGCGCGTGGCGGGATTGACCAGCTGCACGGCCCCGGTTTCATCCCGCAGGATGACGAACTGCACCTTCTTCTGATCACGGACGGTCTCTACCCATCCGGACACCGTGACGGGCCCATCGGGGAGACCCTGAAGCTGCTGGACGAGAACGCGTTCACTCACGATCGACCAGTCTACGTGGGGGAGGCTTTCGGGAAATCCCGCCCGAGGCGTACGGGCTTCCCCCAGGTTCCAGCGGGAGGCCTTCCCTACCGTGGGGATATGACGCTCGCCGCCGTGACGATTGCCTCCGCCGCCACCGACCCCTCGGACGGCTCGTGGCTGACCGCACTGGCGGACTGGACGGTGTCGCTCATGGACACCATCGGCCCCGTCGGCGCCGGAGCAGCCATCGCGCTGGAGAGCCTGTTCCCCCCGCTGCCCAGTGAGGCCATCCTGCCGATGGCGGGTCTGGCGGCCAGCCGCGGCGGGTTCACCCTGTTCGAAGCGCTGCTGTGGACCACCGCCGGATCGGTCGTCGGCGCCTTCCTTCTTTATGGGCTCGGTGCGTGGCTCGGTGCCGGCCGGCTGCGCGCCATCGCCGCGAAGGTGCCGCTGCTGCACCCCGAGGACATCGACCGCACCATCGCCTGGTTCGCCAAGCACGGCGGCAAAGCGGTGTTCTTCGGGCGCATGATCCCGATCTTCCGCAGCCTCATCTCCATCCCCGCCGGTGTCGCCCGGATGCCGGTGTGGCGCTTCGGCCTGCTCACGCTCGCGGGCAGTGCGATCTGGAACACGATCTTCGTGCTGGCCGGGTTCTTCCTCGGTGAGTCGTGGCACGTCGTCGAGGCGTATGCCGACGTGCTGCAGTACGTCGTGATCGTTGCCGTCGCGGTGGGTGTGGCGTGGTTCCTCTACGCACGCATCCGCCTGCTGCTGGACACCCGCCGCGCCGCCGACCCCGACGCCGCATAGGTTCCGGCCGCTCAGCGCGTGCACAGAACCGACCACCGTAGACTTGCCGCGTGCCTGCCGACCGCCTCCATCTCGTGCGCCACGGGGAGGTCTACAACCCCGGACGGGTGTTGTACGGCCGGCTCCCCGGATTCGGGCTGAGCAGCGACGGCCACCGCATGGCCCGGCAGGCCGCCGAGTACGTGCAGGCACTGCAGCGCCCCGTCGGCCACCTCGTCTGCTCGCCGCTGCAGCGCACCTGTGAGTCGGCGGAACCGTTCGCGGAGCTGTTCAGCCTCGAACCGGTCATCGACGAGCGCGTCATCGAGCCGACGAACGTCTTCGAGGGCCGTCGCATGAAGCGCGCCCTGGCCAACCCAGCCAACTGGCGCCACCTGCGTTCCCCCGACCTGCCCAGCTGGGGTGAGCCGTACGCACACATCGTCGCGCGGATGGATGCCGCGATGCGTGACGCCTGGACCGCCACCGCCGCCGGCGACGCGGTGATCGTCTCGCACCAGCTGCCGATCTGGGTGACCCACCTCGCCGTCACCGGCGGGCTGCTGCGGCACAATCCCACCCAGCGCCGCTGCGCACTGTCGAGCATCACCAGCCTGCGCCTGGACGACGACGGCACCTGGTCGGAGATCGCGTACGTGGAGCCGGCGACGCTGTCCGGCGCCGTGGACGTCGGAGCGGTGTGATGGCGCTCCGACGCACTCACCGGCTGCGCACCATCGCCGCCGCACTGGCCGCCGTGGCGCTGACGGCGGGCCTTGCCGCCTGCAGCGGGCAGAACGACGACCTCGTCGACGCTTATCAGGAGGGCGATGGGTTCGTCTCGCGCGACTTCGCCGTCACCGAGATCACCGCGGCCGACCGTGAGGCGCCGATCCAGTTCTCCGGCACCGCCGTCGACGGTGGCACGATCACCAGCGACGACCTCGCCGGCGACGTCGTGGTGGTCAACTTCTGGTACGCCGGCTGCGGCCCGTGTCGCGCCGAAGCGCCCCACCTGCAGGAGGCGAACGAGGAGTTCACCGACGCCGACGTGTCGTTTCTCGGCGTCAACATCTACGACGAAGCCGCCACTGCAGCATCCTTCGACCGCACCTACGGCATCACCTACCCGTCGGTGCTCGCCCACCGCGACCCCGACCTCAAGCTCGCGTTCGCCGAGGTGACGTCCCTGCAGGCCGTGCCGACGACCCTCGTGCTCGACGGCGAGGGCCGTCTGGCCGCGCGCATCATCGGGCAGCTGCAGGACGCCTCGATCCTGACCACGATCGTGCGCGACACCCTGGCGGAGAGCTCGTGAACCCGTTCGCGATCGTCTTCGACGGCGCACTGTGGCTGGCGATCCCGATCGCGATGCTCGCGGGGCTGGTGTCGTTCCTGTCCCCGTGCGTGCTGCCGCTGGTCCCGGGGTACCTGGGCTTCCTCGGCGGGGCCGCTCCGGCCCGCGCCGGCAGCACCGGCGGGAAGAACAAGTCCCGGCTGCTGTGGGGCGTGCTGCTGTTCATCGCAGGGTTCACCGCGGTGTTCGTGGCGATCTTCGTGATCGGCGGGACGCTCGGTCAGCTGTTCATCCGGTATCAGGACCCGATCACGCGCGTGCTGGGTGTCATCGTGATCCTGCTGGGCCTGGTGTTCATCGGCGTCTTCGGCGTCGCCCAGCGCACCTTCCGACCCCGCATGCGCGAGAATCTCGGCTTGGTCGGGGCCCCGCTCCTCGGTATCGCGATGGGCATCGGCTGGGCGCCGTGCATCGGCCCGACGATGACGGCGATCCTCGCGATCTCGATCAATCAGGGCGACCCGGTGCGTGCCGGCATCCTCGGGGTGGCTTATTCGCTGGGCCTGGGCCTGCCGTTCATCCTGCTGGCCATCGGCTTCGGCTGGGCGACCCGCTCGGTCGCGTTCGTCAAGCGCTACATCCGCGCCATCAACATCATCGGAGGCATCCTGCTGATCGCTCTCGGACTGCTGATGGTCACGGGTGTGTGGACCGATCTGATGTCACGGCTCGGGGCGGTGATCGGCAGTGTCCAGCTCCCCCTCTGACACGGTGACCCCCGACGAGCCGATCGACGGTCCCATGCGGCCCGCCGATCACGCCGACGGCGACGCTCCCACCGGCATCCAGCAGCCCAACCTCGGCTTCGTCGGATGGCTGCGCTGGGGCTGGCGGCAGCTGACCAGCATGCGCACGGCCGTCGTGCTGCTGCTGCTGCTGGCGATCGCCGCGATCCCCGGGTCGATCGTGCCGCAGCGCAGCGCCGACCCCAACGGTGTCACGCAGTACAAGTCCGACAACCCGGACCTGTACCCGATCCTCGACGGGCTGAGCCTGTTCGACGTGTACTCGTCGCCGTGGTTCTCGGCGATCTACATCCTGCTGTTCATCTCGCTGATCGGGTGCGTCATCCCGCGTACCAAGCACCACTGGAAGGCGATGCGCTCCCGCCCGCCGCGCACGCCCGCGCGGCTGTCGCGCCTGGACGATCACACCGATGCGGTCGTCCCGCTGCCGGAGGGGACGGATGCCGAACCCGTCGCCGCCGAGGCGATCGACCTGGCCGGCGACCAGCTGCGCAAGGCCGGGTACCGCGTGGAGCGCTACGACGGCCGCGGCGTTTATTCGGTGTCGGCCGAGCGGGGCTACCTGCGGGAGACCGGCAACCTCGTCTTCCACGGGTCGCTCGTGGGGGTGCTGGTGGCCGTGGCCGTCGGGGGCGGGTTCACCTACACCGGCCAGGACGTGCTGGTGGAGGGGCAGAGCTTCGTCAACACCCTCGCCGACTACTCCTCCTTCAGCCCGGGGCGGTTCGTTGATACCGAGGCGCTGCCGCCGTATTCGATGACGCTGGAGGAGTTCCAGGTCAACTACATCCCGATGGGCGAGCAGGGCGCCGGTCAGGCGGGCGATTTCGCCGCCGTGCTGACGACGAAGGTGCCCGGCCAGGACGAGCAGGCCGCCGAAGTGCGGGTCAACCACCCCGTCGACCTCGAGGGCGACCGCATCTACCTGATGGGCAACGGCTATGCGCCGACCATCACGGTGCGCGACGCCGACGGTGAGGTCGTCTTCAGTGAGTCGGTGCCGTTCCTGCCGCAGGATGCCGCCATGACCTCGCTCGGTGTCGTCAAGGTGACCGACGGCCTGCCGGAGCAGCTGGGCATGATCGGGTTCTTCTACCCCACCGCGACGGCGCTGGGCACCGGCGCGCTGACCTCGGTGTACCCGGCGCTCATCAACCCCGTGGTCACCCTCGACGTCTACGCCGGCGATCTCGGCATCGACGACGGCACGCCCCGCTCGGTCTACACGCTCGACCCGGAGGGCATGGAGCAGCTCACCGGTCGCGCCGTGGATGCCGACTCGATCGAGCTGGCCCCGGGCGAGACGGCCGACCTTCCCAACGGCTGGGGCACTGTGACGTTCGAGAATGCCTCGCCCGCCGGTGCCGAGGGGTACACCGAATCGGTGCCGCGATTCGCCTCGCTGTCCATCCACCGCGACGTGGGCGCCCCGTGGGTGCTGTTCTTCGCGGTGCTGGCGACCCTCGGGCTCATGGTGGCGCTGTTCATGCCGCGCCGGCGCATGTGGGTCAAGGCGACCGTCGACGGCGGCACCGTGCGCCTCGAGTACGCCGGTCTTGCCCGCGGCGAGGACCCGACGCTGCGCGCGGCCGTCGACGACGTCGCCCGTCGCCACACCGACGCCCTAGAGTCCCGCCTCCGCTCCCGAGTGAGTATTCGCGCTGCCGAGTGAGTATTCGCATCGCCGAGTGAGTATTCGCGTCGCCGAGTGAGTACTCGCACCCCACCCCTCTGTACCGCCCTGCCCGCCCGCTTCGGCGGAAGGTGCCCGACGTAGACTGGATGCCATGCCTGCGACCGAAGCGCTCTCGCTCGACGACGTCTCCCTGCTGCTGGTGTGGACGGCCATCGTCATCTATGCGCTGGCCTTCGTGGCATACGCCGTCGACCTCGCCCGCCGCTCCGACCAGGCCGTCAAGGCGCAGGATGCCCGTGCGCGCGAGCTCGTCGGAGCCGGCGCTGCCGGTGCCCGCGAGACCGCCGGTCAACTGCGCGCGCAGGAGGAGGCGGCCGCGGCCGAACTCGACGCGCGCCCCGGCAAGCGCGCCCGATACCTGTGGGCGCGGATCGGCACCGCACTGACGTGGCTCGGCTTCGGATTCCACGTCGCCGCCGACGTGCTGCGCGGCATCGCGGCCGAGCGGGTGCCGTGGGCCAACATGTACGAGTTCGCCCTCACCGGCACCATGCTCATCGTCGCGGTCTACCTCGGCGTGCTGTTCCGCTACGACCTGCGCTTCCTCGGCGCATTCATCACGGGCCTGGTCGCCGTGCTCCTCGGCGGGGCGACGCTCTACCACGTCGACGTCGTGCCGCTCATGGACCCGCTCAAGAGCGTGTGGCTTGTGGTCCACGTCTTCGTGGCATCCCTGTCGACAGCCTTCTTCGCGCTGGCGTTCGCGCTGTCGGTGCTGCAACTGTTCCAAGCACACCGCGAGACGCGTGCGCGCGCCGCCGAGGCCGTCGCCGTCGACGCCGCCGTCGCCCGCCCGGTGCGTTCCGGGTTCCTGCGCATCCTGCCCAGCGCCGACGCGCTCGAGTCGCTGGCCTACCGGTTCGCGATCATCGGGTTCATCTTCTGGACCTTCACCCTCATCGCCGGCTCCATCTGGGCCAACGACGCGTGGGGCCGCTACTGGGGATTCGACACCAAGGAAGTGTGGACCTTCGTCATCTGGGTGCTCTACGCCGGCTACATCCACGCCCGCGCCACCCGCGGCTGGCGCGGCGTGCGCTCCGCATGGCTGTCGATCATCGGCTTCGCGACCGTCATCTTCAACTTCACGATCGTGAACCAGTTCTTCAAGGGTCTGCACGCCTACAGCGGCCTGGAGTAATCCGGCACCGCGATCTCTCCGACGTAGGCGATCTCCCCGGTACAGGTCGCTTCCGGCGGAAATCGTCCTGTGGCGGGGAGTTCTCCTGTTCCGGGAACTGGCTGTCGGCGCCGGGGAGTGGATGCCGCACCCCGCCGCCGCGTCAGCGGCGGCTGACCACCGCCAGCTCAGCAGGATCGCCGATTCGCGGCAGCGGCGACAGCGCGACCCACACGATCGTGCCCAGGCACAGGATCGCCCCGATCGTCATCGCCCCGCGCGTGCCGATCGCTTCGCCGACGAACCCGCCGGCGGCCGATCCCAGCGCGACGGTGCCGTAGGTCAGCCACCGCATGCTGGCATTGACGCGTCCGAGGATCCGATCCGGCGAGCGGTACTGCCGGATCGTCACGAGGATGACGCTCGACAGTGCGGTGCAGGCGCCGTTGACGGCCAGGATGCCACCGAGCGCGGCGATGACCGCCACGGTGCCCCACGAACGCTCCACGACGGGCAGCCCGAGCAGCACGACGCACTCGACTGCGGCGCACCACATCAGCGGACGACCCGCGCCCCATCGCCGCACGACCGCCGCGGAGCACATCGCGCCCAGCACGGCACCGGCCGCCCCCACCGCGAAGACCAGGCCGATCGCCGCGGCATCCAACCCCAACGTCGCCACCGCGTGCAGCGGCAGCAGCACCATCACCCATTGGGAGAACGGGTTGTAGATCGCGGAGAACCCGAGGTTGGCCACGAGGTACCGGTCGGCCCGCACGAACGCGAGCCCGTCGCGCAGCGCCCGGAGGAACGGCGTGGACTGCCCCCGCGTCTCCGGCACGCGCACTCGGGCCAGCGCAATGGCGGATGCCGCGTACCCCACCGCCGTCGCGCACAGCGCCGCCGGTGCGGTCAGCAGCTGCACGAGCGCCCCGCCGATGCCGGGCCCGCCGACCTGCATCGTGGCCGTCGTCGCCTGCAGGCGCGCGTTCGCCTGCGGCAGGAAGGCCACGGGCACGACCGCCGGGAGGAAGGACGGTGTCGCGACCTCGAACAGTACGAGGCCGCACCCGACGATGCCCACCAGCGCGATCAGCAGCGGCATGGACAACCCGCCGGATGCCGCGATGATCGCGGTCGCGGTGATCACCACCGCCCGCACGACGTTCGCGGTCACGAGCAGGGGGCGGCGGCGCAGCCGATCCACGAGCACCCCCAGCGGCAGCGCGAGGATCAGGAACGGCGCCCACCGTGCCACCCCGAGCAGGCCGAGATCGGCCGCCGACGCGTGCAGCATCAGCACCGCCAGCAGCGGGATGGCCAGCTCGCCGATCTCATCGGCGAGCACGGCCGCACCCTGAGCCGTCCAGACGCGACGGAAGTCCGGCATCCACATGGGCGTTTGGGGTTTCATGCATGTGACGCTCCCATATGAGATGCACATGTGTAAAGCGGCAATCGTGCGTTAGTCTGCCGGCATGGATGCCGCATCTGTCCGCGTCGAGCCGCGAGAGGTCTTCTCTCGCATCGGGGGAGATGTCTGCCTCGATCTGGTCAACACCGTCGACTGGAGGCTCAGCGCGACCCGGCGCATCGAGCACCTGGCCGAGTTCGCCGACCTGGTGCGATGGGCGGTGCAGACCGGGCTGATCGATGCGGCGGAGGCTGCCGCGCTCACCGCGTCGGCCGAGGTCGATCCGCAGGCCGCCGTCGCCGAACTCGACCGCGTCGTCGCGCTGCGCGAGGCGTTCTACGCCGCCGCGTTCGAGGCCGGGCCCGCCGATCCGGTGACCGCCGAGCACGCGGCAGCGGTGGCGGCGGGCGGGCTGCAGCAGCACGACGACGAGTGGCGGTGGCGGCATCCGGTGGACCTCGCCCTGCCCCGGCGGCGGATTGCGATCGCCATGCTCGACCTGCTTCGCCATGGTCGCACCGACCGCCTGCGCCAGTGCGGCGACGCCGAGTGCGGCTGGGTGTTCCTCGACACCTCGCCCCGGCACAACCGCCGCTGGTGCGTCAGCGAGGACTGCGGCAACCGCAACCGGGTGCGCGGCTACTACGCCCGCACTCGCGCCGCCGCGGGCTGAGCCGCCATCTCCCCGGTACAGGCGATCTCACCGGTACAGGTCGTTTCGCGGGGAATCGTCCTGTTGCGGGGAGATCTCCTGTGTCGGGAGAGGGGCGCTCAGGCCGCAGCGGGCTGCAGCACCGCGCGGGCGGAGATGGTGCGCCGGCTCGCCACCGCGATGGTGGTCGCCAGGAACGCCAGGACTGCCCACGTCAGGAGTCCGACCACGGCCGCACCCACGCCGCCGGTGGAGGCCAGGGCGCCCAGCAACGCCTGGTAGGCCGGGGCGGTGGGCATGAGCGACGCGATCGAACTGAGCACGCCCGGTGCCGTCGAGACGATGCCGGTGGCGATGGCGAGCACGCCGACGAGGGCGGCGGCCCACCGTCCCGCGCCGCCGAACACGGCGACCAGAGCCTGGTTGACGGCGGCGAAGGCGACACCGGCGAGCATGCACAGCACCGCGAACAGCGACCACTGGCCGCCGTCGTAGTCGGCCGCCAGCTGCACGATGCCCGCGACGAGCAGCCCCTGTGCCGCGCCGATCGCCGCCGCCGGGGCGAGGGAGCGCAGCGCCAGCAGCGCCGAGGGGCGACGGGACGTCAGCGTCCGGGCGGACACCGCCCGCAGCGCCACGAACGAGCCGAGCCCGCCGAACCACAGCGCCAGCATGGTCAGCAGCGGCACCGCCGATTCACCGAACAGGTTGGTGCCCAAGCCTTCGGCACCGACGGGGTCGGCGACGACCGACGCCAAGTCGCTGGCCTCGGCGTCGGTGTACGACGGGAGCGAGTCGGCGGCGGTGTGCAGACCGGCCGCGAGCGTGTCGGTGCCATCGGCGAGCTGCCCGGCGCCGTCGGCGAGCGAGGCGCCGCCGTCCGCGGCATCCGCTGCCCCGGACGCGAGCGCGTCTGCACCCGACGCCAGTTGCGCGGCGCCGGAGGAGAGCTGCCCGGCACCGTCGGCGAGCTGGCGCACGCCGCCGGCCGCCTGCTGTGCGCCGTCGGCGAGACCCTGCATGCCGCCGGCGACCTGCGCGGACTGCGTCGCGAGCTCCTGCAGCCCGGCGCCGAGCGCGGGCAGCTGGTTGAGTCCTTCCAGGCCCGCAGCGATCGTCCCCGCCTGGCTGATCAGGGCCTGCGCCGTCGGCAGCGCGGCCTGCGCCTGCTGCGCCACGGCGGTCAGGTCGGCACACATCTCGGGGGTGCCCGCCGCGTCGCACTGCTCCGCGAGGCGAGCCAGCTCCGCCGCCGACGAAGTCAGCTGCTGGTTGATCGCGGCGCTGTCCGCGCCGATCCCGTACGCGGCATCGATGACCTCCTGCGGCACCTGCGGCATGTCGGCCGGAAACTGCCCGGCGATCGTGCCGAGGGCGCCGGCGATGCGATTGGTGCCGTCGGCGAGGGTGGTGGCCCCGCCGGCCCAGGCATCCAGGCCATTTGCCGCTTCGGTCGCCCCGCCGGCGAGCCCGGCTGCTCCCGACGCGATGCCGTCCGCTCCGGTGCCGAGTTCGGCGGCACCGGAGGACAGCAGCCGGATGCCGTCGGCCAGGCTCACTGCGCCCTCGGAGGCCGTGCGCGCCCCGCCGGCGAGTTCGGTCGCGCCGTCGGCGGCCTCGCCGAGCTGGTCGCCGAGGGTCGTGAAGCCGAGGAACACGTTCTCGAGGTACACCTGCGACAGCTCGGTGCCCATGAGCGTCGCGGCCGCCCCGGTGACCTGCGCCGTGATCGCATCGTCCACGACCAGGCTGTCCGGCGCGGTGGTCACCGAGATCGTGGCCCGCTCCGGGGTGGCGCCGGGGGCGGTGGAGGTGGCGGCGGCGGAGAAGTTCTCCGGGATCGTCACGACGGCGTCATAGCTGCCAGCGGCGAGGCCCTCGCGGGCGTCATCATCGTTCGTGATGGTCCAGGTCGGGTTGCTGGGGGTCTCATCGGACCCCTCGACGAGGCCCGCGGTGAGCTGGCGGCCCAGCGGCACCATCTGCCCGTCCAGGGTGACCGGCTCGTCGTCGTTGACGACGGCGACGGTCATCGCGTCGAGCCGCTCCACCGGGTTGTACAGCGCGGCGATCAGGATGCCGCCGATGACCACCGGCAACAGCAGCACGCCGGCGAGGGTGAGCCAGGTGATGGGTCGGCGCGAGCGGGCGCGCTCGAGGAAGAGGGTCATGCGTGGGCCTTGCTTTCGGAGATGGATGCCGCGGCGGCGTCATCCGACGCGGTCGCGGGCACGTCGTGCAGTTCGAGGACGGCCGGCCCGGCGCGGTGAGCGGCGGCGAGCACGATGCTCGCGGGGCCGTCGGGCTGTCCGGTCGCGACGACAGTGAGCGCGGCGCGGGGATCGTCGGACCGCTCGCGCAGCGCGGCGGCCGCGTCGCGCAGCACCGCTGCCGCGGCGTCGCGGTGCTCGGCGGGCAGGGCGTCGAGTCCGTCGACGACCACCAGACGCGGTGACCCGTTGCACGCGGCGTGCAGCGCACCGACCGGGTCGGCGGCGCCGTCGAGCAGGGCCACGCCGACGTGCGCACGCACCCAGGCGGCGCGTCCGGGCAGCAGGTGTCCGGCGACCCGCAGCAGGCCGTCGTCGGGCGTCACCCGCCCGGCCGCCATCAGCGCGAACGCACGCGCCGCGCGGGGTTCCCCTGCCACCAGCAGCGTGCCGCCGTCCTCGACATGGAACGATGCGCCGGCGAACAGCGTCACCTCGTCGCCGTGGGCGTCATCGGCGCGCACCGTCACGCCCTCGCCCGCCACGGCGGCGGGCCGGTCGGGCCAGTGGGCGGTGGCGAGTTCGCGCTGTACGGCCTCGCCCTCGATGTCGAAGTGGGGCAGACGACGCTCGAGCCACCGCGGCATCCACCACGCCTTCTCGCCGAGCAGGGCCATCACCGCCGGGACGAGGGTCATGCGCACCAGGAACGCATCGATCGCGATGCCGACGGTCAGCCCCAGGGCGATCGGCTTGATCGACGAATCGCCCTCGGGCACGAAGGCTGCGAAGACGGCGAACATGATGACCGCCGCCGCCGTCACGACGCGTGCCGACGCGGTGAAGCCGGAGCGCACCGCTGCCACCGCGGTGAGTCGATCGGCGCGGCCGCCCCGCTCCCGCCGGGCGTGCACGTAGTCCTCGCGCATGCGCGAGACGAGGAACACCTGGTAGTCCATCGCGAGGCCGAACAGCACGCCCATCAGGATGATCGGCATGAAGCTGATGACCGGGCCGGTGCGGGCGACATGCAGCGCGTCGGCGAACCAGCCCCATTCGAACACCGCCGCCACGACGCCGAAGGATGCCGCCACCGACAGCAGGTAGCCGGCGGCAGCGGTGATCGGCACCCAGATCGAGCGGAACACGATCGTCAGCAGCACGAGCGACAGCCCGACGACGAAGATGCCGAACGGCACCAGAGCGGCGCCGAGCCGGTCGGAGATGTCGATGCCGACGGCGGTGTACCCGGTGACCTTCAGATCGACCCCGTACTCCTCGAGCAGGCGGTCATGCTGCCCGCGGAGCTCCCGCACCAGGTCAGCGGTGGCGGGGTCATCGGGTGCTGTCTCGGGCACGATCTGGACGATGCCGGTGTCGGCGGTCTCGTTCGGGGTCGCCAGTGCCACCTCGGCCACGCCGGGGATCTGCGCGATCTCGTCGCCGAGGTCGGTCATGAGCGTCAGCGGGTCGGTGGAGGTGACGATCGTGCCGGTCATGACCAGCGGCCCGTTGGTGCCGGGGCCGAAGTGCTCGGCGGTGAGGTCGTACGCCTGACGCGCCTGGCTCGACGGCGGCTGCACGCCGGCGTTGGGCAGGGCGAGCCCGAGCGATGCCGCCGGGATCGCGACGATCCCCAGGCCCACCACGATCGCCACCGTCGTCACGACCGGGTAACGGGTGACCCCGGTGACCCAGCGCTGAGCGAAACCACCGCTGGAGCGGGGTTTGCGGGGCCGGCGGGGTGCGCGGCGTGCCCAGCCGACCACGCGGCCCTTGGCGAAGCCGAGCAGTGCCGGGGTGAGGGTGACTGCGACGGCCACCGCAATCGCGACGGCGGCGGCCGCGGCGATGCCCATCGTGGTGAGGAACGGGATGCCGGCGAACGCCAGGCCGATCAGGGCGATGAGCACGGTGACCCCGGCGAACATCACGGCGGAGCCGGCGGTGCCGGTGGCTCGGGCGGCGGACTCTTCGGGGTCGATGCCCTCGCGCACCTGATCCTGATGTCGCGCGACGATGAACAGGGCGTAGTCGATGCCGACCGCCAGGCCCAGCATGAGCGCGAGCATGGGCGCGGTCGAGGAGATCGACGAGAACGCGGTCGCGACGTAGATCAGCGCGATCGCCAGCCCCACCCCGATCAGGGCGCTCACCAGCGGGAACCAGGCGACCGCGAACGAGCGGAACGTCACGATCAGCACGAACAGCGCCAGCAGCACGCCGACGGCTTCGATGATGGTCAGGGCGGGGATGGATGCCGAGAACAGATCGCCTCCCAGCGCCACCTGCGAGCCCGCCGGCAGCGAGTCGCGCAGCTGCGCGGTGACATCCTGCAGCGCGTCGGTGGCGGCCTCGCTCACGTCGGTGGCCTGCCCGTCGAACTGCACCCGCACGATGGCGGCCTGGGCGTCTTCGGAGACCAGACCCGTGACCATCTCGTCGAACGGGTCGGTCACCGCCAGCACGTCGTCCAGATCGGTCAGGTCGGTCACCGTGTCGGCGATGGCATCCGCATACGGCTCGTCCGTGACCTGGGCGCCGTCGGCGGCCACCACGACCAGCTGGGCGCTGGTGCCGCTGGCCTGCGGGAAGGTGCGCTCCAGCAGCAGGATGCCCTCCTGCGCCTCGGTGCCCGGGATCGAGAAGGCGTTGTCGGTGCCCTTCATGAACAGTCCCGCGCTTCCGCCGACGATCGTCAGCAGCAGCAGCCACGACAGCAGCACCCGCCACGGGTGACGGTACGACCAGCGGCCCAGGGAGAACAGGAGAGTGGACACGGCGTCCTTCGATCGGCGGTCGGCAGGTTCGATACAGCGCTGTATCCGATACGTAGGTGTATCGTAATAGCTGCCGGAACCGCGAGTCTGTGCGGTTCATGTGAAACGGACAGGACCGAGATGACTCAGGTGCGACCGCTCACCCGCAGCAGAGAGAACACGCGAGGGCGGCTCATGGATGCCGCACTCGAGGTCTTCGCCGAAATCGGGCTGGACGGGGCCTCTGTGGAGGCGGTGTGTGAACGCGCGGGCTTCACCCGCGGTGCCTTCTACTCCAACTTCGCGTCGAAGGACGAGCTGTTCCTGGCACTCATCGCCCGGCTCGCCGAGGCGAAGCTCGAAGAGGTCGAAAGCCGGGTGCGCGAGCTCGAGGCGCACCACGTCCCTGCTGCGCCGACCGAACTCGTCCGGCGGGTCGTGGGACTGTCGCTGGGCGGCGACATGGATCCGGCGCTGGTGAGCGAGATCCGCGCGCAGGCGCTGCGTGACCCGCAGATGGCCCAGGCGTATCTCGCCTGGCAGGACGGCATGGTCGAGCGCACCACGCAGATCATCTCGGGGCTCGTCGACGCGTACGGCCTGCGGTTGCGCCTGCCGGCGGACGAAGCTGCCCGGTTGTTCATAGAGGTCGCCGACGACACCAGCGTGCGCGCCGCGCTGCAGGGATTGAGCGCCGCCGAGGCGGGCGAGCTCCTCAACGCACGCGCGGAACGCCTCGCGAACGCGCTGGTGGACGCTCCGCTCAGCTGACCGACAGCAGGGCGTGGCAGCGCGCGACGCGATCCAGCCACCAGTCCCGGCGATCGTCGGATGCCGCGTGGGTCGCCAGCGCGTCGGCATCCGGCTGCACTCGCCCGACGGGCAGCCAGCCGCCCTGGGGGACCAGCGGGGAGGCGATGACGTCGCCGGTGAACAGCGCGGCCGTCCCCAGCCCGCAGTCGAACTCGAGGTCGGGCAGCGCGGCGGCCAGCGCCAGGCCCATCGAGAGCCCGATCGAGGTCTCCAGTGCACTGGACACGACGGCGGGAAGCCCCGCCTCGGCCACGATCTGCAGGGCACGGTGCACGCCGCCCAGTGGCTGGGCCTTGACCACCACGATGTCCGCGGCGCCGGCGCGGGCGACGGCGAGTGGGTCGGATGCCTTGCGGACGCTCTCGTCGGCGGCGATCGGGATCCCCATGTAGCGGATGCGACCGCGCAGCTCGACCAGCTCGGCCACGCTCGCGCACGGCTGCTCGATGTATTCCAGATCGAACTCGGCGAGGGCGTGCACGGCGTGCTCGGCCTCATCGACGTTCCAGGCGCCGTTGGCGTCGAGCCGCACGCGCCCCTCCGGCCCCAGCGCCTGCCGCACGGCGCGCACGCGGGCGACGTCGTCGGCGAGCAAGTGCCCTGGCTCGGCGACCTTGACCTTCACGGTGCGGCATCCGTCGAATCGGGCCAGCACCTCGGGCACGCGGCCCGCCTCCACGGCGGGCATGGTGGCGTTCACCGGCACCCGGTCGCGCACCGCCGCGGGGGACTCCTGCCAGCCGAAGTCGATCGCGCCGGCCAGCCACGTGGCCGCCTCGGCATCGTCGTATTCGGTGAACGGGGAGAACTCGGTCCACCCCGCGGGCCCCCGCAGCAACACTGCCTCACGGGTGTCCACGCCGCGAAAGCGGGTGGCCAGTGGGAGGGCGACCACGACGGCGCCGTCGAGGAGTTCGGTCAGTGCGGGGAGCGGGTTCACCCTCCCATCCTGTCAGTGCGGAGACAGCTGCATCTTGTGGTGGACAATAGTGTGTGAGACACAGTAACGTGTGGGGCATGAGCGAGACGGAAGCCCTCGATACGCACCTGCAGGAACTGCGGCGCGGCACGATCGTGCTCGCGTGCCTGCGGCTGCTGCAGGAGCCCGGGTACGGGTACGGGCTGCTCGAGGAGCTCAGCCGTCGCGGCTTCGGCACCGACGCGAACACCCTCTACCCGCTGCTGCGCCGCCTGGAGAAGCAGGGGCATCTCACGAGCGAGTGGAACACCGACGAGGCCCGGCCCCGCAAGTTCTATCGCACGAGCGAGGCCGGGCAGCGCCTGGCCGGCGCCCTCACCGACGACTTCACCGCGATCGCCGACGCGATCGCCGGCCTCCCCGAGGAGAAATGACATGACAGTGCAGTCCACCTTCACCGATCGTTACGTCGACGCAGCGACGCGCTCCGTCCCAGAGAAGCAGCGCCCCGATCTGGCCGCCGAACTGCGCGCCTCGATCGAGGACCAGGTCGATGCCCGTGCGGCATCGGGCCAACCTCCCGCCGACGCGGAGCGGGCCGTGCTGAGCGAGCTCGGCGACCCCGAGAGGCTCGCCGCCGGGTACACCGACCGCCCGCTGCACCTGATCGGTCCGCGCCTGTACCTGGACTGGCTCCGGGTGCTGAAGCTGCTGCTGTGGATCGTGTTGCCACTGGCCGCGATCGGTTTCGCCGTCGGAGCGGTGCTCGCCGGCGGCGAGGCCGTCGAGATGATCAGCGAGGTGATCGGCGGCGTCATCGGCGGCACCCTGTCCGTCGGCATCCACGTGGCGTTCTGGGTGACCCTCGCCTTCGCCATCGCCGACCGCGCGCTCAGCGGCAAGAGCACGCCGTTCACTGCCTGGACCGTCGACCAGCTGCGCGAGGTCCGCCCCGCCGGACAGGGTCTGGGCGACCTCATCGCCTCGCTCGTCTTCGTCGCGATAGCCGCGGGCGCGGTGATCTGGGACCAGGTCAGGGGAGTGGTGTACCTGCAGGATCAGTGGATGCCGATGCTCGACCCTCGGCTGTGGCCCTGGGGGATCGCGGCGCTGCTCGTGCTGCTCGCCGCGGAGGCGGCCTTGGCCGTCGCCGTGTACGTGCGCGGGCGGTGGACGTGGCCGTTCGTCGTCGCGAACGCGGGGGTCGCGCTGGCGGTCGCGGTGCCTGCGCTCGTCCTGCTCGGGGGCGGGATGCTGGTCAATCCGGCGTTCTTCCCCGGCGGCTTCCCTGCCCTGTCGGATCAGGCCGCGTCGATCTCGGCGGCCGCGCTGGGAATCGTCATCGTCGGTGTGGCCGCGTGGGACATCATCGACGCCGCACTGAAGGCGCGCCGCGCGCGCTGAGGCACCCGACTGGCCAGAAAGGCACGGACATGCGATCAATCACAGGCGACGACTACACCGGCCGCTACGTTGCGGCCGCGACCGCGGCGGTACGGCCCGCCGAGCGCGTCGACTACGCCGCCGAGCTGCGCGCGTCGATACGCGACCAGATCGAAGGCCGCGTGGCGCAGGGGGAGGAGCCGGCGGCGGCCGAGGTCGCCGTGCTGAACGGCCTGGGGGACCCCGCCGTGCTCGCCGCCGGATACGCCGACCGGCCGCTGTATCTCATCGGCCCACGCTGGTACCCGACGTGGCGTCGCGTCCTGCGGATCGTGCTGTGGAGCGCGCTGCCGCCGGTGGCGTTCGGTGTCGTCGTGGCCATGGTCCTGGCGGAAAGGTCGCCGTGGGGGATCATCGGGCCGACCATCGGCATCACGCTCAGCGTCGGGGCAGTGATCTTCACCGGCATGACGATCGTCTACACCGCGCTGGAGCGGACGGGTGAGCCCGTCGGGACGTGGACCGTCGACCACCTACCGCGCGGAGAAATGGATGCCGGCACCC
Organism: Microbacterium sp. zg-B96; assembly: GCF_030246865.1. NCBI lineage: Bacteria > Bacillati > Actinomycetota > Actinomycetes > Micrococcales > Microbacteriaceae > Microbacterium > Microbacterium sp. zg-B96. Next base: position 2,717,484 of record NZ_CP126738.1, on the reverse strand, counting down.
GGCTGGGCCCGGTCGAGATGACCCTTCACCTCGTCGCCGTCGTCTTCGCGATCGTGGGGCTCCTGGCGGTCACCGTCCCCTGGCCCATCGACGATGCCGGACACCTATCGGTGCTCGATGCCGCGCTGTGGCCGGGGAGCCTGATCGTCGGCATCCTGCTGGTCCTCGTCGGGGCCGTCGTCACTCTGCGGGCGCGGGCGACCGGCCGGTGGGGAGTAGGGAGCGCGACGGCGGTCGCGATACTCGCGCTGGCCTGGGCTGCTCCCGTCGTGGGGCTCGCAGTGACCGGTCGACTGTTCGATCCGGCCTTCGTGGCCTACCTCGACATCGACGACGATGCCCAGCTGGTGATCACCCTGCTGGTCGTGGTCGGCACGCTCGCAATCACGGGGTGGAGCGCTTTCGCGGCCTTCCGGCGCGCGCTGAAGCCCGTCCTAAACTGATCCTCATGCCCCTCCTCGACACCCCCGTGCGCCTCGGAATCCAGCTGCAGCCCCAGCACGCCCCGTACCCCGCCTTCCGCGAGGCCGTGCAGCGGCTCGAGGAGATGGGCGTGGACATCCTGTTCAACTGGGACCACTTCTTCCCGCTGTCCGGCGACCCCGACGGCTTCCACTTCGAGGCCTGGACCATGCTCGGTGCGTGGGCCGAGCAGACCGAGCGGGTCGAATTCGGCACCCTCGTCAACTGCAACAGCTACCGCAACGCCGACCTGCAGGCCGACATGGCCCGTACCCTCGACCACATCTCGGCCAAGGGCGGCACGGGACGGTTCATCTTCGGCACCGGGGCCGGCTGGTGCGAGCGCGACTACGACGAGTACGGGTACGAGTTCGGCACCCCCGGGTCCCGGCTGCGCGACCTGGAGCAGGGGCTCGCGCGCATCGAGCAGCGCTGGGCTCAGCTCAATCCCGCCCCTACCCGGCGCATCCCGGTGATGATCGGCGGCAAGGGGGAGCAGAAGACGCTGCGCCTGGTCGCTCGTCACGCCGACATATGGCACAGCTTCGTGGGGCCCGACGAGCTGCCGCACAAGCTGTCCGTGATCGAGAAGTGGGCCGAGGCCGAGCAGCGCGAAACGAGTGGCCTGGTCATCTCCAACGAGTTGAAGGACCGCGACGAGGACTTCGCCGACGCGCTGTACGGCAGCGGCGTGCGCCTGTTCACGCTCGGGTTCCAGGGTCCCGACTGGGATTACTCGATCATCGAGCGCTGGCTGCGCTGGCGTGACGGCAAGAACGCCTGACCGTCTGCGGCAGCCGTTGCCGCCGGAATAGGCTGGAGTCATGGTCTCCGAGCTGTTCGATCCGACGATGTGGCAGCCGGCGCCCGGCGCCGATGCCTACACCGACATCACCGCGCACGTCTCCCGGGACGGGGGCATCGCGCGGATCGCGTTCGACAGGCCCGAAGTGCGCAACGCCTTCCGCCCCCACACCGTCGACGAGCTGTATCAGGCGCTGGACATCGCGCGGCAGGACTCCCGCATCGGCGTGGTGCTGCTCACCGGCAACGGTCCGAGCCCCAAAGACGGCGGGTGGGCGTTCTGCTCCGGCGGGGACCAGCGCATCCGCGGCCGCGACGGCTACAAGTACGAAGGCGACCAGGCTCAGGTGCCCGACCCGGCGCGCTCCGGCCGACTGCACATCCTCGAGGTGCAGCGGCTGATCCGGTTCATGCCGAAGGTGGTCATCGCGGTGATCCCGGGGTGGGCGGCCGGTGGCGGCCACTCGTTGCATGTGGTGTGCGACCTGTCGATCGCGTCCCGCGAAGAGGGCCGGTTCAAGCAGACGGATGCCGATGTCGGCTCGTTCGACGCCGGTTACGGCTCGGCGTATATGGCCCGGCAGGTGGGGCAGAAGATCGCCCGCGAGGTGTTCTTCCTCGCCGAGGAGTACTCCGCCGACCGCGCGTATGAGATGGGCGCCGTCAACCGCGTCGTGCCGCACGCCGAGCTCGAGCGCGAGGCGATCGCGATGGCGCGCACCATCCTCACCAAGTCGCCCACCGCGATCCGCATGCTGAAGTTCGCGTTCAACGCCGTCGACGATGGGATGGTCGGCCAGCAGGTGTTCGCCGGCGAAGCGACCCGCCTGGCCTACGGCACCGATGAAGCAGTCGAGGGACGCGACTCCTTCCTCGAGAAGCGCGATCCCGACTGGTCGCCCTACCCCTGGCACTACTGAGGCGAACATGAAACTTGAGGCGGTGGCAGGCGAAGACCCGCGCGGAGTGCTGCGGTGCCTGCGGGCCGCCATTCACGGCGCGGGACCCGCGCTCGGGCTCGGCATGGTGGAGCCCGCGCCGCGTGCCGTGCCGGCCGGCACCGCGGTCGTGGTGACGACGTCCGGTTCGACCGGGGTGCCCAAGTCGGTCGTGCTCAGCCGCAACGCGCTGACGGCCAGCGCGATCGCCACGACCGCGCGCATCGGTGAGGGTGACTGGCTGCTGGCCCTGCCGGCGTCCTACGTCGCGGGGCTGCAGGTGCTGGTGCGGGCGATCGTCTCCGGTCGCGAGCCGGCGCTGCTGTCGGGCGCGTTCACTCCGCAGGCGTTCGCCGCAGCTTCTCTCACCATGGCATCCACCCATCACGGCGAACGCATCGCCACGTACACGTCACTCGTCCCGGCGCAGCTGTCGAAGCTGCTGGATGCCGCGGAGCACGAGACCGTGGTGACCGCGGCGCTGCGCTCGTTCGAGGCGATCCTGGTCGGCGGCCAGGCGCTGCCGGCGGCCACCCTCGAACGCGCGCAGGCGGCGGGGGCGCGGATCGTCCGCACCTACGGGTCGACCGAGACCAGCGGCGGGTGCGTCTACGACGGCGTCCCGCTGGACGGGGTGGGCCTGCGCACGATCGAGGGGGAGGTGCAGATCACCGGGCCCACCCTCGCCGACGGCTACCTCGACGACCCCGACCGCACGGCCGCCGCCTTCCCGCGCGACAGCGACGGGACCCGGTGGTACCGCACCGGCGACGCCGGCATCGTCGCCGGGGGTGTGCTGCAGGTGCGCGGCCGGCTTGACAACGTCATCGTCAGCGGCGGCATCAACGTGTCACTGGATCGCGTGGAGCAGATCGTCCGTGGCATCCCGGGACTGTCGTCCGCCGTCGTCGTCGCGGTACCCGACGAGCGGTGGGGAGAGGCGTCGGTGGTCGTGGCCACCCGGGGCGAGGCGCTGCGCCGCAGCGAAGCGGACAAGCTGGACTCGGCCCGCGACGCGGTCGCCGCGGTCATCGGACCCCACGCCCGGCCGACGCGGCTCGTTCTGGTGGACGAGATCGCCACGCTTGCCAGCGGCAAACCCGACCGGGAGGCGATCCGCCGGGCCGTGCGCGACCTGACGTCCTGACTGCCGCCTAAACTGACTGCTCGTGGCAGCACCTACGCGCAAGAAGCGCAACAAACCGGCATCCGCTCGCAAGCCTCGCGGCAACCCGCAGAAGCCGCAGGTCTCCGGGGACCCCGCTCACGTGTCGAAGGCGACGCTGCGGGACTGGATCGGCGCAGCCCGGCTGCGCACGCTCCCGCTGGCGGTCACGCCGGTGCTCATCGGCACCGGCGGCGCGCTGCTGGTCGACCGGGCGTTCCACTGGGTGATCGCCCTGGCGTGCCTCGTGGTGGCGGTGTCGCTGCAGATCGGCGTGAACTACGCGAACGACTACAGCGACGGCATCCGCGGCACTGACGACCACCGGGTGGGGCCGGCGCGCCTCACGGCATCACGCAAGGTGAGGCCGCGCACAGTGCTGATCGTGGCGCTGTCGTTCTTCGCGCTCGCCGCGCTCGCGGGTCTGGCCATCGTCATCCGCACGCAGCACTGGTGGATGCTGGCGGTGGGGGCCGTCTGCATCGTCGCGGCCTGGTTCTACACCGGCGGAAAGCGCCCCTACGGCTACGCGGGCCTGGGCGAAGTGTTCGTCTTCGTCTTCTTCGGGCTCGTCGCCACGGCCGGCACCGCATTCGTGCAGTCCGGCGCCGTGCTGCAGGAGACCTGGCTCGCCGCCGTCGGCGCCGGGCTGCTGGCGTGCGCCGTGCTGCTGGCGAACAACCTGCGCGACATCGACCAGGACCGCGTCGCGGGCAAGCGCACCCTGACGGTGCGCATCGGCAAGCGCGCCACCCAGGTGCTGTTCACGGTGTTCCTGCTGGTGCCGTTCGCGATCTCCGGCTACCTCGCGCTGCTGTACCCGATCGCGCTGCTCACGCTGCTCGCGCTCATCCCGGCCGCCGCGGCCATCCTGATCGTCTGGACGTACCGGGCTCCGCGCGAACTGGTCGTCGCCCTGGGCGTGACGTCGCTGACGTCGGTCGCTTACGGCGCGCTGCTGCTGTGGGCGTTCGCGGCCTGAGTCAGCGGGATGCCGCGTCGTCGCCGAGCGCGTCGCGGGCGGCATCCTCGGCATCGGCGTCGTTCTCCGCCGCGCTGCCGCGCGCGCGGCGCTCCGCCAGGCCCGACGTGACGTCGGCGAGGGGGCGCCGCAGGAACAGCAGCGACAGGCTCAGCCCGATGAGGGCGGCGAAGATGGCGGCGAGCCAGTAGTACTCCCGCAGTACCGGCGAGAGCATCATGAGGCCGAACGGCACCAGGAATGCCAGCAGTCGCAGCACCGAGTAGACGATTGCGGAGCGTGCGTTCACGTTTCCATCCTAGGCGTCGCCTGCATCCGGCTTCGGTTCGGTCACGGTAGGACACCGCCCGCCCGAGCGCGCCTAGGATGGAGGCGTGGCGCGTATCCTTCTCATCGTTGCGCTGCTGTTGGCAGTCTTCTGGGTCTACAGCATCGTCGACTGCGCCGTACAGCACCCGTCCCGCCATCGCGGCGTCAGCAAGCCGATGTGGATCCTCATCGTCATCGCGCTGCCGGTGCTCGGCGGCATCCTCTGGTTCGCCGTCGGCCGTACCCGCCGATCGGCCATCCCGCGGGTGAAAGCGCCCGATGACGATCCCGAGTTCCTCGGCCGCATCGGCGAGATCCGCGACCAGGACGAGCGCATCCGGCGCATCGAGGAAGAGCTCAAGGCGCTCGACTCCGAAGACGACGACCCCCGGTCGGGCAACCCGCCACAGCGCCCCACCGACGCATGAGCGCGGGGGAACAGGCACCGGCAACGGATGCCGCAGCGTCGCTGCTGGGCCGGCTCGTGGAGCTGGGCGTGCGGCACCTGGTGCTCAGCCCGGGCTCCCGCTCGCAGGCTCTCGCCCTCGTCGCAGCCGAATTGGAGACCCGCGGGCTCGTGCGGCTGCACGTGCGCATCGATGAACGCGTCGCGGGATTCACCGCGCTGGGACTCGGCCGTGAGTCCGGCGCACCCGCCGCGGTGATCTGCACCTCCGGCACGGCGGCGGCCAACCTGCTGCCGGCCGCACTCGAAGCCCACCATGCCGGCGTGCCGCTGCTGCTGCTGACCGCCGACCGGCCGCCGGAACTGCGCGGCGTCGGCGCGAACCAGACCACCCGCCAGCCCGGCATGTTCGCCGCGTGCGCCCGGTGGGAAGCCGACCTTCCGGTGCCGGACCAGACCGATGCCGACGGCTCCGGGCAACAGTCCGCGATGTTCCGCAGCGTCGCAGACGAGGCGTTCGCCGCCGCGATCGGCTGGGGCAACCGCCCGAGCGGACCGGTGCACCTGAACCTCCCCTCGCGGGAGCCGCTGGGCGGCGTGCTGCCCTCATGGCTGCTCGCCGCGCCGGTCGCCGTGGACGCCGACGACGTGCCGGTCGAAGAACTCACGACCGATGAGGCATCCGGCGCGCTGTACCAGGGCGGCGGCGGCATCGGGCAGGCCGACGTGCCACTCGAAGCCGACGACCAGCCGCTGCTGCTGCCGGCGGGACGGCGCACCGTCGTGGTGGCCGGTGCGGACGCCGGAGCGGCTGCCGAAGAACTCGCGCACCGCGCCTCGTGGCCGCTCATCGCCGAGATCGTCAGCGGCGCCCGCTTCGGCCGCAACCTGGTGCACGGCTACCGCGCCTTGCTGCGCGACCCGCAGCTGGGTGGACGCGTGGAGCGCGCCGTGGTCTTCGGACACCCGACCCTCAGCCGCGAAGTGGTCGCGCTCCTGTCTCGTGACGACGTCGAGGTGCTCGCCGTACGAGGCCCCGGCGAGCCCCTCAACCTCAACGGTGCGACGACCGCGGTCGGCGCGATCGGCGTCGCCGCGGCCGAACCCGACCGGGAATGGCTCGGCCAGTGGATGCGCGCGTCGCGTGAGGCCTCTGTCGACCTCACCCCGCCCGCCCCGGACGCCGACGCACTGGCATCGGCCGAACCGGCGCAGCGCCTGGGGGCGATCGCCGCCGAAATGCAGGCCATCCGCGCGCCGCTGGACCGGGAGTCGCTCGTCGACGCGGTGTGGCGGGCCACCTGGCCGCACGATCGGCTGATGTTCGGCTCATCGCGCCTGGTGCGCGTGGCCGACGCGGTGCTGGGCGGCAAGAAGGTGCCGGTGCATGCCAACCGGGGTCTTGCCGGTATCGACGGCACGATCGCGACCGCGTTCGGCATCGCCGCCGCTTCGCAGAGCGGGGGAGGAGCCGGCGTCACGCGCCTGCTGCTCGGCGACCTCGCCTTCCTGCACGACGTCGGGGCGCTGCTGCTGCCGCCGGGTGAGGCCGAGCCGCGCATCCAGGTGATCGTCGGCAACGACGGCGGGGGCACGATCTTCGACAGCCTGGAGGTCGCCGCGGTGGCCTCGACCGAAGCTATGGACCGGGTGCTGTACACGCCGCAGACGGTGCGGCTGGAGCAGCTGGCCACCGCCTACGGGTGGGAGTACCAGCGGGTGACCACGCGCGCCGCGCTCGACCAGGCGCTCACCGCTCCGGTCGGCGGACGCCAGATCATCGAAGTGCCGCTGCCGCGCTGAATCGCACGCGCACGGATGCCGCCGCACGCGGCATCCGCCATGATGACTGCATGACAGCGAGAAGTCAGAAGCACTGGAACGGCGACGTGGCCGAACTGCTGCGGGTGGGCGCGGGCTTTCGGCTCGCCGACGTCGACCCGGGCGCCACGCCCGGTTACGGCAGCGACCGCAGCAACGCCGCGCAGGACCTCGAGGCGGGGGCAGAGGAGTTCGACGAGCTGCAGGAGCGGCTGTTCGCGCAGAGCCGGGAAGACCCGACCAAGCCCTCGCTGCTGCTGGTGCTGCAGGCGATGGACTCCGCCGGCAAGGGCGGCATCGTGCGGCACGTCATCGGGGCGACCGACCCGCAGGGCATCCACCTCAAGGCGTTCAAGAAGCCCACGCCCGAAGAACTCGCCCACGACTTCCTGTGGCGCATCGACGAGCACGTGCCCGAGGCAGGGTACATCGCGGTCTTCGACCGGTCGCACTATGAAGACGTGCTGATCGGCAAGGTGCGCCAGCTCGCGCCGGCGGCGGAGATCGAGCGCCGATACGGCGCCATCAACGACTTCGAGCAGGGCCTGGTCGAGACCGGCACCCACATCGTGAAGGTCATGCTGCACATCTCGCCGGACGAGCAGAAGAAACGGCTCATGCAGCGCCTGGACCGGCCGGAGAAGCACTGGAAGTACAACACCGGCGACGTGGACGAGCGCAAGCTCTGGCCGCAGTACATGGACGCGTACCAGACCGTGTTTGACCGGACCTCGACCGACCACGCCCCGTGGCACGTCGTGCCGGCGAACCGCAAGTGGTACGCGCGGCTCGCGGTGCAGCACCTGCTGCTGGAGGCGCTGGAGCGCATCGACCCGCAGTGGCCTGCGGCGACGTTCGACGTCGAGGCCGAGAAGGCGCGGCTCGCGGCGACCTGACGCGTCGCGTGCGCCGGCGGCGGCCCGGTTCGGTCGTCGCATCCGGCCCTCGCGCGCGCGTCGGCGGGGACGTTCGCGACGACCCAGCGCGCGCGGCGCGCGACCCCGTGCGTTCGGTGGTCGCGATGGGCCCGTCCGGCGCGCGGGGCGGGGACGTTTGCGACGACTGAACGCGCGCGGCGGGCTAGGCCAGCGCGTCCACGATCGGACGGAACTTCACCCGGGTCTCGATGAGCTCCGTCTCCGGGTCGCTGTCGGCGACGATCCCGGCGCCGGCATACGCGGTGACCGGGATGTCATCGGAGCCGCCGGCGGGCACGATGTGCGGGTCGAACTGGGCGCAGCGCAGCGCGATGGCCCATTCCCCGTCGCCGCGGGAGTCGATCCACCCGACGGGACCGGCGTAGCGGCCACGATCGAACGGCTCGAGGCGGTGGATCACTTCGATCGCGGCAGCCGTCGGCGTGCCGGCGACGGCGGCGGTCGGGTGCAGCGCGGCGACGAGATCCAGAGCGGATGCCACTCCGCCCAGTTCCCCCTCGACGTCGGTGGCGAGGTGCCACACGTTCGGCAGCTTCAGCGTGAACGGCGCCTCGCTGGCCACGAGCGCGCGGGTGTGGGGGCGAAGCGAAGCCAGCACGCTCTGCACCGCGTACTCGTGCTCGTCGATGTCCTTCGTGCTGGATGCCAGCGCGGCCGCCGCGGCGGTGTCGGAATCGGCATCCGCGCCACGCGGCGTGGTTCCGGCCAGCACGCGGGCCGTGACGGTGCCGCCGTGGACGGTGACGAGGGTCTCGGGGCTCGCGCCGATGAGGCCGTCGACGGCGAACATCCACGTGTCGGGGTATTCGGATGCCAGCGCGCGCGCGAGCCGGCGCAGGTCGGAGCCGATGGGCACCGTGCCGCGCAGGTCGCGGGCCAGCACGACCTTCTCCACCTCGCCGGCGGCGATCGCGTCGAGCCCCGCGCGCACGGCGGTCATGTAGCCGTCCGGTGATTGCGCCCCGGGTCCGACGGTGCCCGACCAGTGCACGCCATAGGGCGTTTCGACGGGTTCCGCCGGGGTGCCGCCTTCGGGCCCGATCGTGGTGACCCACGACCGGCCGCCGCGGCGGCCGACCACGATGTGCGGGACGGTCAGCACGCTCTGCCGTGCGGAGCGGGGATCGAACGTGAGCGCGCCGAATGCCACGAGCCCGGTGCCGGGCAGCTGCAGCGGGTCGTCGATCACCGCAGCGGCGGCCAACTGCTGCCACGCCTCCGCGAGCGACGCGTGCCCGTCGGGGCCGCCGTACGTGAATGAATACGCGTCCCCGTACCCGACCATGCCGTCGCCGCGTCGGATCCACGCGGTCGGGTCGGAAGGGGAGGTGAAGGGGAGCAGATCCTCGATGTGGTCGATCTCCCGTGTCTGGACGACGAGGCGGGGAGGGGTCAAAGTCACCCCTCAAGCCTAGACTCGCCAGGGTGAACGCGATCTCCGCGGTATCCGCCCGTCCTGCCCCCGGCACCCCGCTGCTGTTCCGCTGGCGAAAGTGGGACGGTGGGGCGCATTGGGTGCACGAGTGCGTGTATCTCGGCAGTGACCGCTGGGGTGACTGGGTCGGTCAGCGGGTGGGGGATCGCAGCGTGCGCCCCGGCCGCGACATCCCGGCGCCGCAGCCCAACGTCACCCTCATCCCGCCCGACGGTGATTGGGTGTTCACGACGAACGCGCCACCGCACCGCACTCACATCTACATCGACCTCGCGTGGGATGTGACGTGGATCGACGGCGAACCCGGCGGTATCGACATGGATCTCGATGTCGTGCAGCGGGTGGGCGCCGACGTCTACATCGAGGACCGCGACGAGTGGGACGAGCACCGAGTGGCCTACGGCTATCCGCTGGACATCGTCGATCGCCTCGAGCGGGTCGCCGTCGACCTCGAGACGCGGGTGCGCAACCGTGAGGCGCCGTTCGACGAGACGACCGCCCAGCACTGGCTCGACCGCCTCGCGGCAGGTGGGGAGCCGCCGATTCCGTAGGCTCGTCCGGTGATCGAATGGATTCTCGCCGAGTGGATGCAGATCCTCGGGTTCGCCACCGGCGCGGCGTGCGTGCTGCTGTCCGCACTGCGGAACGTGTGGACGTACCCGCTCGGCATCGCGAACAACCTCGTGTTCCTCGCCGTGTTCCTGCCCGCCGGTCTCTACGCCTCGGCTGCCCTGCAGGTGGTGTATCTGGCGCTGGGCATCCACGGCTGGTTCCGCTGGACCCGCCGGGTCGAGCATGATCGCCACTACATCGCGCGCACGCCCCGCCGCGCGATTGTGTGGCTCGTGGTCGCAGGCGTGGCTCTCGCCGCCGTGCTGACCTGGGTGCTGTCGACGTTCACCGACTCGCAGGTCGCCCTCGCCGACGCCGCCACGACCTCGGCGAGCCTCGTGGCGCAGTACATGCTCAACCGCAAGTGGCTGGAGAACTGGTTCGTGTGGATCGGCGTGGACATCGCCTTCGTCGCACTGTCCATCGTCACGGGGCTGTGGATCGTGGCGGCGCTGTATGTGCTGTTCGTCGCGCTGTGCATCTTCGGGTGGCGGTCGTGGCGGCGCGTGCAGGGCGAGACGCCGGCCACGGACCCCGAACCGCACGCGGTCGCCGCCCGTGCCTGAACCACGGTTTCGTCACGGCCTGGTCATCGGGAAGTTCTACCCGCTGCACGCGGGCCACTCGCACCTCATCCGCGCCGCGGCGCGCGCCTGCGACCGGGTCACGGTTCAGGTGATCGGCGCGTCGGTGGAGTCGATCACGGTCGCCACCCGGGAACGGTGGATCCGTGAAGAGCACCCCACCGTGCACGTGGTCGCCTTCGTCGACGACACCCCCGTCGACTTCGGCTCCGACACGGCCTGGGACGCGCACACCGCGATCATCGCCGGTGCGCTGGAGCGCCCCGTCGACGCGGTGTTCACCTCCGATGCGTACGGCGAGGAGCTCGCCCGGCGCCTGGATGCCACGTGGGTGCAGGTCGACCCCGGCCGGGTGATGACCCCCGTCTCCGGCACCGCGGTGCGTGCCGACCCCGCCGCGCACTGGCACGAACTGGCCCCCGCGGTGCGCGCGAGCCTCACGTCGCGCATCGTCGTGCTCGGCGCCGAATCGACCGGCTCCACGACGCTGGCCGCCGCGCTCGCCGCAGAGCTCGGCACCCACTGGGTGCCCGAGTACGGCCGCGAGCACTCGATCACCCGCGCGGGCGGGCTCACCGCACCGTGGCGCAGCGACGAATTCGACGTCATCGTCGACCGGCAGGTCGCGCTCGAGGATGCCGCGCTGCGGCAGACGCCCGCCCCGGTGCTGGTGTGCGACACCGATGTGCTGGCCACCGCGCTGTGGCACGAGCGCTACGTCGGGCAGCGCGCGGCCCGCATCCATGACCGCGCAGCCGAGCACCGGCCGGCGCTGTATCTGCTCACCGGCGACGAGATCCCATTCGTCCAGGACGGCACCCGCGACGGCGAGCACATCCGCTCCCGCATGCAGGAGAGGTTCCGCGCCGTGCTCGAGGACCAGCCCGTGCCGTGGCTCGAAGTGCGCGGCGATGTGGCCACCCGGGTGCAGGCGGCGCTGCCGGCGGTGCACGACGCCGTGGCCCGGGCGCTGTCGTTCGCCGCGCCGCTGGAGGGCCGGCCGCTGGCGGAGCAGCTCGCGTTGCAGCGACTGGGCGCCCGTTAGGCTGGCGCGATGTTGGATCGCTGGCACAAGGTCTCCGAGTCGCCCACGACCCCGTTGGCGTCCGGTGGCGTGCTGCAGCTCACCGCGGACGATCTGTTCCGGGGAGCGGATGCCGATTCTCCCGTCCCGCTGGATGAGAAGCTGCGTCGCACCTACTACTGGATCGTCAACCGGGCCGTCATCTCGCCCTACTACGACGTGGAGTTCTCCACCGGCGCCCCCGTCACCTTCCCGCTCGGCGACGCCGGGGCGGAGCTGACGCTGCCGACCGAGGCATCCTTCTCCTCGAACGTGCTGCTTCCTCTGCTGACCTTCGCCGTCGGCGGCAAGTGCCTGCTCGTGGGCGGACCGGGCCGGGGCAAGACGACCCTCGCGGTGCTCATGGGAGTGATCGCCGGGTCGTCGGCCGAGGACGTGCGCCGCGGCGTGCAGCAGGGCCAGCCGCAGCTGACGATCAGCGACCTCGTCGGCATCCCGTTGCCACGTGACCTCATCAACGCCGGCCGCATGACCGACATCGGCATCGCGTGGCGCGAATGGCTGACGCGGCCGGTGAAGATCATCGACGAGTACAACCGCATCCCCACGAAGACCCAGTCGGCGCTGCTCACGATGGTCGCCGAGGGGTACGTCGAAAGCCACGACCAGCTGCACCGCACCGCGCCGGCGTCGGGGGTGGAGAGCTGGTTCTTCACCGCGAACGACGACGGCGGCGGCGGTACGTTCCCCGTCATCCAGGCGCTGCGCGACCGCATGGATGTCACGGTGCAGGCCGCGAGCTTCAACAGCCGGTTCTTCGACGAGCTGGTCGCCCGGGTGGAGGCGGGGGAGAAGCCCGAGGAGCACGTGCCGGAGGAGCTCGTGTTCACCGGTGACGAGCAGGCGCACATGCGCGCGGCCATCCGCGCGGTGCCGGTGCCGCCCGAAGTGCGCCGGCGCCTGGAGTTCTTCCTCAGTCACTTCGAGTTCGTGCAAGCAGGCGGCCGGCGCTTCGAGTACCGCACGAAGGACACCGTCACCACCGCCGGCGGCCGCGTCCCTGAGGCGATCGAAGCGAACTCGGGTGCCGATCTGGCCGTCGATCTCGGCGCGCAGTCGATCAATGGGCTGTCCGTCCGGGCGCTGCAGACGCTCATCGTCTACGCCAAGGCCGTCGCCTGGTTCCGCGGCCGAGGCGCCGTGGGTGTCGAGGACGTCGCCGCGGTGCTGCCGTTCGTGCTGCGCGGCAAGCTGCTGCCCAACCCGACGCATCCGCGCTTCGACGTCGGCGCCGAGCGGGAACTGACCACCGACGTGATGAGCTGGCTCGCCGACCTGTTCGCGCAGTCCTGCCGGCAGTACGACGCGCTCGGCCGCGGCCAGGACGACCCGGTGCGCGACCTGCTCGCGCAGCTGGATGCCGGTCTGGACGGCCTCAGCGCGGTGGACGCGTCGCGCCGGGTGACCGAGATCGAATCGCGCGTGCGTGCGATCGCCGCGACCGGCAAGCTGTACGGCCGGGACTTCGACGACCTCACCGCGCTGAAGTACCTGCACCAGCGCTACACCGCATACCTGCGGTGGGCGGAGCAGCAGGCGTGATCCAAGTGCCCGGGCACCTCGCCGACCGCGGGAGTCCCATCGGCGAGCCCGAGCCGGTCGCGGGCCTGGACTGGGCCGTCGCGAAGCGCAGCGTGCAGCGCGCCGGCGGACGCCCCGACCGGTTCACCGGGGCGATGGCCGCCGCCCAGCGCGCCGCCGGCGGACCGGACGACACCGCCCTGCTCGCCGGGATCGCCGGCATCGCCGCGTGGCGCGCGGGTGCCCTGGCCTACCGCCAGGACGCGCTCGCCCGGATCGACGCGCTCGCCTCCGACGCCGCACGCCGGGCCGCCGCCGCCGCGCTCGATCTGGACATGTCCGGCCTCGCTGAGTTCGCGAAGCGGCAGCGGACCGACCGGTTCTGGTGGCCGGGCCGCGCCGCCCTGGACGGCTACGTGTGCGCCGTCGGCGGCTTCGCCGGGCTCGGCGGAGCGTGGGTCGCGCCGGCCGACGCCTGGTACCCGCTCGGCGAACCCGGCGCGTTCGCGATCCGCACCGGCGACCGGTGGTGGCGCCTGGATGCCGATGTGTGGGGCTCCCGCCTGCTGCCGCTGGACGCGCAGCCGCAGGAGCGCGGCCCCGACCAGGCGGCATCCATCGTCTGCCTCCCCGACACGTACCTCGCCTGGGTGCACGTGGAGGACGCGGCGTGAGCGCACCGCACGGCGGCGTCCCGATGGATGCCGCGGCGCGCGGCGCCTGGGAACGCGCGCTGGCCCTGTGGGGCGTGCACATGCACGACGCGCAGCTGCTTCCCGGCGCCGGGGCCGAACAGGGCGCGCCGGCGTGGTTCACGTTCCCTCCCGCCATCACGGTCGACCCCGACATGGTGCAGGCCCTCGGCGGCGCGGCCGAGCTCGAGAGTGTGTTCGCCCACGAACTGGGGCACCACGTGCTGGCACCGAGCACCCGCATCGACGCGCTGAAGATCCGCCACCAGCTCGCGCGGGCGCTGGTCGCGGCGGGGGCCGAGACCATCGCCGACGGCGATGTCGCCCTGCTGTCGAACCTGTGGACCGATCTGCTGGTGAACACCCGGGTGGGGCTGCTGCAGCGGCGACGCGACGCGGACGGCGCGGAGCCGGGCATCGTGCGGCTTGCTCGCGAGCTGTACCGGGAATCCGCCGGAACGCAGAGCCGGCTGTGGTGGCTGTACCTGCGGGCGTACGAGCTGCTGTGGAACCTCCCCGCCGGCGCGCTGGTGCCGGTGCAGCCGCCGGAGGCGCCGGGACCCGCCGCGCCTGCGCCGGTCGACGAGCTGCCGCTGGAGCGGGTCCCGGAGCGACTGCGCGAACAGGAGGTGGCCCTGCGCGCGGCGCGGCGCGAGGCGCGGCGGGTCGCCGAGGAGTTGGCGGGGGCGATCACGACCCACCCGGTGCTCGACGCCGACCTGCTCGCCGGGATCGTCCGCACGTTCGCCGGCGACCCCGTCACGGGTGCGCTGCGGTTCGGCGTGCTGGTGGCGCCGTACCTCGTCGAAGAGCGGGCCGCGGGGGCCGCCGGGGCTGCCGCGCGTGGGCGCATGCCCGGCGGTGGGTGTTCCGCCGATCACGCCCCCGCGACGGCGGGCGAACTCGGCCGCATCCTGGCCGACCGCCGTTTGCAGGGACCGGTGCCGGACCGGTCCGGCCGCGACAGCGACGAGGCGGGCTACGGCGCGGGGACGACAGGGCAGGGCCGCGGACAGCGGCTGGATGTGGCGCGCACCCTCGAGCTGTACGCCACATCGGATGCCGCTGCGGTGGTGGCGGCGTGGTACCGGGCGCAGGCCGCGCCGTGGGTGAAACCAATGACCCAGCGAGTGTCCTCCCGTCCCGCGGCGAGCCTGCCCGGACCCCTCGAGCTGTGGGAGACGGGCGACGACCTCGCCGACCTCGACTGGCCGGCGACGCTGCAGGCCGGCGCGGTCGTGATCCCGGGCGTGACGACGCGTCGCCGCTCGGTCCTCGACGATGAACCTGAGAAGCAGGAGGGGAGCATCGAACTCGATCTGTACATCGACTCCTCAGGGTCGATGCTCCACCCCCACGCCGGGTCGCCGGCCGTGCTGGCCGGGACGATCCTGGCGCTGTCGGTGCTGCGGGGCGGCGGCCGGGTGCGGGTGGCGAGCTTCTCCGGCCCGGGGCAGGTGGCCGGCAGCGAAAGGTTCACCTGGGACGCCGCCCGGGTTGCAGCAGACCTGGCCTGCTACTTCGGCCACGTCACGTCGTTCCCCCTGGATCTGCTCGATCGGCGCTACGCGCCGCTGGCGCCGCCGCGCAGCGAGGAGCGCCGCCACCTCGTGGTGCTCTCCGATGACGGCTTGACGTCGATGTTCGGCGACGGCAACGAGCCGTTCGCCGACGTGGCGGCGCGGACCCGCACGAAACTGACCACGGCCACCCTCGTCGTCCTTGCCCGGGCGCGGCGGGTCGAGCCGCTCGCGCGGGCCGCGGGCTACGACGTGCTCTATCTGGAACTGATGGCCGACGCGCCCCGGGTGTGCGCACGACTGGCGGAGGTGCTGCATGGCTGAGGCCGACGAACTGCTCGCGGTGTGGTCGGGCATGGCGCCCGCCGACGACGCGATCTGGGCCGCCACGCGGCCCGGGCCCGCACTCGCGGCCGTCGCCGCGCGGCTGTCGAGCGTGCCCAGGTCGTTCCTGGACGACCAGGTCTCGATCACCGCCCTGGCCGGGGACGTGCGGGCCGGCGACGTGGTCGCGGCCGCACACGCCGGCGACCGCCGCGTGCGGCTGGGCGCCGCACTGGGCCTGTGGCTCTTCGCCAGCGAGGCCATCGTCGAGCCCTTCGACCCGCCGCTGGCGGACGGCACCGGCTCGCTCGCCGTCGACGCGCTCGCGCTGCGCCTGGCCCCGGTCGCCGATCCGCTCGAATGGCTCTCCGACGACGAACGCCGCGAGGAGGCGGTGCGCACCTTCCTGCTGTGGTGCGGGTACCGCCCTGCGGGGGAGGACTCCACGACGGCGCGCTCGCTGCTGGACGCGCGGGACTCGCTGCGTCGCAACAGTGCGCTCGCCGAGGCGTACGAGGCCCACCGGCATCGCGCCGAGATCGCGCGGCGCCTCGCCGCGGCCCGGGCCAAGGAGGCCGCGGCGCGGTACAGCCATGAGTGACCCGCCCGACGATCCGCTCGCGCTGGCCGAGTACGTCCCCGGCGGGGCCGCGGTGCTCACCGACGCCGAACGCTGGCCGACAATGGATGCCGCGGGGGCGGCGCGGCTGCACCGGTGGCGCACCCATCCGGCCGCGCCTGAGTGGGTGCATGAGACCGGCGACCGGCTCACCCCCGACATGCTCGACCGGGTGCGCGCACCGCTGCCCACCGAGGGGTGGCTCGACGCGCACCTGCGCACCGCGCGGCGTCTCCTGCACTACCGCGGGATGGTGGGGCTGAACACGGTCGCCGACTTCCCGCCGATCAGCCGTGCGCACCTGGCCGCCGACATCGCCGCGTTCGTGCCGCTCGACGCGGACCTGGACCGATTGCTGCACGGCACGAGCTCGGGCTCCACGGGCGCAGCCCTCAACATCCCCGACGACGTCGAAGAGGTCGCCCGCGGCTTCCACCATCTGGTCGCACTCGTGCAGGGCGCCGGTGTCGCGTGGCATCCGGACGGCGAACGGTTGGCGCTGGCCGCGGTCGTGCATCAGCGGCAGGCCTTCACCTACGTCTCACTCATCAGCGGCTTCGCACAGCGCGCGATGGCACGCCTGAACCTCGCCGAGGGCGCTTGGGGCGCGGCATCCGATCGCTCCCGATTCCTCGCCGACGCCGACCCGCAGGTGATCTCCGGCAACCCCACGAGTCTCGCCGAACTCCTCGCCGCCGACCTGCGACAAGCGGTGCGCCCCCTGGCGTTGTTCTCGGGCGCGATGGCGCTGACCAGGCCGCTGCGCGCCGACCTCGAGGACGCGTTCGGCTGCCCCGTCTTCGACGTCTACGGCCTGCATGAGACGCGCCCCATCGCGGTGCGCACCGATGATGGACCGTTCCGCGTGCTGGACCGTCGCGTGATCGTCGAGACGCTCGACGAGGCCGGGCAGCCCGTCGCCGACGGTGAGGTGGGCGAGATCACCGTGACGGCGGGCGAGAACCCGCTGCTGCCGCTTGTGCGCTACCGCACCGGCGACTTCGGCAGGCTCGTGCAGCTGCCCGGCGGCGGCGTCGGCATCGCCGATCTGGAGGGTCGCGAGCACACCGTGTTCCTGGGTGGCGGCGGGCGCCGCATCGCGTGCGTCGACCTGACGCAGCAACTGCAGACCTACGGCGCGCGGGGGTGGAGCGTGACGCAGCACGCCGACGGGCGGGTCCTCGCGCGCATCGCAGGCGGCGACCAGACCCTCATCGCGCGGGCGCTGGGCGCCCTGTTGGACCAGCCCGTCGAGGTGCAGCGGGTCGACCGGGTCACCGACCTCGGCGAGGGCAAGCCCCGCCGCTACCGGAGCCTCGCGGTCGACCTCCCCCTCGACATCCCCGCCAGCCCCGCGCCATAGGATCGAACCGTGACCTCCGACTCGCATCGCGCCGACCTTGGTAAAGACCCCTCGCGTGTCAGCGGGATGTTCGACGAGGTCGCCCCGGCGTACGACCGCACCAACACCGTGCTGAGCCTCGGCAACGACCGGCTCTGGCGCGTCGCCACGACGCGGGCGATCGCCCCGCGGCCCGGTCAGCGCATCCTCGATCTCGCCGCCGGCACCGGCGCGAGCTCGGTCGCCCTGGCCGCCAGTGGGGCCGAGGTGGTCGCCGCCGACTTCTCGCCCGGCATGATCGCCGAGGGCCGTCGCCGTCACGGCGGCGTGGCGAACCTGTCGTTCGTCGAAGCGGATGCCACGGCGCTGCCGTTCGAGGATGGCTCGTTCGACGCGGTGACGATCTCCTTTGGCCTGCGCAACGTCAACGAGCCGAAGAAAGCGCTCGCCGAGCTGCTGCGGGTCACCGCTCCCGGCGGTCGCCTGGTGATCTGCGAGTTCTCGCACCCGCGGTCGGCGGCCTTCGCCGGGCTGTACCGGTTCTACAGCGACCGCGTGCTGCCCGTCATTGCCCGCACCGTGAGTTCCAACGCCGCCGCGTACGACTACCTCAACGAATCGATCCGCGACTGGCCCGACCAATCGACGCTCAGTGCGTGGCTGCGCGAGGCCGGCTGGACCGACGTCGCACACCGCGACCTGACCTTCGGCATCGTCGCGCTGCACCGCGCCCGCAAGCCGCTGGCCGAGCCCACCGCCTGAGACTCTTCCGTGGGTCCGGACCGCGCAGCAGCACCCGCCGCGACCCCGGTAGGCTTGATGACGTGACTGCGAGCCCCCCTGCGCCGGGTACGCGCCTGGCCAGCCGTCTCGGACTGACCGAGCGGGTGTTCGCTGGACCCCGCGGACGGAAACTCATCTCCGTCGTCGAGGAGGGCCTGGACCGCGTCGAGGCGAACATCGCCGTCGAGCTGAAGAGTGCCGACCGGCTCGTGGATGCCACGACGCGCTACCTCTACGAAGCAGGCGGCAAGCGCGTGCGCCCCATGCTGGCGCTGCTGACCGCGCAGCTGGGCGACGGCGCCACCGACGAGGTCATCTCGGGTGCCACCGCCCTGGAACTCACCCACCTCGGGTCGCTGTACCACGACGACGTCATGGACGGTGCCGATGTGCGCCGCGGCGTTCCCAGCGCCCATGCGGTGTGGGGAAACAGCCTCGCGATCCTCACCGGCGACCTGCTGTTCTCGCGGGCGAGCCAGATCATGGCGCGACTGGGCGAGCGGGCCATCCGCCTGCAGGCTGACACCTTCGAGCGGCTCGTGCTGGGTCAGATGCACGAGACGGTCGGCCCGCAGGCATCCGATGATCCCGTCGAGTTCTACCTGCAGGTGCTCGCCGACAAGACCGGTTCGCTCATCGCGGCATCCGCGCAGGCCGGCATCACCTTCGGCAATGGGCCACGCGAGTTCGAGGCGCCGCTGATCGCGTTCGGCGAGCGGGCCGGAGTGGCCTTCCAGCTGCTCGACGACGTCATCGACCTGTCCGCCGACCCCGACGAGACCGGCAAGGTGCCTGGTACCGACCTGCGTGCCGGCGTGCCGACCATGCCCTACCTGCTGCTGGGAACGCGGACGGATGCTGCGTCGAAGGCGCTGCGCGCCGAGATCG
Organism: Microbacterium sp. zg-B96; assembly: GCF_030246865.1. Taxonomy (NCBI): domain Bacteria; kingdom Bacillati; phylum Actinomycetota; class Actinomycetes; order Micrococcales; family Microbacteriaceae; genus Microbacterium; species Microbacterium sp. zg-B96. The sequence continues at coordinate 2,698,255 of NZ_CP126738.1, read as the reverse complement.
ACGAAGGCGTCGCCGGCATCGCCGACGGTGCCGACCCGGCCGTGCTGGACGAGCCGCTCGCGCAGCTGCGCGACCATGAGGCGACCGCCGCGACGCAGGCGCTTGCCGGCGACTGGTCGGATGCCGCGATCGCGGCGCTCGCGCCCATCCCCGACGGTCCGGTGCGTGAGGCGCTCACCCGCTTCGCCCGCGCCGTCGCCGACCGCTCCAGCTGACGGCATCGCTCTCGACGGGCGCGGGAACGGCGTTCCCGGTGTCGACCACGAAAGGATTACCATGACCAAGCTCCGACTCGCCATCGTCGGCGCCGGCCCGGCGGGAATCTACGCCGCCGACATCATCCTCAAGGCCGAGCGTCGCTTCGATGTGTCGATCGACCTGTTCGAGCAGCTGCCGGCGCCCTACGGGCTGGTTCGTTACGGCGTCGCCCCCGATCACCCGCGCATCAAGGGCATCATCACCGCGCTGCGTGAGGTGCTCGACCGTGGTGACATCCGCCTGTTCGGCAACGTGCGCTTCGGCGAGGACATCACCCTCGACGATCTCAAGCGTCACTACAACGCCGTCATCTTCGCGACGGGCGCGATCCGCGACTCCTCCCTGGACATCCCCGGCATCGACGCCGAGGGTTCCTACGGCGCCGCCGACTTCGTCAGCTGGTTCGACGGGCACCCCGACGTGCCCCGCACCTGGCCGCTGGAGGCCGAGTCGATCGCCGTCATCGGCAACGGCAACGTGGCCCTGGACATCACCCGCATGCTCGTCAAGCACGCCGACGATCTGCTGCCCACCGAGATCCCCGACAACGTCTACGAGGGTCTCAAAGCGTCGCCGGTCACCGACGTGCACGTGTTCGGGCGCCGCGGCCCCGCGCAGGTGAAGTTCACCCCGCTCGAGCTGCGTGAGCTCGGCGAGCTGCGTGACGTGGACATGGTCGTCTACGACGAGGACTTCGACTACGACGAGGCATCCAAGACCGCCGTCGCCAGCAACAAGCAGGTCATGGTCATCGACCGCGTGCTGCAGTCCTGGCGCAAGCGGCCGTCGGCAAACAACGCCGGCGGCGAGGCATCCCGCCGGCTGCACCTGCACTTCTGGGCCAAGCCCGTCGAGGTCAAGAAGGATGCCTTCGGCCGCGTCAGTGCGTTCGTGTACGAGCGCACCCGCCCGGACGGTCAGGGCGGCGTCGTCGGCACCGGCGAGCTGCGCGAAGTCGCCGTGCAGGCGCTGTACCGTGCGGTCGGCTACCTTGGTTCACCGCTGCCCGGCGTGCCGTTCGACGAGCGCCACGGCGTGATCCCCAACCACGAGGGTCAGGTGCTGCACCAGGAGTCGAACGATCGGGTGCCGGGCGTCTACGCGACGGGCTGGATCAAGCGCGGCCCCGTCGGCCTCATCGGACACACCAAGTCGGATGCCATGGAGACGGTGAGCCACATCATCAACGATCAGGGCTCCTGGTGGGACCCGGAGGACCCGTCCGAGTCGGCGATCCCGGAGCTGCTGGCCACGCGCGGCGTGCGCTGGACCGACCTCGAGGGCTGGCATCGCCTGGACGAGTACGAGATCGCCCTGGGTGCGGCGAAGGAGCGTCCCCGCATCAAGGTCGTTCCCCGCGAAGAGATGATCACCGTCTCGCGCGGCGAGTAACTCGTCGCTTCCCCTGTCACGAATGGTCGCCCCCGGCGCCCATATCCGACAGGTGAGCGGGGAAGCCGCGCGCTCACGCGACCGGAGCGGGCGTGGGACCGGGCGCGGCCGTGGGCTCGGCTGAGGCGGCCCCGGCCCGCAAGGGCGCGATCGCGATGAGCGCGGCCGCCGCGAGGGCGACGTTCCCGGCGATCATGATCACGGCCCCGACGGGGGAGGCATCCTCGCCCGACGTCAGGAACGTATCGGCCAGCGCCATGCCGATTCCAAAGGCCGGAATCCACTGGGTCGTCCCGATCAGGCCGACCATCGCGAATCCCATCACGGCGACGCGCCGCGCGCTGACCCAGGGGACCCGCACCCCGATCGGGAACACGATTGCGGCGAGGCCCCACACCACCGCCCACATGCCCAAGATGACGTGACCGGCCGGAGGCAGCTGGCCGGCCGCCGTCATCTCCGCGTAGATCTGCTCGAGCGTGAGCCCGGGCACCTTGGCCAGCGGGTTCCACACCAGGATCTGCGCGACCGACAGCACCACGAGCGTCAACGCCGTCAGACCGAAGGCGACACCGAGCGTCACCCGTGTGCCCGCCGCGGCGGGCGGTTCCGACCGGTAGGTCGGGAGCATCACGGCAAGGATGCCGGCGAACGGCGTGACGAGGGGTGCCAGCGGAACGGCCAGCCCGACCGCCAGCACCATCGCACCAACGCCGAGTGCCGCTACCCAGAGAGCGAGTCGCTGCCGCTCACCCGACGCGCGCGGTACGGGTGGCAGGGGATGCATGTGCCGCAGTCTAGGGAGCGCGCGCTCGCGGCAGCAATGGCGCCGCACCGGCACCCTGCGCTCGGAGGACCCGCCAAGTAGGCTGACCACATGCCGGAGCAGTGGGTCACGGACATCCTTGGGGCACCGTTCCAGAGTCTCACCCTCCCGCTACCTGAGGACGACGAAGGTCCCGTTGTCGCCACGCTCGTGCGCAGTCTCCCAACGGTGGTGCAGCGGATCGCCCAGCCGCTGCGCGATGTGGACGTGCTGTACGTGCACGGCTGGTCGGACTACTTCTTCCAGACCGAGCTCGCCCGCTTCTGGAACCACCTGGGCGCCCGCTTCTACGCCGTGGATCTGCGCAAATACGGCCGCAGCCTGCGCGTCGGGCAGACACCTGGCTACATCACGAGCCTCGACGACTACGACCCCGACATCCAAGCCGCGCTGGAGGTGATGGGGTACGGGCAGGATGACGATCCCGACCGCCGCCTGGTGCTTTTGGGCCATTCCACCGGTGGGCTGACCCTCACGCTGTGGGCGGCGCGGCACTCCGGGGTCGCCGCGGCGCTCGTCCTCAACAGCCCGTGGCTCGAATTGCAGCTGGGAGCGATCGGGCGCCAGGCCATCGCGCCGCTGGTGCAGGTACGGGCGCGCTTGGATCCGCTGGGCACCCACCCGGCCGTGGACCTCGGCTTCTACACCCGCGCGCAGACCGAGCTGGGGTCACTCCCGGCCGGCGAACATCGCGCGCTATGGCGGCCGGACCGGGGATTCCCGACGCATCCCGGCTGGCTCCTGGCGATCCTGGAGGGACACAGCCGGGTCGCGGCTGGAGTCGAGGTCGGCTGCCCGGCGCTGGTCATGCTGTCGGCTGGCTGGTCGAACCCGCTGGTCTGGGCGCCCGAGATGACCTCGACCGATTCGGTCCTCGTCGTCGACGACATCGCCAAGGCCGCGACTCGCATCGGTGCCCGGGTGAGCGTCGAGCGCATCGAAGGCGGCATCCACGACCTGTTCCTCTCGGCGCCGGGGCCCCGCGCCGAAGCATACGAGGCGCTGCAGCACTGGCTCACTCGAGGTGCGCTGCGCGAGCGGTGATCCTCAGGCTGCGTGAGAGTCAGGTGCGCGCAACCCGAACACGTTCCTCCACCGAGCGCCCGACGGTAGCGCCTCCCGAAAATACGGCGTGGTGAGATGCCGCCACGCACTGAAAAGAGACCGCTCCGAACGGCGCATTAGGCGGTGGTAATCGGGCTTCACGATATGCGCACAACGCACCGGGAAATGTTTGCGGCGTGGCCGTTTGTTCTGACAGGATGGGCGCGGCTGGGGAGCTTAATTGGGAATTCGTGCGCTGGTAAACAATTGTCGTTTGCGCGGCGGTGGTGACACTTCCCGGGCCATAGGCCCCATTGCGGAGGCAATCCGCATTCACGAGGAAGCGTCGACGAAGAAATGACCGATTCGTACCCGAACCAGCAGCACGTCCATCAGCACTTCGTGCGGGGGCCTTCGAACGGGAAAGGCGTCGCTGCGCTCGTCGTCGGCGTGATAGCGGTGTTTTTCGGTGTCTCGGTCCCGATTCCGGTATGGGGATTGATCGTGAGCTTCCTGGCTTTCCCGCTCAGCGTCGTCGCGATCATCCTGGGCCATTTGGGCATGAGCACCGCGCGCCGCGTGGGGATGGGGCGCGGGAACTCGCTGGCCGGGGCGATCCTCGGGTACGTGACATTGGGAATCTGCGTACTTACGACCGGGTTTTGGTTTTCGGCCATCGCCGGTGCCGCGTCCGCCGCGACGATCTGAGGGAACCGCGTGCGCAGAATCCGAGTCCGCGGGGTTGCGGCAGATTTCCTCGTGCCGCCCAAATGGCCCATACCGACAGACAAATGGATCCGTGCCAATGCGTTCTGGGAGCCACCCGTCGACTGGATCCCCATCGGCGGACTCCCGTCGGCGCCGGCCGACTGGCAGTTCTGGAAGCCCAACCCGCAATTCCAGCCCCGGCGGATCGCAACCGACGCAACCCTCGCCATGTGGCGGCGGATCTCGAACGTCCTCGCCACTGTCATGGTGGTCACCTTCGCCGTCAACGTACTTCTGCCGCTAGCCGGGGCCGAACGCGTACCCACGCTGGCCTTCATCGTGTCCGCTGCCGCGTGCGGCAATGTCGTGTGCCTCCTCGTGCGGGAATCCCGCAAGGCGCAACTTATCCGGCACAGCGCAGCACACGCGGCGATCGGTGCGGCGGAAGAACGACAGCGCCGGCTCGTCCGCGACTACCAGGCTTATCTGGCGGACCCGGGATGACGCTCGAGGAAGCACGATCCATCCTCAACCTGGAGCGCGGCGCGAGCCGGGAGGAGATCCGCAAGGCGTTCCAGCGGCGTGCGCGCGAAGCTCACCCCGACCGCCACCCGGGCGCGGATGAGCGAGCACGTGCGCATCATGCCCACGAATTCGATCGAGCGCGCGAGGCGCGCGACATCCTGCTGCTTCTCGTCCCCGAGCCTGGCCAGCAGGCGAGCAGGGGTTTTCCGGCGGCTGCGGGACAGGCGCAGACGCCACGCCAGGCGCCGCCGGCGAGCAAACCGCCACCACCGGCGAGCCCCCCGCCGCAGCCTGGCACTCGGCGAGCAGCGCGCGCACAACGACCGCAACCCGCTGTGACGGACCGGCCGCCTCGGACGACTCTTCGCTTCGACGAATTCGTGCGGCAGACGGATGCCGGGGGTTTCGGGCCGGGCGTGAAGTCGCGGCCGTACCACGACGTCGTGAGGATCGTGGTGTGGTCGGGGCTCGCGCTCGTCGTCTGCGGCTTCGCGGCGGCCATTGCCGTGGCCTCCGGGTGGTGAGACGCACGATCGGATCCCATCGTTGCCACCGCGCGTAGCCTGGAGGTATGAGTGTCGCGCTGCAGTCGACCATGACCCTGGGGAACCACTTCGCCACGGAGCTTCCGGAGCTGGCTGTGCCGTGGCAGGCGGCGGAGTTTCCCGATGCCCGCCTGCTCGTGCTCAACGAGCCGCTGGCCGCCGAACTGGGCCTGGACCCCGCGTCCCTGCGTAGCCCCGCCGGGGTGGGCCTTCTCACCGGCAATCTGCTCCCCGACGGGGCGACGCCGGTGGCGCAGGCATACGCGGGTCATCAGTTCGGGGGCTATTCACCGCGGCTGGGCGATGGGCGCGCACTGCTGCTCGGTGAGGTCGTCGACGCTCACGGCGCCCTGCGGGACATCCATCTCAAGGGCTCCGGAGTGACCCCGTTCGCTCGCGGCGGCGATGGGCTGGCGGCAGTCGGCCCCATGCTGCGCGAGTATGTCGTCAGCGAGGCGATGCACGCGCTGGGCATTCCCACGACCCGCGCGCTGGCCGTCACCGCGACGGGCCAGGACGTCTACCGCGAGACCGTGCTGCCCGGTGCTGTGCTCACCCGGGTCGCGAGCAGTCATCTGCGGGTCGGCAGCTTCCAGTACGCCGCGGCCACCGGCGACGTGGACCTGCTGCGGCGCCTGGTCGCCCACGCGATCGACCGTCACTACCCCCACTTGGCGGATGCCGAGAACCCCTCGCTGGCGCTCCTGCAGGCCGTGACTGACGCTCAGGCGTCACTCATCGCGCACTGGATGCTCGTCGGCTTCGTCCACGGCGTGATGAACACCGACAACATGACCATCTCGGGCGAGACGATCGACTACGGGCCGTGCGCCTTCATGGATGCCTTCGACCCGGCATCCGTGTACAGCTCCATCGACCTGGGCGGTCGCTATGCTTTCGGCGCGCAGCCGCTCGTCGGCGAGTGGAACCTCGCGCGCCTCGCCGAGGCGCTGCTTCCCACGCTCGACGACGACACCGAGCAGGCGATCAGCCTCGCCCAGGACGTCCTGGGGGTGTACCGCGACCAGTACAACGCGGCCTGGTTCGCTGGCATGCTCGTCAAGCTCGGGCTTGCCGAAGGTCTGGACGACGAGGTCACGACGCGGCTGTGCACCGACCTGATCGAGCTGCTGCAGGTGAGCCGTGTCGACTACACCGGCTTCTTCCGGCGCCTCAGCGCCGTCGCGCGCGGCGACGCGTCAGAGGTCCGGGCGCTGTTCGCCGACCCCGGCCCCTTCGACATCTGGGCGGAGCGCTGGCTGAGCCTGAGCCCCGACCCCGATGGGATGGATGCCGTCAATCCGGTCTACATCCCGCGCAACCACCTCGTGGAGGAGGCGCTCGCCGCAGCCACCGAAGGCGACCTGGCGCCGTTCGAGCAGCTCGTCGCGGTCGTGACCGACCCGTACACGCCGCGCCCGGGCTTGGAGCGCTACGCGGATCCCGCACCGGACACCTTCGGCCCCTACCGCACCTTCTGCGGGACCTGAGCCGCAGTCGCCGACTATTCCGGGCACGTGGCCTGGTGCCCGGGCTGGCGCGGACGCACAGCAGAGCGTAGAACTGGGCCCATGGCCCGGATCACCAACACGATCGACATCGACGCGTCTCCCCAGCAGGTCTATTCGGCTCTCCGCGCTCTCGACGCCTATCCGACCTGGCTCAGACATTCCATGGTGTATCGAGGAACGAGGATGCGAACGCCTGAGGCGGGGGCGCGGCTTATCTACGAAGACTCGACCATGCTCGGCCGAATGCGTGGTGAACTCGTCGCGGACGTACCCGATCAGGTGCTGCAGTTCCACCAGCGCAAGCCGTCCGGCCGCCTGGATGCGCTGATCCGGTACGACCTGGAGGCCGCCGACACAAGCACGCACCTGACCAGGGTCGGCGAGCTGACGACCCACGGAGCACTTCGCCTGGTTCAGCCGATCCTTCTGCGGATGGCCGCCGCCGAAAGTGAGCGGACGATGAAGTCCCTGAAGACCTACGTCGAACGAAGGAGATGAGTCCCCAGAGACCCGACTCAGAGGGGTGCTCTACCGGTAGTTGATGAACTGCAGGTCGACGTCGAGGTCGGAGGCCTTGAGGATCCGCATGACTTCCTGCAGGTCATCGCGGCTCTTGGACTGCACGCGCAGTTCGTCGCCCTGGATCTGCGACTTCACAGACTTCGGGCCCTCGTCGCGGATGATCTTGCCGATCTTCTTCGCGTTCTCCTGAGAGATCCCCTCCTTCAGCGTGGAGGTGATGCGGTACTCGCGGCCGCTGGCGACGGGGTCACCGGTCTCGAGACTCTTGAGAGAGATGCCGCGCTTGATCAGCTTCGACTGGAACACGTCCAGCACGGCCTTCGCCCGCTCCTCGCTGTTGGACTTGATCAGGATGGAGTCGCCGCTCCAATCGATCGACGAGCCAGTGCCCTTGAAGTCGTAGCGCTGCTCGACCTCTTTGCGCGCCTGGTTGAGGGCGTTGTCCGCCTCCTGGCGGTCGATCTTCGAAACGATGTCAAAGGAGGAATCAGCCATGTCGTGAGTCTACCGAGCCCCGGGTCGGGCACTATGTGTCTCATGGGATCAGCGTTGACCACCATTGGATTACCCGTCGCCCTCGGCATCATCATGTTCGGCCTGGGCCTGAGTCTCACCCTGCGCGATTTCGCGCGGGTCGCGAAGCAGCCGAAGGCGGTGATCGTCGCGCTGCTGTGCCAACTGGTGCTGCTGCCGGCGATCTGCTTCGGCCTCGTGCTGCTTTTCCAGCTGCCGCCGGTGCTGGCCGTCGGCATGATGATGCTGGCCGCCTCGCCCGGCGGCACCACGGCGAACCTCTACAGCCACCTGTTCCGCGGCGACATCGCCCTGAACATCTCACTCACGGCGATCAACTCCGTCATCGCCGTGATCACGCTTCCGATCATCACGAACCTGGCGATCGCCTACTTCGACCCGTTCGACGGTGAACTGGGGATGCAGTGGGCCAAGGCCGCCGAGGTGTTCGCGATCGTGCTGCTGCCGGTCGCCCTCGGCATGGTCGTGCGGCGCGTCTGGCCCGCGTTCGCGGACCGCATGGACAAGCCGGTGCGGATCGTGTCGGTGATCGTGCTCATCGTCGTGATCGCGGGCTCGGTGGCATCCAACTGGGAGCTGCTGATCGAGAACGTTGCGAGCCTCGCGCTCATCACGGTGCTCTTCTGCCTCGTGAGCCTGGCGATCGGCTACGTCGTGCCGCTGCTGCTGAAGGTCGGCAAGCGTCAAGCGATCGCGTCGTCGTTCGAGATCGGCATCCACAATGCAACGCTCGCGATCGTCATCGCGCAGACCGTGCTCGGGTCGGTGGAGCTCAGCCTGCCGGCGGCCGTGTACGGCGTGCTCATGTTCTTCATCGCGTTCGGGTTCGGCTTTCTCATCCGCGACAGGTCGACCGCGGCATCCGATGCACGCAGAGAGGATGCCGCAACGCCAGCGCCTTCGTAGACTGGCAGCCATGCGTCCGCTCACCGAGGACGAACTGCGTACGTCGTTCGTCAACGCCGGCCCCGACGACATCCGACTGGTCACAGTGCCCGCCGACTTTCTGTTCGCCGACTGGGACCATCTGGACTTCTACGCCTGGCGGGACCCTCGCAACCGCGGGCGCGGCTACCTGGTAGCCGAAGTCGAGGGCGAGCTTGCCGGGGTGGTGCTGCGCGCCGCAGACGGATCAAGCCGAGCGCGGTCGGCAATGTGCAACCTCTGCCACACGATGCAGCCCGCCGACCAGGTGGCGCTGTTCACCGCCCGCAAGGCCGGGGATGCCGGTGCGCACGGCGACAGTGTGGGCACCTACATCTGCGCGGATCTGTCCTGCCACGAGAACGTGCGGTTGGCTGCGCCGCTGGCTCCGAGCGAGGTGCGGGCCAGCGTGGACCGCCGCATCGACGGCACGAAACAGCGCACCGAGGCGTTCGTCGCGCGGGTGCTCGAGGGCGTTGCCTGATCCGATTTCAGCTACCCGCCTGGACAGAGTACGATTGACAATCGCGCCTCCGGTCGACTGTACAAGCTGGGCGGGTGCGCACCTGGCGAGTTACCCAAGCGGCCAAAGGGATCTGACTGTAAATCAGACTGCTCAGCATTCGGGGGTTCGAATCCCTCACTCGCCACCAAAATCTGAGCCACAACCAAGAACGAGAGCCCGGCCACTGGTCGGGCTCTCGTTCTTGGTTTCGCCAGTTGCTGCCGACGCACGGTTTCCCCTGCTTCGACGACGTACGAATCGAAAGCGCCGAGCCGGCGGACCGTGCTCCGACGGGCTAGCCCGTTTCGACATCGCCACTGAGCCGAACCGAGCTGCGGAGTCGAAGCGGCAGAGGCAATCGTTCGATCGCCGGATCCCCGGCGGGGCTCGGGCCCAGCAAGATGTCGATGGCGCGTAGCCCGAGTTCCCGGTGCGGGATGGCGAATGTCGTGAGCCCGGGATGCAGCCAGCTCGCGAGCTGATGATCATCGAACGACACGATCGAGAAGTCCGATGGGATCGAGAGCCCCGCCTCTGCGATCGCCTGGTATGCGCCGAACGCCAGCCGGTCGTTGAAGGTGATGATGGCTCCGCGGTCGACGCCGGACCGGATGAGGTCCGTCATTGCGTTCCAGCCGTCTAGCGGGAGCCAGATCGAAGACCTGTGCCCACTGGCCGGTCGGCGTCCGGCGGCCGCGAGTTCTTCCAGAATGCCAGCGAGGCGCTCCTGTCCAGCGATCGTGTCGGGGGCGACGTCGGTGGGTCCTGGACCTGCTCCGATGAGGTGGATGTCGCGGTGGCCCGCTTCGAGCAGAAGGCGAGCCGCCTCGCGTCCGGCGGTGAACTCGTCAGGTATCACAGCGGGCACGAGTACCCCGTCTGGGCCGGGCACCGTGTTGACCAGCACGACCTTCTTCCCGGAAAGCGACTTCGGGAGGGTGCGCTGGCGGGTGAACATCGATGCGATGACCAACCCGTCCACTTGTCTGTCGAGCATTGCCTCTGCCAAGAGCGCGTGCTGCTGGTCGTCGCCCTCCGATTCGCCGATGAAGAGCATGTAACCGTGTTGGCGCGCTCCTTCGAGCGCACCCTTGATCATGTCGCCGGCGAGTTGAGATGTCGCCACCGTGTCCGAAATGAAGCCGATGGTGCGACTTGTTCCGCTGCGGAGACTGGCGGAGAGCATGTTTGGGCGGTAGCCCAACTCCGAGGCCACACGGCGAACGCGCTCCTGCGAGCCTTCCGAAATCCTCAGTTCCGTACCCCGGTCGGAGAGCACGAGCGAGGCGGTCGTGCGGGAGACCCCCGCCGCTTCCGCGACGTCTGCGAGCGTGACGCGTCGAGTGCTCATCCGTCACCTTCCTCGGTCGCGAGCCTATTGAGCCAGACGCGGAACGCCGCCGATTCGTTACCCCTGGGCAGTTGACAACGGATTGCAGACAGGCAGAGTATAGCGACGCTAATCCGATTTAGCATGTGATCGGTCGGTTCGACGATCGCACCCGAGCAATGCCGTTCGGAAAGGAGACACCGGTGTCTCAGATGCACAAGACCTTGCGCCCGATCGTCCTATTGGGAGTGACCTCGGTCGCGCTCGCACTGGCCGCCTGCGCGCCTCCCGGAGGGTCCGCGGCCCCGTCCGCTTCGGCGGCGCCCAACGGTGGGGAAGCTGCCACATGCGGCGACGAGGACGTCGTTCTCAAGGGGTACTTCGAAACGGGGTTTCCACTCCCGTCAGCTCTCGCTGAGGAGTTCACCCGCCAGTACCCGAACGTGACGTTCGACATTCGCGAGGACCAGTTCGCGATCATCACGCAGAACGCCCCGCGCGTCTTGCAGGATTCGCCGCCGGACCTCATGCGGCTTCCGCAGATGTCCGAGCTCGCCACCGACGGGCTGTTGCTCGATCTTGACCCCTACGCCGAAGGTTTCGGATGGACCGACTGGCCGCAGTCCCAGCTCACGCAGCTTCGCGTGGACGAGGAAGGGAGGCGCGGTTCGGGGCCTCTCTACGCGCAGGGGCTCAACTACTCGATGACCGGGGTGTTCTTCAACAAGGAACTCGCGGCGCAGATCGGCATGGACGAAGCGCCCGCAACCCTTGAAGAGTTCGACGCCGCTCTGCAGGCGGCGAAGGATGCCGGGATCGTTCCGATCGCGCAGTTCAATGGGGGCGCTACCGGCGGCCTGGCGTTCCCACTCCAGGGGCTGATGGCGTCCTACGGCGATCCGGCCGCGATCAATGAGTGGATCTTCCAACAACCCGGTGCCACGATCGACACCCCGGAGAATCTCGCCGCGGCGGAGCACCTGCAGAGCTGGATCGACGCCGGCTTCTTCGCCGAGGACATCAACTCAATGGATTACGCGCAGATGATGAGCCGGTTCATCGGTGGAGAGTCGCTGTTCATGTTCAACGGCGACTGGGAATCGGGGAATCTTGATGCTCAGATGGCCGGTAACGCGGGCTTCTTCCTCGTGCCACCGGTTGAAGAAGGCGGGCAAATCGGAGCGATGTCAGCCCCCCTCACGTTCGGCGTAGCTGCGGCGGCGGAGAACCCGGACTGCGCGGCGTTCTTCCTTGACTGGACGGCAACGAATGAGGACGCCCGTGCGCTCACTGTCGAGGTCGGCGGTTCGCACCCGATGGGACCGGCAGACGCCTTCATGCCGGCGATCGAAGAGGGTTCGACCACCGACGAGACGCTCGCTGCGGGCTCGATCATGGGCGAAGCCAACGGCGGCATGGACTTCATCGCCAACGCCACTGGGGCGATCTACGCGCAGAGCTGGACTCCCAACCTTCAGAAGATGGTCGCGGGGGAGCAGACCCCCGCCGGTCTCCTCGAGTCTGTGCAGGCTGATTACGAAAGCCAAGTCGGGAACTGAGCCTCGATGGAAGGCGTTCGAACAGCTGCTGCGCCGGTGGAGTCCTCCGGCGCAGCAGCGCTGACGGATGAACGCCTTCTTCTGCGTCGACGACGCCGCAGGAAGGCAATCCGCAACCTGAGTGCTTACGGGCTCGTACTGCCAGCGGCGGGGTTCTACGTCTTCTTCGTCGTCCGTCCGATCGTCCTCTCCGCCCAGTACTCGTTCTACGAGTGGAATGGCATCGGCCCGGCGACATGGGTGGGCATCACCAACTACATAGAGGTGTTCACCAACCCCAAGCTCGTTGGCGCGATCCTCAACGCGTTCGAGCTGATCCTTTACTTCACAGTGCTGCCCGTTGCGATCGCGTTGCTCGCGGCGAATCTCATCCGGGCTATCGCGGCGAGCCGGCTCGCGGGGGTGGCGCGAACGGTTCTTTTCCTCCCTCAAGTGATCCCGCTCGTCGCCGCCGGCATCATGTGGAGTTGGCAACTCTCCACGGACGGCCTTGTCAACCAGATACTCCGACTTTTAGGTCTGGGCGGAATCACGCGAGCATGGCTCGGCAATTTCGACACGGCACTTCCGGCCGTGGGGGTAATCGGCGCATGGGTGCTCGTAGGGCTGTGCCTGGTGCTGATCCTCGCCGGCATGACCAAGATCGATCCCGCGCTTTACGAGGCCGCACGAATCGACGGAGCGGGGCCGGTGCGCGAGTTCTTCACGATCACGCTTCCCGGTGTCCGCCAAGAAGTCGCGGTGTGCGTCACGGTCACCGTCATCGCCGCCCTCGCGAGCTTCGACATCATCTACATCTCCACCCAGGGCGGCCCAGGTGACAGCACGCTTGTGCCCGGTCTCCAGATCTTCTACCTGGCGTTCTATGAGCGGGAGATCGGCACGGCATCGGCCTTCGCCATAGTGCTCATGGTGCTCGTGCTCGTCGTGGTCGTCCCTCTCCAACGAGTTCTCAGAGGCAGAGAATCGTGATCGTCAGCGCTCGCGAGACCTGGATGGGGCGAGTCGTGCTCGTCGTCCTCATGATCGTCACGATCCTTCCGTTCCTCAGTCTGTTCGTGACAGCGCTGCACGAGCCGGGCACATATCCCCGGGGGCTCGAATGGCCGGACACCCCGCATTGGGGAAACTTCGTCCTCGCATTCCAGTCCGCGAATATGCTCGCCCTTCTCGGTTCCAGCTTCCTGATCGAGCTGGGAGTGGTGCCGATCGCCGTGCTCATCGCGACGCTCGCGGGATTCGCGCTCGGTCACCTCAAGCCGTGGGGCCAATCCTTCGTCTTCATCTTCTTCCTCCTGGGACTGACCCTCCCCTTTGAGGGCATCGTCACGCCGCTGTACTTCCAGGTGAGAGAAATGGGGCTGCTCAACACGAGGTGGGCGATCATCTTGCCACTGATCGGGCTGTTCATGCCGTTCGCGGTCACGTGGATGCGAGCGCATTTCGTCACGATGCCGCAAGAGCTCTCGGAGGCGGCACGAGTGGATGGTGCCACGACGTGGCAGCTGTTCTGGCGCGTCCACGTGCCGCTGTCGGTGCCAGCGATCTCCTCGCTCGCTATCCTGCTGTTCCTATGGACGTGGAATCAGTTCCTGCTGGCAATCGTGCTCGTCGACGACCCGGCCAAACGGACGATGGCGGGTGCGTTAGGTGCCTTCCAGGGGAGGTACGGAACGGACATCCCGCTGCTGTGCGCAGGCTCGCTACTGATCCTCACCCCGACCCTGATCATCTTCCTGATCTTCCAGCGTCAGTTCGTCTCGGCCCTGATGCAAGGCTCACTCAAGGGCTGAACCACGGGGAAGCGCGCAGATCCCACGGCGCACATTACTGAAGGATGAGATGACATTCAGCCTGGATTCGTATTGGGTGTGGGACTTCTGGATCGCCGATGATGGCGGGACTTTCCACCTCTTTTATCTGCATGCACCGAAGTCGCTGAAGGACCCCGAGCTGCGCCACCGCAACGCGCGAATCGGGCATGCGACGTCGACGGACCTGATCGATTGGACCGATCACGGAGAAGTCCTCGGGCCCGGCCCGGCCGGGAGCTTCGACGAGACCGCGACGTGGACCGGCTCAGTCATTCGTGGGAATGACGGGATTTGGCGGATGTTCTATACGGGAGCGTCCTTCCCCTCGGCGGACAGCTCCGTCAACACGGAGTGCATCGGCATAGCGACGTCCCAGGACCTCTCTACGTGGACGAAGCGCGAGTCGTTCGTACTGCGAGCCGACATCGCCCACTACGAAAAGCTCGGGGAGAGTCCTTGGCCGGAAGAAGCGTGGCGGGACCCTTGGGTATTCAGAGACCCGGCAGGGCACGGCTGGCACATGCTCATCACAGCGCGTGCCAAGGACAGCGGCGTCACGAACGGCGGGGTGGTCGGTCACGCGTGGTCGGCCGACCTTGACTCATGGGCCGTTCGTCCCCCGGTTGGGCCGCGCGCCAACGATTTCCCTCACCTCGAGGTCTTGCAGATTGCAGAGGTAGGTAGCCAGTCGATTCTGCTGTTTTGCGGACCCCGTACGCGCGTGGGGTTCGAAAGAGACGAGGTGACCACGGGGATCTGGGCAGTGCCGTGCCCCGATTTTCCTCGCCACGTCCAGGTTGACGACGCCGAACTGATCGCCGCAGCCCCTCACTACGCGGGCCGAATCGTCCACGACCGTGCTGGCGTACCGGTACTCATGACCTTCATTGGGTCTGCCGGATCCGAGTTCCTCGGCACCATTAGTGATCCGACGCCTTTGGGGGCCATCGCGACTGAATCCGCACTCCTTAGGCCGTCGATCTGAGCCCGGCCGTTGTGGCCGGGCTCTCGTGCTCCGCTTCAGGCGTTCAGGCGTTCAGGCGTTCAGGCGATCGGAGTCCGCGACGCGACGCACACGCGCAGGCTCTCACGGATGGCCGCTTCGACGTCTTCCGGGCCGTAGCCGAGGGCTGCCTGCACCGGCTCGGGATCGATGTACGCGAACCGCTCCTGCACGCGCACGGCGTCGGCCTGGTGCATGCCGTGCTCGATGCCGCGTGCCGCCTCGGCCTGGTCGTACGCCGCCATGCCGGGCAGGAACGCCTCGGCCGGCAGCGCCTGCACGCGCGCCGGGTCGGTGCCGAGTTGCTCGGCGATCATGCGGTGGAAGTCGGCGTAGGTCATGTTGATGCCGCCGAGCGCGTAGGTCTTGCCGTGCTCACCGCGTTCGATGGCACCGCGCGCCGCTGCCGCCACCTGGCCGGTGGTCACCATCACAGTGCCGCCGGATGCCACGGCGATGGGGGAGTCCTCGGGGAGGGCGGCATCCATCGTCACGAACATGTTCCACAGCGGAATCGTGTCGGGCATGGTGCCGAAGATCCAGGGGAGGCGGAGGGAGGTCACCGTCATGGCGCCATCGCCCTCGAGGAACGCCACCTGCTCCTGCAGCAGCCGGGTGCGGACGTATCCCGCGTTCTCGCGCAGGCCCAGTTCCGGCCAGCGCTCGGCGAACTCGGCGAAGTAGGAGCCGAACACGACGAACGAGCGCACGCCTGCCTGACGGGCGAGCCGCGCCATCCGCTGGGTGGGCAGCACGTTGGCGCGGTAGAAGAAGCCGGCTGCGGGCGCCTTCGGGGCGATGCGCTCGTCGGCGCCGGCCGCGTAGGCGACGGCATCCACGCCGTCGAGCAGTGCGAGCAGCTCGTCGTCAGATGCCTCGGTGACGTTGCAGTAGACGTACCGTACGCCGTCGAGCGGGTGGGCGGTCTCGGGCGGGAGCGCGATGGAGAGCACGTCGTAACCGTGGGCGAGGAGTTCCTCGGCGGTGGCGCGGCCGAGCAGTCCGGTTCCGCCGATGATGGCAACTGTGGACATGGTGCATCCCTTCTGATGGGTGCCAGTCCGCAGCGGTCGGCTACGTGTCTGGCCTGTGGTCTGACCACAGATTAACGCGTCGGCGTCATTCGCAGGCTGGCGTGGGGGCCGGGGAAAATGCGGCGCTACTCATCCGCGAACGTCACGTCGGCGACGACAGGGAAATGATCCGACGGATAGATGCCATCCACAGCGTCGGGCACGGCGAAGGCGGCATCCACCCGCACGTCGTGTCCCTGCGCGAGGAGGATGTGGTCGATGCGCCGGTCGATCTCCTTGCCTGCTTCGACCGGCGCGAACGGCACCGCCGAACTGAGGGTGACGGTGGCAGGGTCTCCGCTTCCGAGATCCCACGCGTTGTCGACCCCCACCTGCAACGGTGCGTACTCGGCTTGAGTGACATCGCAGTTGAGGTCGCCGAGCAGGATCCGCGGGACGCCGGTATCCGCCCGCAGCAGTTCGGCCAGCCGTGTCGTCTGGGTGAGGTGGTCATCGGCGAAGGTCGGCTCCCATTCGGTCGCGGCGACGATGACGTCGAACGGGGCGTCGGGGTGCTTCACGCGTGCCTCCAGCGCGACCGGCGCTATTTGCCGGTGTGTGGCAGGCAGGACGTGTTCCGCGGTCAGTGTCAGCGGCCAGCGCGAAACCAGTCCGACGCCCAGTGTCACGCCGGCCTGCTCGGGGTGTTCCGGCGCGTGCGGTACCGGTGGGAGGGAGGGTCCGGCGAACGCCGCATGCATGCCGAAGCGCTGTGCGACCATGTCGGCCTGCGATCGGCCGCCGGGCTCGCGCCATACCTCCTGCAGCCCCACGATGTCCGGCTGCAACCGGTCCAGCACGGTCAGGAGCGCTCGCTCGCGCGCCCGCCAATCGGGAGCGAAGCGCCAGAGCACGTTCCAGGTGACCACCCGCATGGTGGCCAGCCTGCGAACGTGCGAATCCTACGTCAAGTGGTTCGCGCGTTCCCGGCGTGTCAGGATGGGGAACGCCGCCGCCGTCGTGCTGCGGGAGAGGATCGACGATGACCGAGCCCATCACAAGCCCCGCGTCCGCCAAACTACTTCGCACTGCGATCTGGGTCGCGATCGGAGCGATGATCGCCGCGGCCCTGGTGTGCGTAGTCTGGGTGCTGTTCGGCCCAGAAAACGGCCTGGTCGGCCGTGCATTCCTGACGATCCTGCTGTTGGCGTCGTTCGCCGGTGTCTCGATCCTCGAGGCGCAACTGGCCGACCGACGCCCCGCCTGGTTCGCCCTGGCGAGCATGGCCGTATGGGTGGCGACGCTCCTCATCGGCGCATTCATGATCTGGATGCCGGAGGCCGACCGTTACTTCGGGGTGGGGGCTGACCGCTTCTTCCGCTTCCTGCTGATCGTGTTGGTGCTGCAACTCGCCCTGCTGCACATTCGACTTTTCACGAAGGCGCACGCGCGGTATGCGACGTCGTTCACCACGATCGTGACCTACGTCACCATTGGGCTGGTCGTGATCCTTGCGGTCATGCTGGTGATCCCGCTGATGCTGTCGGAGTTCTTCGAGTTCCTCGCCATCTACTGGCGCATCGTCGTGGCCATCTCGATCCTCGCCGCCGTCGGTACGGCTCTCGTGCCGCTCGTGAACGTGCTGTTCGCCCCCAAGAAGCCCCGCCCGGTCGCCGCTCCCGTCGCGCACGTCGCGCCGGTTCAGGCGCAGCAGCCGGTCACGCAGCAGTGGCCGACGTACGCCGACGGCTACACGCCGCTGCCGGTCATGCCTGACGGCTCGCCGGATTGGAACGCGTACTACACCGGGTACCCCACGTACTCGCAACCGGCGAATGCGGCATCCACGCCCGCTGTCGAGCAGCAGAGTGCGCCCGCGGCGCAGGCACACGACCCGTATGCGGCGGTCGCGTACGAGCCGGCGCCGGTCGACGATGCGACCGAGCAGACGCGACCGTCCTCGCACACGCCCGCGCCGCAGCCCGAGGCCGAGCCGCCGCTGCCGCCCGTGCCGCCGCTGCCCCCCGTGCCGCCGCTGCCGCCGAAGCCGTAAGGCCTATCGCCCGAGAAGCTCCAACGCGGCCATGGCCGCATTGTGGCCACCGATGCCGCTGACCGCGCCGCCGCGGCGTGCCGCCGACCCGCACCACAGCACGTGGGCGTGGTCGGTGGCCACGCCCCAGCGGTGCGCGGGGGAGTCGAGGGGGTCGTCGTCATCCGCCCAGGGCCACGACAGGTCGCCGTGGAAGATGTCGCCCCCCGTCATTGCCAGTGCCGTTTCGAGGTCGCCGGTGGTGCGCGCCTCGATGCAGGGCGTGCCGTCGGCGGTTCCGTGGAGCACGTCGGTGATCGGCTCGGCGAGCACGCTGTCCAGCGTCGCCTGCGCGGCGCTCAGCAGGTCGGCGCGCGCGCGCTCGGGGTCCACACCGGCAATCACCCGGTGTGGCACCTGCAGTCCGAACAGGGTCAGGGTGTGGGAGCCGGACGCGCGCAGCTCGGGTCCCAGGATCGTGGGGTCCGTCAGCGAGTGGCAGTAGATCTCCGCCGGCAGCGGCTCGGGCAGTCGCCCCGCGGATGCCGCAGCGTGCGCGGCATCCAACTGTGTCAACGTCTCGTTGATGTGGAATGTGCCGGCGAATGCGGCAGCGGGTGCCACCGCGGTGTCGCGCAGCCGTGGCAGGCGGCGCAGCAGCATGTTCACCTTGACCTGTGCCCCCTCTGGACGCCGCGGAACCGCGGAGGCCGCGCCCGTCGCCTCGAGAAGTTCGTGCAGCACCGCGGGACCCACGCCGCTCAGCACGATCCGGCCGCAGAAGGATCTGCCGTCGGCGGTGCGCACCTCACCGTCGGGTGCCACCGATGTGACGCGCGCGCCGGGGATGAGCTGGGCGCCGGCCGCGCGCGCGGCGCGCTCCAGCTCTGCCGAGACGTGGCCCATGCCGCCCACCGGTACGTCCCAGTCTCCGGTGCCGCCGCCGATGACGTGGTAGAGGAAGCAGCGGTTCTGTCGCAGGCTCGCGTCGTCGCTCGCGGCGAACGTGCCGATGAGGCCGTCGGTCAGCGCGATGCCCCGCCCCAGGTCGGTGTGCAGGCTCTCGCGCAGCAGTGCGCCCAGCGGGGCCGCCGTCACCGCCTCCCAGAGGGCATCGTCGCCGACGCGGGCGCGCAGCTCGCTCGCGCGGGCCAGCGGCTCGGTGACCGTCGGGAAGATCGCTCGGGCGAGCGGGTTCAGTCGTGCCCCGAACGCGGCGAACCGCTGCGCTTCGGTGGCATCGCCGGTGGTGCGGGTGAAGCTCTCGGCGGTGACGGCGGCATCCGCCGTGTCGATCAGGATGCCGCGTTCGGGTCGTGCCGGGTCGGGCGTGTAGGAGGAGTAACGGCGGCGGCGCAGCGTGATGCGAAGCCCGAGGTCGTCCACGATGCGTGCCGGGAGCAGGCTGACCAGATAGGAGTAGCGCGACAATCGCGCCTCGATGCCGGCCCACGGCTGCTCCGAGACCGCGGCACCGCCGAAGTGCGCGAGCCGCTCGAGCACCGCCACGGTCTTGCCGGCCTGGGCCAGGTAAGCGGCTGCGACGAGGGCGTTATGCCCACCCCCGACGATGACGACGTCGTGCGTGCGGGCTGCCTCGACCATGGCGCCACGATAGTGCGCGTAGCGTGGAGCGCATGAGTCTGGAGCAAGAACTTGGAACGCTCGCCATCGAGATCGCTACGGAGGCCGGGGCGCTCGCGCACGCGCGCCGCAGTGAGGGAGTGTCGATCGCGGCGAGCAAGTCGGCGCTCGCCGACATCGTCACCGAGGCCGACCGTGAGGTCGAGGCTCTCATCCACAAGCGCATCGCGGCAGCCCGACCGGGCGACGGGTTCCTCGGGGAGGAGTCCGACGCCGAACCCGGCACCACCGGCATCACCTGGGTGGTCGATCCCATCGACGGCACGGTCAACTACGCCTACGGCATCCCGTCGTATGCCGTCAGCATCGCCGCCGTCAGCGGCGACCCCGATCCGCGCACGTGGACCGCGCTCGCCGGAGCGGTGTATGCCCCGGCGCTGGGCGAGATGTTCCATGCCGTGCGCGGCGGCGGCGCCTGGCTGGGTGGCCGTCGCATCGCCGTCAACAGCGAGGTGAACCCGGCCGGGTCGCTGCTGGCAACCGGCTTCGGCTACGACCCGGCCAGCCACGCCCCGCAGCTCGCGCTGCTCGGACGGGTCATGCCGCTCGCGCGGGACATCCGCCGCATCGGCGCCGCCTCGCTTGATCTGGCCTACGTCGCGGCGGGCCGACTGGACGGCTACTTCGAACGCGGATTGAACCCGTGGGACCACGCCGCCGGAGTGCTGCTGGTGCAAGAAGCCGGGGGAGTGGCGGTCGGGGTCCCGGGCGCCGCGCCGACGCGCGAGATGACGATCGTGGGCAACGCGACCCTGGTCGAGCGCCTGTCGCAGGTGCTGTTCTCGGGCGCCGCGCCGGAGGTTGGGCGCGCCGAATGAATCGGTCCAATACTCGCGTGGCATTTCGAGCGTGCGCGCGGTAGTGTTTATACGATCGTTACTTTCTCGGCCCGAACGACGAAGGTGACGTCACTTCCACCCGAAGACGTCCCTCCGCCCCCCGAGCGGCTGACCCGAGAGCCACGAGTTGACCTTCGACGCCCATCCGGCAATTCCTGCGCCTTCGCGCCGGTCCAGCCGCACCGTCGCCAAACCAGCGCCCGAGACCTCGGGCGCCCTCACGCGCGCTGAATTGCGCCGCCGTGCTGCTCAGCCGACGACGCCGCAAAGCGAAGCCGGTGAGGGTGCAGCCTTTGTTGTCGCGGCTGCTGAAGTAGAGCTTCCCGCATCCCTGCTTCCTGATGCGCACCCCTTGACAGGGCCAAGGAAAACCACTATCGGGTCCGCCGCTGTCGGTGAGGCCGTCTCGCCCCCGGCTTCCCGCCGCGCGCGCCGCGTCGTGGGCGACGTGCCCGCCCCGCTGCAGGGCGACGAGTTCGAGCGTGCCGCCCGGCTGTTCGCCTTCACTGGGCAGACGCCCGTGCAGGTGGCTGCCGCCGCGCTCGCGCAGGAGCAGTCGCCCTGTGCGCCGGCCAGCGCGCAGCCCCGCCACCCGTTGTGGACGTCGGCCCGCAAGCGTCTCGCCGCGGCATCCGTGTCCATCGGCGCCATGAGCGTGGTCGGCTTGCTCGCAGTCGGGCTGACGACTCCCGCTGCGGCACTTTCGGCCTCCGCAGATCTGAAGGCCGATGTGGCGACCGCGTCGCCCAGCGCGGCCGCCTCGGCCGACGGCGAAGAGATTCAGGCTTTCGTCGCCTCGTCGACCGTGCACGACGTGACCCTCGAACGCACCGAGAGCTACTCGACCGCCACGATGGCGGATCTGGCGGCCGCCTCGGGCGTGCGCAACTTCGACAATTCCTTCATCAGCAACCCCAGCTCTCCCGTGCAGTGGCCCTTCCCGGTGGGTGTGCCCTACACGTGGGGCTTCCAGATGCGCGACGGCAGCATGCACCACGGCGTCGACTTCGTGCCGGGGCAGGGCGCGGAGATCCACACGATCGCCGACGGCACGGTTCGCATCGCGACCGAATCGGGCGGCCTCTACGGTGTGCACGTCGTTGTCGACCATGAGATCAACGGCGAGCTCGTCTCGAGCCACTACGCCCACATGGAGTACGGCTCGCTGCGGGTCAGCACCGGCGACACCGTCAAGGCGGGCGACGTGCTGGGGACCGTCGGGGACACCGGCTACTCGTTCGG
Organism: Microbacterium sp. zg-B96; assembly: GCF_030246865.1. Lineage (NCBI taxonomy): Bacteria > Bacillati > Actinomycetota > Actinomycetes > Micrococcales > Microbacteriaceae > Microbacterium > Microbacterium sp. zg-B96. The sequence continues at coordinate 2,676,485 of NZ_CP126738.1, read as the reverse complement.
CGCGCACCTGCACTTCGAGGTGTGGCAGAACGGCACCACCAAGGTCGACCCCCTCGAGTGGATGTACCAGCACACCGTGGGGTGACCCGCGTTTCTGAGGATGCTTTTGCTCTGATATCCTCGTCTAGTTGCCTGCTTGCAGGCTGCACGCCCCGATAGCTCAGTGGTAGAGCACTTCCATGGTAAGGAAGGGGTCGTCAGTTCAATCCTGACTCGGGGCTCGAAGCATCCACCGGATGCGTCGCGGCAGGGTAGCTCAGTTGGTGAGAGCGCACGACTCATAATCGTGAGGTCGAGAGTTCGAATCTCTCTCCTGCTACAAATTGAAACCCCCGGATTTCCGGGGGTTTTTTCGTGTGTGGCCCGCTTCTGCCGCGATCTCACCCCCTCGGAAAGTGACCTCACGAATCGCGCCGTTGACCGCGGCTCGCACCGCGAGAGCTGCCTCCGTGCCTGACAGGTGGGTGTACCGCTCGGTGGTCGTGATCGACGCGTGCCCTGCGACCTTCTGAATGTGGGCAGGTGCGATGCCGTGGCGGGCCAGCCGCGACAGGAACGTGTGCCGTAGGTCGTGGAAGCGCAGAGGGTGGCCGTCAGCGAACGTCGCGATTTGGTCACGGATCGCGTGCCACCGGACAGCGCGGGCGAGGTTGCCGCTGTCGAAAGGGCCGCCGAGCTTCCCGGTGAAGATGTGATCGTGTCCTGCGCCGCGTGCGGCGTCGAGCCAGGGCACCAGCTCGTCGATGATCGGAACCTGGCGGGACTTGCCACTCTTGGTTGACCGCTCGACCAGTCGCCCATGCCCGTCAGGCGAGAAGGTACGGCGAACGGTCAGCAGGCCGCGCTGCTCGTCCAGGTCCTCCCAGCGGAGGCCAACGAGTTCCCCCAGGCGGAGGCCGGTGAACGCAAGGCCTGCAAGAGCGCGCTGCCCGTGCGGGTGAAAGACCGTGAGGGCGAGCATCCGCCGCACCTGCAGGTCATCGAGCGCACGCGACGTCCACTCAGGCTCTGACGCCTTGCCGCGAGAGCGGGGGAGCGAACGACACGGGTTCGACGGCAGCAATCCGTCCATGACGGCGAAGCCGAGGATCTTCGATAGAAGCGCGAGAGCGTCGCCCTTGGTGGACGCTGCACCCGACCAGTCCGCGCGCGCCTTGGCGATCGTCAGAGGGCGGAGATCCGTGAGCGGCAGCGCGCCGAGGGACGGCTCCACGCGCAGCGCCCACGCGCGCTCGTAGGACTGGCATGCGTTGGACGTGAGGCCATCGAGGAAGAGCGCGCGATACTCGCTGAAGAACTCAGCAAGAGTCGTCGTCGCAGGGTCTAGTCTCACAATTGAGACTGTAGGCCTGCGCGCCGCGTAGTGTCAACTCCGAGACTAGGAGTCTTCCTTCTTGGGGCCGCCCTGTGCGGTCAGTCCCGCGTAGAAGGCCTCGACATCGACTGTGATGCCGGGGAATTCGTATACGTCAGGGTGTTCCCCGAACACGGAGCGGAACGCGGCGATCCGGCGATAGATCGTGGAGCGGCTCATGCCGAGGTGCTCCTGCAAACCCTCGAAACCACCGAAGAGACGCCACGCGAGCCAGAAGCCGAATACATCGACGGCAGCCGAGGCGGCCTGCCCGCGCATCATCGTCTTGATCCACGGGAAAGCGGCAAAGATCGGCTTGTTCACCGCCCGATTGGCCGCGTAGTACGTATCCCAGGCGCCCTCGAGGGCATTCTTTGCGCGGCCTTCCCCCTCAGGAGAGGCCATCCGCTCAGATCGGAAGTCTGCCATGCGTCCGCCTAGTCTCAGTTGTCGGGACTACCAGGCTAGGCCGTGGTCACTCGGCGCGGCGTCAGCGAAGCCAAGGAGCCCGCAGTCCCCGCAACTCCATGCGCGGCTGTCCGCCCGTCGAACGGGTGCTCCGGCGGAGCCGAACGAGAGCGCATCGGCCAGGCTCGGCCACCACGTCAGCTTGGATGAGGAGCACGCAGTGCATGCGGTTCCGCCGGCCCCGAGCGAATCAACCCCGATGCCACCCTGCGACCCGGCGGTATGCGGTGCGCCAGTGGATGCGTTGCGCGCCGCCCGGCGACGCTGTGCGTTCTTCCCCATGGCGCGAGCATGGCACCCGCTACCGACATACCCGCGGAGGCCGCTCCCGAAATCCTCTACACAGGATCAAGGGTCCGATAGCGTTCCCGTGTGGGGGACGAACTCGCGGTGGAGATCACTGAATGGCAGCTCTTGACGTACTTGGGAGAGCTGGAGCATCAGGCCGAAGCCGCTGCGATGGCGATAGATGCCTTCAACGGTGCGATGCAGACCAGCGCCTTGGAATCGATCGCGCGAGCCTTCGCAGCGGCTCAGTCACTGCTCGGCGCTGCGGCACAGATATCCAAGCTACTCTGGCCTGCTCCGCCAATGCCCCGGAGTAGTGATCCTCAGCGCGCACGCAAGAAGGCGATCCGGCAGTTCTCGCTGAATCGAGGGGCGCGGCTGTGCGAGGCGCTGCAACTTCAGCCGTCCCACGGGCTCGTTTTGAAGGATCGAAACGTTCGGAATGCCTTCGAACACTTCGATGAACGCCTGGATGCCTACTTCTTCGGCGGAGGAAGTTATGTGGTTGATAGGACGATCGGACCGCGCGAGTCCGCAGTCATCGTCGGTGACCAACCGGCAATGTACTTGCGGCTGATCGACAACGCGAAGCTCAGCATTTCCGTCCTCGATGTGGAGGTGTCGCTGCAAGCGATCGCCGACGACGTCATGAAGGTGCGTGAGGCCGCGGAAAAGGCACGGACACGTCTCCAAGCGAATGCGGCACGGGTTCAGTCCTAGGGCTGCCGCCCTCCGCGCTGCGCGCTCCGGTTGCCATCGGCGTCGAAGTATCCGACCGTCCGCCGGGGCGCGCGAGCCGGCCAGGCGGGCGCGCGCTGCCGCGAGCGGCACCCGCTGCGCTCCGCCTGGCCCGCTCACGCACCTCCGGGTGCCGCTCCGGTGCTGCCGAGCGGCGCTTGCACCGCGATCAGCGGGTAGCGAGCGAGCTCGGGATACATGCCCAGGAACACGCTCAACGCGCTGTCGGCGGAACGGATCGGGGCGGTCACGCCGCCGACCGGTTCCGCTGGGCGTCCCCACAGATCGCGAAGGTGTATCTCTCAGTTCCGATTGACTGTCGCCGCGTTTGCACATGGCATGCCGTTGTCCTTTCTCATGGCGCGGACCATCCGCGCCCCATCAACTCGCGACGCGAGCGGGCTGCGAGGTCTTCAAGTGGTGGCGGCCCAGCGGTGCTCGTCGTCTCCGGTGACTCCTGCCGCGCCAGCCACCACTCGCGACGAAGCCGCCGCTGGACCGTCCGCGTCAGGCCGGTGAACGACCAACCCGAGCGATGCTTCGTCCGACGCGAAGCAGACACAACCTGAGAGCGCGACCCGAACCGCTTGTGCACGAGGCTCGAGCAGTTCTGCGGCTCGCAGCCCACCCCGCAGCGCATCCGCCGCGCCGCATCGCCCAGCGCGACCTGATGCCGCCACACTGAAACCGGCACCTCGTCCGCGTCCGTTGCCACGTCCTTCAGGACGTAGTTCAGCGCTTTCGAGAGGTACCAGATCGTCTTGGCCCCGTCACCATCAGCGCGGAAGGCGTCGCACTTCGCCTGAGCGCCCCATTCGACTACGGAACCGTCCACCTTCGAGACTACGGTCGCCGTCCGCGCGGCGTCGCGTAGCAGGCCCGCGGGAGGAGCCTCGGCGCGCGCCACCCGGATGATCGCGTGCACGTGGAGGACGCCGCGGTCCTGCCATTCGCGGACGATGAAGTACTCGAGCGAGTCCCAGCGGTCACGAAGGCGGCGGCGCGTCCGATCCCAGAGCACCCCGGCATCCCGGTTCCAAGCCACCTGGCCCGCGTAGTCGTACTGCGAAGGGTCGAGGGGCACCCCGCGCAGCGCGACGTCCGCTGCGGAGTGCGTCGAGCCACACCCGCAGCGCTGGGCCGGACCGGACCGCGGCACCCGGTGCACCCGCCCGAACGACGGAGCGGTGAGCGTCAGCAGGTAGAACCGGTAACGCTCGACAGGGCCATCGAACACACCCGATCGAGCAATTGCCGCCCAATCGCCGCGGTAGAGCTCAGCGCACGACGCGCATTTGCTTTTGATGCGCGAGCCGCAGCGCACCCAAACGCCCGTCGCCGTTTTGATCGGCGAGGAGCAGCCGCGCGCGAGTACGTCTGCCTTGCCCGGTTCGATGGTTTCGGAGTCGGCTCGCATGGCGAGCGGCTACGGGTACACGTCTCATAATCGTGAGGTCGAGAGTTCGAATCTCTCTCCTGCTACAGATTGAAACCCCCGGATTTCCGGGGGTTTTTTCGTGCCCGCGGGAGTCCCTAGGGGCTCGGGATCTCCCGCGGCAGCTCGATCCGGTCGAGGGCGCCCACGCGTAGCGTCAGCCCGTTCGCGCAGCGGAGGACGGTGAGCATCGTGTGGGTGCAGGAGCGGCAGCGCACGATCGCGGCCACGCCGTCGTCCTCGACGTCGGCACCCCCGAGCGGGCCTCTCGCGCCGCAACCGGCGCACACCATCACCGCGACGGTGATGTCCGTCGCGAAGACGTCGGCGAGCAAACCCGCCAGCGCGTTGCCGTCGACGTGGCGGACGACGGTGCGATCGGCATCCGTCGCAGGATGAGGCGTGCTGTCCATCACGACCCTCCGAATCTCTCGGTGCGCACCTGCTGCGGCGGATGCCCCGCCTGCACCAGCATGTCGGCGGCGGCCTCGACGAACCCGGTCGGCCCGCAGACGAAGATCGTCGGGGCCGCCTCGACCGGCCAGACGGATGCCGCGAGTACGGCAGGCGTCAGGCGGCCGACGCCGCCCGACCACCCGGCAGGTGCCTCGCGTGTGTAGATCCAGGTCGTCTCCAGGCCGGCGGCGGTGAGTTCCGCGATCTCGGCCCGGTACATCGCGTCGTGAGGCGAGCGCACCGAGTACAGCAGGCGGAACGGGGCACCGCCACCGGCGGCGGCGCGGGCGCGCGCCATCGCGATGAGCGGGACGATCCCGGAGCCGCCGGCGACCAGTTGCACGGGGGATGGGTCCGCGGCATCCCACACGAAGTAGCCGCCCAGCGGGCCCTTCACCTCGAGCATGTCCCCGGGCTCGATGACATCCACGAGGTACGGCGAGACTTCACCGTCGTCGACGCGGTCGACCCCGAGTTCTATCGCCTGTGCCGGCCCCGACGTGGCGATCGAGTAGGAACGCTCGGCCTGGTAGCCGTCTTCGGCGGTGAGGCGGAGGTCGAGGTGCTGCCCGGGAAGGTTGCCCGGCCACCCGGGGACGTCCAGCCACAGGATGCGGGCATGCGCCGTGGCCTGCGACACCGCTGCGACGTGGGCCGGCCGCCAGTCGCCGACGATCACCAGTAGCGCTCCTCCTGCCAGGGGTCGCCGTGGAGGTGGTATCCGTTCTGCTCCCAGAAACCCGGCCGGTCGCGGTCCTGCATCACCAGGGCGTTGACCCACTTCGCGCTCTTCCAGAAGTACAGGTGCGGCACCAGCAGCCGCGCCGGGCCGCCGTGCTCGGGCTCCAAGGGTGCGCCGTCGAACTCGAACGCGACCCAGGCCTTGCCGCCGAGCAAATCCTCCATCGGCACGTTGGTGGTGTAGCCGCCGTACGAGTGGGCCATCACGAACTCGGCATCCGTGTCCACCGCCGACAGGAGGGTGTCGACCGAGACGCCGCGCCAGCTGGTGCCGAGCTTGGACCAGCGGGTCACGCAGTGGATGTCGGTGTGCACGTCTTCGATCGGCAGGGCCAAGAACTGGTCCCACGTCCAGGTGGTCTGGCTGCCGCTCGCGGTGACGATCCGGAACGCCCACTCGTCGGTGGAGATCCGCGGCGTCGGACCGGCGGAGAGCACGGGGAAGTCCTCCGTGAGGTATTGCCCTGGGGGCAGGTTCGGTCCGACTCGCGCCGCCGTCCGCCGAAACCCCGCGAGAAGATCGCCATCGCCCCTCCAACCGTCACCGGTATCGCTCAGGATAGGGCGGACGGGCCCTGGCCGCGAGAGCCGATTTCCTGGGACGATGCAGGCGTCGAGTTGGCTGTCATTCGCTGGTGTTCGTACCTTTCCCGCCTGTTCGCGGTGTCGCGAGGTCTGGTACCCACTGGGGAGAGAAAGCGCAGGGGGTGGGTGGACATGATCACGCCGCACGGCGAGCGCCCGCTCGGGCAGATCGATGTGAACTCGGTGCGTGTGGCCGCTGACGTGGACCGCGTGTGGGACGCGCTCATCTCCGGCATCCCCACCGGGCTTGCGCTTCCGCGCCGGTATCTGCGCCTCATCGGCGCGCATCCCTCGCGTGCAACAGGGGTCTTCCCCGCCGTGGGCGCAACCATTCCGGGATTCGCCGTCCGTGGCGTGGTGCCGGGGAAACAACTGGTCCTCGCCGGCCATCACCGATTCTCGCGTTACGCGTTGGTGTTCACGATCGAGCCCGCCGCTACCGGCGCGACACTGTCGGCGCAGACCACCGCGGAGTTCCCGGGAGTTCTGGGATGGGCATATCGGTTACTTGTGATCCACTCGGGGGCGCACCGCATCGTGACGCGTCGGTTCCTCCGCGGGATCGCCGCGCACGCGTAAGTGGCGCGCACAGCGAATCGGTCCCAGCGCAACCCCCGCTGCCGATGAACGACCACCGTCTAGGGTGGGCGGATGCCGGTGAAGACTCTGTGGCTCGTACGACACGGTGAGAGCGTGGGAAACGTCGCGGCGACCCGCGCCGAGCGGGAGGGCCTCGAACGGATCCCGCTCGACATCCGCGATGCGGATGTGCCCCTCTCCGAGACGGGGGAGGAGCAGGCCGCGGCGCTGGGCGGGTGGCTTGACGAGCACGCCCACGAGATCGAGGCCTACTGCGTCTCGCCATATTTGCGCGCCCGGCAGACCCTGGCCATCGCGCTGGGCGAACGTCCCGCCGTCGCCAGCGTCGACGAACGACTGCGTGACCGTGAGCTCGGCATCCTGGATCTTCTGACGAGCAAGGGCGTCGCGCGTCTGCATCCCGAGGAGGCCGAGCGGCGCCGGCGGCTCGGCAAGTTCTATCACCGACCGCCCGGCGGGGAATCGTGGGCGGACGTCGTGCTGCGGATGCGGTCGTTCCTGAACGACCTGTTCCCCCGCCCGGAGGAGTCCGCGCTCATCGTCGCCCACGACGCGGTCGTGACCCTCATCGCCTCGCTGCTGCTGGACCTGCAGGAGCAGGAGGTGCTCGAGTTCGCCTCGGCCAATCCGGTGCTCAACGCCTCGATCACGCGCCTGGACTTCTCAGAAGATGGGTGGCGGATGTCGATGTTCGCCGATGTCAGCCATCTGCGCGAGGAGGGTGCCGAGGTCACCGTTCACCCCGGCACCCCCGATGTCGGGTTCCCCGGAGGTTCTGATGCCCGCGCAAAGTAACCCGCAGCCGGTCACGCCGGACCTGCTGACGTCATGGGGGCTGCCCGATCCCGGCGCCGACAAGAAGTCGCGGGGCGACGTGCTGGTCGTCGGCGGCTCGCGCCGCACCCCGGGCGGCGTGATGCTGGCAGGCGAAGCGGCCCTGCGGGTCGGTGCCGGCAGGCTCGGCGTCTTCGTGCCGGGCTCCATCGACGCGCAGGTGGGCACCGTGCTGCCCGAAGCGGCCATCTACGCCCTGCCGGAGAAGGCATCCGACCCGTTCGAAGACTCGGCGCGGCAGAACATCGCCAACGCGGACGCCGTGCTCGTCGGTCCAGGCTTCGACGACGCCGACGAGACGCGGGACACCCTGCTCGCCGTCGCCGATGCGGGTCCGCGCCGACTTGTGCTCGACGCGTACGCCCTCGGCATCCTGCCGCAGGTCGACCGGGCGCGGCTGCCGGACGACCTGCTGCTCACTCCCAACCGCGAGGAACTCGCGATCCTGCTGGATGTGGATTCTGCCGGCGATGAGATCGGCGACGACCTGGCACTCCCGGTGCGCAAGGCTGCGCACCGTTATCGGGCGGTCGTCGCCTGTTACGACGTCGTCGCCGACGCGGACGGCACCGCGTTCCGGATCAGCGGCGGCGGGCCGGGGCTTGCCACCTCGGGCAGCGGCGACGTGCTGGCGGGCGCTGTCACCGGGTTCGTCGCACGCGGTACTGGCCTGGCACGGGCAGCGGTGTGGGGAGCGTCGGTGCACGCGCGAGCGGGCGACCGCCTGACCGACCGGCTCGGACTCGGTTTTCTCGCACGAGAGCTCGTGACGGAGCTTCCCCTCGCCCTGCGCGACCTGACCGCATAGTCAGAGCGACGCGGGCACCGTCTGACTCTGCGTCTTCCACCATGTACCGAGCAGGTGCAGGGCCTGGTCCGTTTCGGAGCCGGGCTCGGCCGTCAGCACCGTGAGCTGGATCGCGGGATGACCGACGAGGTCGAGTCCGTTGAAGCTCAGCGTGAGGTCACCGACGATGTGGTGGTGGTACTTCTTGACACCCGACTCGTGGTGCCACACGTCATGACGGCTCCACAGCCGGCGGAAGTGGTCGCTACGCGTTGAGAGTTCGCCGACGAGATCATGCAGATCCTTGTTGTGCGGATCGCGTCCCGCTTCCGTGCGCAGCATCGCGACGTTCATTTCCGCGGTGCGATCCCATTCCTGGACAGGACCGCGGGGATGATCGCGACCGCCCCGAAGGCGCCGGAACCGAAGGTCTGGTCGACGAGGATCATCGCGGCCGCGAGCCCGAGCCCAGGAAGCAGAGTCACGAAGAAGCCGCGGTGCAACTGCCGCGAAGGCAGGTAGAGGATCGGCAGCGTCGAGGCGAGCGAGAGAGCGCTGGTCACGATCTGGGGCGCTTGACCGATGGAGAGGCGCGCGGGATCGTGATGCTGGGACCGGCAGGGTGTGCCAGGTCTGGAAGGCGGGCGCCGAGGCGCCCTCGGCGTCGCCCGCGGCGCACATCTCGATCCGCTACGGCGCTACCGCAGCTCGATCGGGACGTCGAACCCGCCCTCCTGGGTGAGTCGTGCGCCCATCTGCACGATCTGCGGCGCCTCGGTGAAGCCACCGGCGAACAGCGCCTGACCCTGCCGGAACGACGGTGCCTGGGCGAGCAGGTCGTCGGGGGCGTATCCGAGATGCCGTCCGATCTCGGCGACATCGGCGAGCGAGCTCATTTTCATCAGCGCGAGGTTGTCACATTGCGACAGCGCGTTCGGGTGCACCTTCGAGGGGCGCTGGGTCGACAACAGCAACCAGAGCCCGTACTTGCGTCCCTCTGCGGCGATCTGCACGATCCGCTCGGTGAGCAGCCGGTCGATCTCGGTCGCAGGGTCGGGGGAGCAGAGGTTGTGCGCCTCATCGATGACGATGAGACGGCCGATGCGCTCATGTCGGCGGCTCCACAAGTGGTCCAGGGACGCGAGCGCGGCGGCTTTCGGCTCGATCGGCGTCGCGAAGCCGCCCAGGTCGATGACGGTCGCGTCGGCTCGCTGATCGATGACCTGGGTGAGGTCCTCACCGCCCCACGCCCAGACGTCCAGGTCGGCGATGCCGAGGTTCTCCAGCCGCAACGCCAGGCGATGCCACGACGGATCGTCCTGATCGCGCAGCCACTGCACGAGGTGACCGCGCAGATTGGTCTGCACATGCGATTCCAGCCGCAGCATGGCGTTGTAGTCCTCGGGGTCGATGATGGGATCGATCCGCAGCACCGCGGCGCGCGCCTGGAGAGTCATCCCCAGGAACCGCACACGTAGACGATCCGCCTCGCCGTCGCCGGGCCGCAGCACTCGGATGTCCCGCTGCCGCCACTGCGCGGCAGCCGTGTCGGGCGCGGTGTCGCGCAGCTCTTTCACGCGCACGAAGTCCGAGTTCGGATCGAGGATCACGATCGGCAGTCGGGTGCCGAGGATCAGCTGCTCGAGCAGCACGCCGAGGGCATAGGTCTTCCCCGACCCGCTCTGGCCGCACCAGAAGGTGTGCCGGTTCAGCTTCGTCGCGAGAACGTGGGCAGTGGCGCTCGAGCCGTGTCGAGTGCCGATGGTCAGGGCGTTCGGCATGACCGAAACCTATCCCGCAGACGGGCCGGGCGCACCGGGTCCCGTCGTGAGGCCGTGCCTGTGAGCGGGGCTGTTACGCGAGCGCTGCCGAGGAGTCCTCGCGGTGGTCATCGACCACGTCGATCGCCTCGGTGTCGAAGTGCTCTGCGATGAGCATGACGCCACCGGACGAGTTCGCGCTGCTGGCGAGCTCCTCGACCCAGCTGCGGCTGAGCTGTGTGGGCTCTGGATCGTCGAAGACGAAGCGCAGCGGGATGGAGGGGTGGATCCACACCGTGCTGCGTCCGCGCGGCTGGTCGTCGGGATGCCGCCAGGAAACGGTGAAGCTCTCGCCGCGGCGCAGCTTGGTAGCGATCACGACTTTCAGGTGCGCAAGTGCGCGATCCTCGATGTTGACGGGCGTCGACTCGCCGCCGTAGTACAAGGTACCCACGGTGCAACACTTCCTTCTGGCTGGGTGAGTCACACACCCGAGCGGGTGGCGTGCAGCACGACCGAGCTTATCTCTTAGAGCCCTCAGCGTCCCAGCGCAACCTCTCCCGCATATTGCTCCACCGGGCATACGGTGCCTGCATGGTGTATCTGTTGGTCGGAGGACCGAGGGCACGGCAGCTCGTGGATGATCTTCCCCGTGGCTACCGCCTGGTGGCATCCGAAAGCGGATCGGGGGTGGTCACGATCTTCGAGGATCTCGTCGCTGAGGAGGCCGTGTGGACGGGAGCGCCGGAACACGGGGTGTGACCTGGCACCAGGACGCGACGCGGTGAGCCCGGTCGTGTCAGGCTGGGAGCTATGACTGTTCCCACTCTTTCGCTCAACGACGGCCACACCATCCCGCAACTCGGCTTCGGCGTCTTCAAGGTCGACCCCGCCGAGACCGAGCGCATCGTCACCGACGCGCTCGAGGTCGGTTATCGCCACATTGACACCGCAGCCGTCTACGGCAATGAGGAGGGTGTCGGCCGTGCGATCTCGGCATCCGGCATCCCCCGTGACGAACTGTTCGTCACCACCAAGCTATGGAATGCCGATCAGGGCACCCAGTCATCGTTCGACGCGCTGGCGACGAGCCTGGACAAGCTGGGCCTGGACCAGGTGGACCTGTATCTGATCCACTGGCCGCGCCCTGACTTGGACCGCTACGCCGAGACCTGGCGGGCGCTAGAGCAGCTGCGCGACCGGGGACTGACCCGCTCGATCGGCGTCTCGAACTTCCACCGCTCGCACCTCGAGCGCATCCTCGCCGAGTCGGAAACCGTGCCCGCGGTCAACCAGATCGAGCTGCACCCCGCCTTCGCGCAGCGCGAGCTGCGGTCCTTCGCCGAGCCGCTCGGCATCCGCACCGAGGCGTGGGGCCCGCTCGGGCAGGGCAAGTACGACCTGTTCGGCGAGCAGGCGATTGCGGATGCCGCCGCCGCCCACGGCGCCACGCCCGCGCAGGTCGTCATCCGCTGGCACCTGCAGCAGGACATCATCGTGTTCCCCAAGTCCAACTCGCGTGAGCGCATGGCGGAGAACTTCGACGTGTTCGGGTTCGAGCTGTCGGAGTCCGAGATGGCCGCGATCGATGCGATCGACCGCGGGCAGCGTGTGGGCGCCGACCCGGACCTCGCGACCTTCTGATCGTCCGGTAAATGACACGGCCCGGGCGTGAACGCCCGGGCCGTCTTCCCGGTCGGGGTGACCCGAACACCGCGCAACCGGGGTAGTGCACTGCAACGCTAACCCGGATGCGGCCGAAGCGTGCGCGAAGGTGAGAACAATCTCATCGCTCCCGCTTGGTTCTCCGCGCGGCGTGCGGTAGCTGTGGCGCCGGAACGGCTGGCCCTAGGCTGAATCACGGCGGCATCCGTCGCCGGGCTTGGGTCGTCCTAGACGCGAAGGAACGCCATGAGCACAACCCCTCCGGGCTGGTATGACGACGGCAGCGGCACCCAGCGGTGGTGGGACGGATCCGCCTGGACCGAGCACGTGCAGCCGCAGGCACCCGCCGGCTATCCGGGATACGCCGGCCAGACACCGCAGTCCTCACCGTCCTCCCCGGGGGCCCCGGCGCAGAAGTCGAAGCTGTGGATCGTGTTCGTCGTGCTGGGCGTCGTGGTGATCGGGCTCATCGTGCTGGCCGCCGTGTTCATCCCGCGGATCATCAGCGCACTCGTCCCCACCGAAGGCGCGGCCGGCGGCGACGCGGAACGCGCAGCCATTGTGACCGTCGAGCGTTATGACGAGGCCTGGAACGAAGCGGACTGCGCCCTGTACTTCGCCTCGACCACCGAGGACTACCGCACCGCCGTCGGCATGACCGACTGCGCGGCATTCGAGGCCGAGGCCGAGATCTTCGGTGAATCCACCGATGAGTACGAGATCGCCGTCGATTCGGTGGAGCGGGAGGATGACGTCATCACGGTCATGACGACCGAAACGTTCCTCAGCCTCATCGACGAGAACGACCAGCCGCTGGCGACGCCGGAGGCGGTCTCGACCCCGTACGAGTACACCCTTGTCCCCGCCGGCGACGGCTGGGCCATCGACGACGTCTGGTAAGCGATGCCCTCATCCCCCCAACGGGCCGAACGTTCGGCCCGGTTCATCTTCGCGTGCCTGGGTATCGGCCTCGGCGCCGGCTTGCTCTCGGGTCTGTTCGGCGTGGGCGGTGGCACCGTCATCGTGCCGTTGCTGGTGCTACTGCTGCACTTCGACCAGCGCCTCGCCGCAGGCACGTCGCTCGCGGCGATCGTGCCGACGGCGACGGTCGGCGTCATCTCCTACGCGCTGAACGACTCGGTCGCGTGGATCCCGGCGCTGATCCTCGCCGTCGCCGCCGTGATCGGCGCGCAGTTGGGCTCGTGGCTGTTGGCGCGGCTGCCGCAGAACGCCCTGCGGTGGGGGTTCGTCGGGTTCCTGGTCGTGGTGATCGTGTCGCTGTTCCTGGTGATCCCGTCCCGCGACGCCGAACTCGTGCTGACGTGGTTCAGCGGAGCGGGCCTGGTCGTGTTGGGGTTCGTCACCGGCATCCTGGCCGGCCTGCTCGGCGTCGGCGGCGGCGTCGTGGTGGTGCCGGCGCTCATGTTGCTGTTCGGCACGAGCGACCTCATCGCCAAGGGCACGTCGTTGCTCATGATGATTCCGACCGCGCTCTCCGGCACGATCGGCAACATCCGCCGCGGCAACGTCGACCTGCTCGCCGCAGCGTTGGTGGGTGTCGCCGCATGCACCACGACAGCCCTGGGTGCCTGGATCGCCACGCTGCTGGACCCGTTCACCGCCAACATGCTGTTCGCGGTGTTCCTCGCCTTCATCGCGGTGCAGATGGCGTTGCGCGCGCTGCGCGGCCGCCGGTCGTGACGCCGCGGCCGCCGCACGCGGCTGTGAAAGGATGGAACGCGTGTCCGTGAATCCCGAGCTCGTCGGTCGTGTCTTCCCGCCGACGACGCCGTACCTCGTGGGGCGTGAGAAGGTGCGCGAGTTCGCCCGCGCCGTTCACGCGACCGACCCGCAGCACACCGACCCCGCCGCCGCGCAGGCACTGGGCTACCCCGACGTGGTCGCCCCGCCGACCTTCGCGATGGTCGTCCAGGACCTCACCCTGCAGCAGCTGCTGGCCGAGCCGGATTCCGGCATCGCGCTGGAGCGCACCATCCACGCGGAGCAGCGTTTCCGCTACACCCGGCCGATCGTGGCCGGTGACGAGATCACCGCGACCCTGAAGGTCGCCACGGTCCGCCCGTTCGGCAAGGGCGCGATGGTCACCAGCGAAGCGGAGATGACCGACGCCACCGGCGCTCACGTCGTCACAGCGACCTCGGTGCTGCTGATCGGGGGAGAGGACGCATGAGCGAACTGACCGTCGGAGACGTCGTCGCCCAGCGCACCGTGCACCTCACTCGCGAGTCGCTGGTGCGGTACGCCGGAGCATCCGGGGATTTCAACCCCATCCACTACAGCGACGCCGTCGCCGAGCGGGTGGGGCTGCCCGGCGTGCTGGCACACGGCATGCTCACGATGGGGCTCGCCGTCGAGACGATCGTGCCGTGGCTCGGTGACGCCGGTCGCATCCTGGAGTACGGCGTGCGGTTCACCCGCCCCGTCATCGTCGACGCCGAGAACGGCGCCGACGTGGAGGTCACCGCCACAATCGGTGCCGTGGATGAGCAGACCGCCCGTGTCGACCTCACGGTGACCAGCGGCGGAACATCCGTGCTTGGCAAAGCACAGGTGCGAGTGCGTCTCTGACATGCCCGAACTGACCCCCGTTCCGCTCGCCCAGTTGACGACACTGCGCGCCGGCGGCATCCCCACCCGGCTCATCGAAACGCACACCCGCGACGAGCTGGTCGACGCCATGCGCACCCTGTGGGCCGACCACGCCGCGTGGCTGGTCGTCGGCGGCGGCTCCAACCTGCTGGTGTCCGACGAGCCCTTCGACGGCACCGTCGTGCTGGTGCGCACGCGCGGCATCGAGCGTGTGCCGTCCCCCCGGGAGGGGCACGTGCGCCTGCGCGTGGAAGCCGGGCACGACTGGGACGCGCTGGTGGCGTACACCGTCGAGGAGGGCCTGGCCGGGATCGAGGCGATGTCCGGCATCCCCGGGACCGCCGGTGCCGCACCGATCCAGAACGTCGGCGCGTACGGCCAGGAGATCGTGCAGACGCTGGTCGAGGTCGAGCTGCTCGACGAAGCCACCGGTGAGATCGAGACCGTGTCCGCCGCCGATCTGGGTCTGGGTTTTCGCACATCGGTGCTCAAGGACCACTACGGAATCGGCGCGGTGCGCCGCGGCGTGATCCTCTCGGTGACGCTCGAACTGGCCGAGGTCGGCCACGGCGACGTGCCGGTGCGGGGTGAGCAGTTGCGGCAGGCGCTGCGCCTGGCTCCGGATGCCGCGGTGTCGCTGGCCTGGGTGCGCGAGACCGTGCTGGCCACCCGCCGCGCGAAGGGGATGGTGCTCGACGACGCCGACCCCGACACCTACAGTGCAGGCTCGTTCTTCCAGAACGCGATCGTCTCGGCCGAGTTCGCCCGCACCCTCCCTGACGAGTGCCCGCGGTGGCCGGTGACCCCGCACGTGCCGACGGTCACGGTGATTCCGCTGGCGACTTTCGACGGGTACATCCCGCCGCCGGTCGTCGCGGAATCCGACGTCAAGGTCAGCGCAGCGTGGCTCATCGAGCACGCCGGACTGACCAAGGGATTCCACCTGCCGCGCTCCCGTGCCGGACTGTCGACCAAGCACGCGCTCGCGATCACCAACAGGGGATCCGCCACGGCGGAGGAGCTCGCGGAGCTCGCCCGCTTCGTCCTGAACCGCGTGCAGTCCGAGTTCGGCCTGATCCTGCAGCCGGAACCCGTCCTGGTCGGCATCCAGCTGTAGCCGGGCGGGGTGGGTCGCGTTCGCCTGTCCGGCGTCAGGCGAAGAGGTCCTGCAGGCGGTGCATGCCCTCGAGCAGCTGCTCATCGCCGAGCGCGTAGGACAGTCGCAGGTATCCGGAGGGGCCGAACGCCTCGCCCGGCACCACGGCGACCTCGGCCTGCTCGAGGATGAGATCGGCCAGTTCCAGGGAGGTCGTCGGGGTGACTCCGCCGTACGTGCGGCCGAGCAGGCCCGTCACGTCGGGGTACGCGTAGAACGCCCCGAGCGGGTTCGGCACGGTGACGCCCTCGATCTTCGACAGTTCCTCGACGATCAGGCGGCGGCGGCGGTCGAAGGCGAGGCGCATCTGCTCCGCCTCGTCCTGCGGTCCGGTCAGGGCCGCCAGCGCCGCACGCTGCGCGATGTTGTTGACGTTGGACGACAGGTGCGACTGCAGGTTGCCGGCGAGCTTGATCGCGTCGGCGGGGCCGACCATCCAGCCCACCCGCCAGCCGGTCATCGCGTAGGTCTTCGCGACGCCGTTGACCAGCAGCGTCTGGCCGGCCAGCTCCGGCACGGCCTCGACGATCGACACGGCACGCACGCCTTCGTAGACGAGGTTCTGATAGATCTCGTCCGTGATCACCCAGATGCCGTGCTCCAGCGCCCACTGGCCGATCTCGGCGGTCTCCTCGGGCGTGTAGACCGACCCGGTCGGGTTCGACGGCGAGACGAACACCAGCACCGTGGTCTTGGCGGTGCGGGCCGCCTCGAGCTGCTCGACGGTGACCTTGTACTCCTGGTCGGCTCCGGCGAACACCTCCACCGGCACGCCGTCGGCCAGCGCGATCGCCTCGGGGTAAGTCGTCCAGTACGGAGCGGGCAGCAGCACCTCATCGCCCGGGTTCACCACGGCTTGGAACGCCTGGTACACCGCCTGCTTGCCGCCGTTGGTGACGACCACCTGGGCGGGCGTGACCTCCAGCCCGGAGTCGCGCAGCGTCTTGGCCACGATCGCCTCCCGCAGCACGGGCAGGCCGGCCGCCGGGGTGTAGCGGTAGTTCGCGGGGTCGCGCAGCGCCTCGGCGGCGGCATCCACGATGAACTGCGGCGTGGCGAAATCGGGCTCGCCGGCCGCGTACGAGATGACAGGGCGACCGGCCGCCTGCAGCGACTTCGCCTTGGCATCCACCTTCAGCGTCGCGGACTCGGCGATGGCGGACAGCTTGCGGGAAAGAGGAGCTCGATCAGTCACACAACGAGCGTAGCCCGCGGCTGTCTCGGGCTCGCCCCGTGCCGTGGCATCCGCCCTCCCTGTCGCCACGACTTCGGAGATCGGCAGTATTTCGGAGTGGATGCCGAGATCGGCACCGGAGACGCGTAGATCTCCGAAGAACTGGCGCGCGGCGCGCGGCGGATGTGCTCACCCCGTGCCGCGGCATCCGCCCGCGACACGCCACGCGGGTCCACCGAATGGAGGACGGCGGCTCCGCCGGAAGACCCCTGGGGAAAGCGGCCGCGGGAGCGCACGCTGGAACCATGGATACAGATGCGGTGCGGGTGCAGAACCTGCGCAAGACCTACGGCGCCGCCGCGGTGGTCGACGACGTGAGCTTCGAGATCGCCCGCGGCGAGACGTTCGCGCTCCTCGGGCCGAACGGAGCAGGCAAGTCGACCACCGTCGAGATCCTCGAGGGCTACCGGCGCCGCACCGGCGGCGAAGTCACGGTGTTGGGCGTGGACCCCGAGTCCGCGGGCCTGGACTGGAAGGCGAAGATCGGCATCGTGCTGCAGTCGACCGGTCAGGCCGGTGCCTACACGGTGCGCGAGCAGCTGCGCCAGTTCGCCGCGTACTACCCCCGCCCGCGCGACGTCGACGAGGTGATCGCCTCGGTCGGACTGGAGAGCCAGGCCGGCACGCGCATCGCGAAACTCTCCGGCGGTCAGCAGCGACGCGTGGATGTGGCCCTGGGCATCATCGGCCGCCCCGAGCTGCTGTTCCTCGACGAGCCCACCACCGGATTCGACCCGCACGCGCGGCGCGAGTTCTGGGAGCTCATCCGCCGACTGCAGGGCGAGGGCACGACGATCCTGCTCACCACGCACTATCTCGACGAAGCGGCGCAGCTGGCCGATCGCGTCGCTGTGATCAACCACGGTCGCCTGCGCGCGATCGGCGCCGTCGCCACGTTCGGCGGTGAGGAGGCACGGATGCCCCGGGTTGTGTGGCGGGAAGGGGGCGTGATGCGTGAAGCGCGCACGGCCACCCCGTGGGAGTTCACCGCAGCGCTCGCCGCTCGCCTGGGCGGCGAGCCGGAAGCACTGGAGATCCGCCGGCCCTCGCTCGAGGAGATCTACCTC
Source organism: Microbacterium sp. zg-B96 (assembly GCF_030246865.1). NCBI lineage: Bacteria > Bacillati > Actinomycetota > Actinomycetes > Micrococcales > Microbacteriaceae > Microbacterium > Microbacterium sp. zg-B96. The sequence continues at coordinate 2,658,707 of NZ_CP126738.1, read as the reverse complement.
GGCATGGTCGACGAGCCCGAGACGGCCGAGACGCCCGAGACGGCCGAGACGGCCGAGACGGCCGAGACCGCCCCTCCCAGCATCGCCACCATCGAAGAGGAGGTCGGACGATGAGCACCATCGCCCTCGGCGCGCACCGCGCCGCCTACGAAGTGCGCGGCTACTTCCGCTCCGGCGACACCCTGTTCTTCACCTTCCTGTTCCCGGTGTTCATGCTCGCGCTGTTCAGCACGATCTTCGACACCGAGGGCGGCATCAGCGGCGGACCGGGGATGCCGGCACTGTCGGCCGCTGAGCTGTACCTGCCCGCCATGCTCGCCGCCGGCCTGCTGCTGTCGGGATTCCAGAACCTGGCGGTGGACATCGCGATGGAACGCTCCGACGGCACGCTCAAACGCCTCGGCGGCACGCCGCTGTCGCCGGTGAGCTACTTCGCCGGCAAGATCGGCCAGGTTCTGGCCACCGGCATCCTGCAGGCGGCCATCCTCGTCGCCGTCGCCGCGGTCGTGTTCAACGTGCCGTTGCCGTCGAGCCTCGAGGACTGGGGGACGTTCGCGTGGGTGTTCCTGCTCGGGCTGGTCGCATCCGCCCTGCTGGGCATCGCCGTGTCGGCACTGCCCAGATCCGGCCGCAGCGCGAGCGCCGTCGTCGTGCCGATCGCGCTGGTGCTGCAGTTCATCTCGGGCGTCTACATCTTCTTCTGGCAGTTGCCCGACTGGCTGCAGTACGTCGCCAGCGCGTTCCCGCTGGTGTGGATGGCGCGCGGCATGCGGGCGGCGTTCCTGCCCAACGAGTACGCCGCCCTCGAGCCGGGCAACGGCTGGGAGCTCGGCTGGGTCGCGATCGCTCTCGCGCTCTGGCTGGTCATCGGACTGATCATGAGCAGAGCGACGTTCCGGTGGATCCGGCGCGACGCGTAGCCTGGTGCCGACGGGCTCGATGCGCCGCGAGAAGGGCCTGACATGGTGAATCGGCGAGGGTGGGACATCGCGATCCTCGGCGCGGGGATCATCGTCGCCGTGTTCGCAGTGCTGATCTACAACGAAGGCACACCGGGCGAGCAGGCCGTGTCGATCGGCTCGGTCGCCGCCGTCGTGCTGGCCTATCTGCTGCTGGCCCGGCACGAGATCGGTGAGGACCCGCCCACCTGGCGCGTTCCGGTGTTCATCGTCGCGGTCAGCGTCGCGGTGGGCATCGGGGTGTCGGTCAACCCGTTCCTGGCGATGCTGCAGACGATCATCTATCCGCTGGTGTGGATGATCACCGCGAACAACCGGCAGGCGATCGTCGGGTCTGCGCTGCCGGCCCTAACGATCCTGGTGGGCTTCGCCGCCGGCGAGGACTTCTCGGCGGGCGGCTGGGCTTCGGGGCTGGTCACCGCCGGCTTCTCGCTGCTGTTCGCGGTCGTGTTCGGGCTGTGGATCGCGAGCATCGCCGACAGTGCCGAGGAGCGGGGCCGGTTGCTGGCCGAACTGACGTCGGCTCAGGATGCCGTGCAGGCGCTCAGCCGCGACCGGGGCGCCGCACAGGAGCGGGAGCGCATGGCGCGCGAGATCCACGACACCCTCGCGCAGACGCTCGCCGGTCTCGTGCTGATCGCCGAACGTGCCGGCGGGCAGTATCGGTCGGGCAAAGCGGATGCCGCGATGCAGTCCATCGCCACGGTCGAAGCCGTCGCCCGAGAGGCGCTCGCCGAAGCCCGGGCGCTGGTCGCCCGCACCGCCGCCGTCCCCGCCGAAGCGGCGTTCGATGCGGCGCTGGAGCGGCTGGTCGAGCGGTTCCGGGCCGAGGCGGGGCTGCAGATCGACCTCGATTCCGCCCTGGATGCCGACGTCGACCGTGACGCGCAGGTGGTGATGCTCCGCTGCGTGCAGGAAGCGCTCGCCAACGTCCGCAAGCACGCGGACGCCGCGCGGGCCAGTGTGCGCGTGGCCGCCATGGACGGCACCGTCGTGCTCGAGGTCATCGACGACGGTCGTGGTTTCGACCCGCTCGCGCCGCGGTCGGGTTTCGGTCTGGATGGCATGGCCGAGCGCATCGCGCTGGCCGGCGGCGCGCTCGACATCCAGGCGCGGCCCGGCGGGGGCGCCGCGCTGCGCGTCACGCTGCCGACCTCGAACGCGGCACAGCCGGCGGTGGAACCGGCATGATCCGACTCATGATCGTCGACGACCACCCGGTGGTGCGGGCCGGGCTGGCAGGTCTGCTCTCGGACGAACCGGGGTTCGACGTGGTCGCCGAGGCCGCAGACGGCGACGAAGCTGTGCGCATCGCGGCGGCGACCCGGCCCGACGTGGTGCTGATGGACCTGCGGATGCCGCGGGTCGACGGCGTGGCGGCGACCGCCCGGCTGGTGGGGGGCGCGGCCGGCGACCCCGCACCTCGGGTGCTGATTCTCACGACCTACGAGACCGACGACCAGATCCTCGCGGCGATCGAGGCGGGCGCGAGCGGCTACCTGCTGAAGGCCGCACCGCGGGAGGAGATCGTCGCCGGCATCCGCTCCGTCGCCGCCGGTCAAACGGCGCTGTCGCCGCAGGTGGCGGTGCGACTCGTCGAGCGGATGCGGCGCCCCGAGCCGGAGGCGCTGCTGACTCCTCGCGAGACCGCGGTGCTGCGCCTGGTGGCCACCGGCCACAGCAACAAACAGGTCGCGGTGGCGCTGGGCATCGGGGAATCGACGGTCAAGACGCACCTGCTGCGGGTGTTCGAAAAGCTCGGCGTCGCCGACCGCACCCGCGCCGTGACCCTCGCGGGCTGCTCTCGTCGTGACCTGCTGCTGCCGGAGCGGGTTCGACGTCAGGGGCGGACCTCCAGCACCCGGTTGAACGGCGTCTCGGCGACGCTGCGGAACCGGGTGAACCCGCCCGCCGCGGTCACGTCGCGGATGCGCGCCGGTCCCGCCTGTGTGCCCAGTGCCAGCCCGACGTCCTGCGACAGCGACGCCGGCGTGCACAGCAGCGTCGAGAACCCGTAGTAGGCGCGACCGATCGGGTTGAGGTTGTCCTCCACGTGGTCGCCTGCCATCGGCTCGACGACCATCCAGACCCCGTCGTCGGCGATGACCTCCCGCACGTGCGCGGCCGCCCCCACCGGGTCGCCCATGTCGTGCAGGCAATCGAACATCGCCACGAGGTCGTAGTCGGTGCCGCCGAAGTCCGCCGCAGAGGCGACCTCGAACCGCACGCGGTCGGCGACGCCGGCCTCCTCGGCCCGTTGCCGGGCGACCTCGATGGACTCGGGGTGGTAGTCGAAACCCACGAACGTGGAAGCAGGGAACGCCTGTGCCATGAGGATCGTCGAGGCGCCATGCCCGCACCCCACATCGGCGACTTTCGCCCCGGCGCGCAGCTTCTCCTCGGCACCGTCCAGCGCCGGGATCCACGCGTTCACGAGGTACGCGTGGTAGCTCGGGCGGAAGAACCGCTCACACCCGATGTGCACGTCGGTGCCGTGCTCGTGCCAGCCGTAGCCGGCGCCGCTGCGGGCGGCATCCACGATGTGCTGGGTGTCGTGCACCGTTCCGAGCGCGATCTGGAAGAGCCCGGGCAGGAACGCGGGGCTGTCCGGATCGGTCATCGCGATGGCGTGCTCCGGCGGCAGCGTGTAGAGCCGGGTCTGCGGGTCGTACGTGACGTAGTCGCCGGCGGCCTGCGCGTTGAGCCATTCGCGCGCGTAGGGCTCGGCGGTCTGAGTGCGTTCTGCCAATTGTGCCGGCGTCGACGGGCCGTTGTCGGCGAGATCCCGGTAGTAGCCGAGCTTGTCGCCCATGACGACCAGGGCGGCGCCCAGCGCCGCGCCGACTTCGTCGACGGCGCGGAAGACGAAGCCCATGAGCTTGTCTGCGTCGATGGCCACCTCGGGGGGCTGATCGACGGTGGGAGTGGACATGGATCGTTCCTTTCCTGATGTTCCTGAGTGATGGCATGCGGATGCCTCGACGGTAGGGACCACCGGTCGTCGGGCGCATCAGGGGACCCCCCTAGTGATCCGGCGCGGCCTAGACTCGCCCCATGCTGGTGGGTCGGCAGGCCGAGCAGCAGGCCGTCGAGCGCCTGGTGGCCGCCGCTCGCCTCGGAGCTAGCGGGGTGCTCGCCGTGATCGGCGAGGCCGGCGTCGGCAAGACCGCGCTGCTGGGCGGCGTGATCGACACGCTCACAGACATGCGCCTGCTGCGAGCGACCGGCATCGAATCCGAGAGCGAGATCCCCTTCGCCACGCTCATGCAGCTGGTGCGGCCAGCGCTGCCCGTGCTGGGCGGCATCCCGCCGGCGCAATCCGACGCGCTCGCCGCGGCGCTCGCCCTGCCACGGTCGGGCGGGGTGGCCGGGCGTGCGCCCGGGCGGTTCGCCGTCGGCGCCGCGGTATTGAGCCTGATCTGCCGCTACGCGGAGGACGGCCCGGTCGCCGTCGTCGTCGACGACGTGCACCTGGCCGACAGTCCATCGGTGAACGCGCTGGTGTTCGCGGCCCGCCGGCTCGCCGCCGACCCGGTGCTCGTGCTGCTGGGCGCCCGCAGCCCGGAGGGCGACCACGCCGTCGCGAGCCTGCCGATGCTACGTCTGGACGGGATCGATCTCGATGCCGCGCGGCTGCTGGTCGCCGACGCGCACGGTGCCGCGGCATCGGAGGATCTTGTCCGGCTGCTGCACCGGGCGACCGCGGGCAATCCGCTCGCACTGCGGGAACTGGGGGCGAGTGACCGAGAGGTGCTCGACAGCGCCGAGACGGGGTTGCCGCTGCGGGTGACCAGCGCGGTCACCGAGGCGTTCGGGCGGCGGCTGGCCCAATTGGATGACGGCTGCCGTGCCGCGCTGCTGGTCGCTGCGGTCTGCGGCACCGACCTGCAAGTGATCGCCGCCGCCTGCGGGGCGCTCACCGTCGATGCCGGTCGTCTCGGTGACGCGGAGGACGAGGGGCTGGTGAGAGTGGATGCCGGCCGGGTCGAATTCCGGCATCCGCTGGTGCGTGCCGCGGTGTATTCGGGAGCGGCGACACGCGACCGACGCGCGGCGCATCTGGCCGCCGCCGGCGCGGTCGCGCCGGGGGATGCCGACCGTCGCGCCTGGCACCTCTCGGAGGCGGTGTGGTACCCCGACGCCGCGGTGGCGAGCCTGTTGGCCGAAGCGGGCGCGCATGCCGAGGGGCGTGCGGCGTTCGCGGTGGCATCCACGGCGTTCGAACGCGCCGCGCGGCTGTCGCCGGATGCCGGCGCCCGCACTGAACTGCTCCTGCGCGCGGCCGAGGTCGCGTGGTCGGCCGGTCACGGCGCGCGGTCGCTGGCCCTGCTCGACGACCGAGCGCGTCAGGGCGGCGGCGACCTGCGCGAACTCCAGCTGCGCGCGGCGATCGCGGCCCGCACCGGTTCGCTGCGGGAGGCGCTGGACATCCTCCTCGCCGTCGCCGCGGACACCCGCGACCCCGACGATCTTGCCGTCGTGCTCGCCGATGCCGTCCAGGCCACGTACTACCTCGGCGACGCGCGGACGGCGATGGCGCTCGCGGAGCGGCTCGCGCAGACACTCCCTGCGGTGACCGCGTCGCGGTCGAGGGCGTTGGGCCTGACGGCAGCCGGCATCGCGCGGATCCTCGCCGGGCAGGGCGGGCCGCGGGAGATCAGGGCCGCGGTGCCTCTCCTCGAGAACGACCCCGACCTGCGCCATGACCCACGGCGACAATCATGGCTGCTGTTGGCGCCGCTGTTCCTGCGGGACGACACCGACGGTGCGCGGCTGCGTGCGCTGGCCGATGAGGTGCGAGGGGCGGCGGGAGTGGGCGACCTGCCCGCCGTGCTGTTCCACCTGGCGCGGGATCAAGCGACCACGGCGGGGTGGGCGCACGCGGAGGCGACCTATAGCGAGGCGATCCACCTCGCCGCCGACACCGGGCAGGACACCGAGCGCGCGATGTCGCTCGCCGGGCTCGCCGGGCTGGAGTCGCGCGCAGGCAAAGCGGATGCCTGCCGTGCGCATGCCGGCCAGGCGGCGCAGCTGTGCCTTGCGCGCGACATCCACATGGGCCGGGTGTGGGTGCTGTACGCGCTGGGTGACTTGGAGCTGTCGCTGGGCAACGCCGAGCTGGCCGTCGCGCACTTCACCGATCTCGCCGGGCTGCTCGCAGGACTGGGCCTGCAGGATGCCGACCTCGATCCCGCCCCCGAGCTCACCGATGCGCTGCTGCGCCTGGGCCGGCGCGCGGAAGCGGAGTCGGTCGCGGCGAGGTTCCTTGCCGCTGCGCGGCGCAAGGGACAGCCGTGGTCGCTCGCGCGCGCACACCGCGGAACCGCGTTGGCGGCATCCGATGACCGGTTCGAGCGCAGCTTCGACGCCGCGCTGGTGCGGCACGACCAAACCCTCGACCGGTTCGAGACGGCGCGCACCCGGTTGGCCTTCGGGGAGCGTCTGCGCCGGGCCGGGCGCCGCGTGGATGCCCGCGTGCAGCTGCGGGCCGCGCTCGCCGAGTTCGGTGACCTGGGCGCCCAGGTATGGCGCGCGCAGGCCGCGGCCGAACTGACGGCCACCGGCGAGCGGGTACAGCAGCCGCAGGCACCCGCGCTGTCGGCGCTCACCCCGCAGGAACTGCAGGTGAGCGTGCTGCTGGCCGACGGCCGCACGACGAGGGAGGCCGCCGCCGCTCTCTTCCTCAGCCCGAAGACGGTGGAGTACCACCTGCGCAAGGTCTACACCAAGCTCGGCATCGGCTCGCGGGCGCAACTGGCCGAAGCCATCGAACCCGCAAAGTGATCGCGGCGGCGGCGCGGGTCAGAGGTCCAGCGGCCAGGCAGGGTGCAGCTGGATCACGCCGGACGTGGCCATCGGATGCCGCGACGCGAGTTCGATGGCATCCTCCACCGTCTCGCACTCGAGCACGTCGAAGCCGCCGATCAGTTCGTACGCCTCGGCGAACGGTCCGTCGCTGACGATGACCTCCCGCCGGCGCCGGCGGATGGTCTTGGCCTCGGTGGCCGGCCGCAGCCGATCGCCTTCGACTGCACGTCCGGTTCCGTAGGCCTCGTCGACCCAGGCCTCGATGGAGACGGGCACCTCCTCGTTGGCTTCCAGATCCGGATCGGTGAGGACCAGCATGAGGTATCGCATCGCACTGCCTTTCGTTTGTGAGTGACGTTACGACAGCGCGTCGAGCAGCGGGCGGCCGAGATCGACATTCCTGCGAACACGGCGGATGCCCCGGACCGGGCGGTCCGAGGCATCCGCTCTCGTTCGAGCGCTCAGCCGAACTGATTCATTGTGTTGTGCTGACCGCCGGCCTTGAGGGCCGCGGCGCCGGCGAAATACTCCTTGTGGGTGTCGCCGATGTCACTGCCCGCCATGTTCTGGTGCTTGACGGTCGCGATGCCCCCGCGGATCTCGCGTCGCTGCACCCCCCGCACGTAGGCGAGCATGCCCTCGTCGCCGAAGTAACCCTCGGCGAGGTCATCGGTCGACAAGGCGGCCGTGTGGTAGGTCGGCAGCGTGATGAGGTGGTGGAAGATCCCGGCCCGCGCAGAGCCGTCGCGCTGGAAGGTGCGGATCTTCTCGTCGGCCAGCTGCGCCAGTTCGGTGTCGTCGTACGCGACGTTCATCAGGTCGCTGCGGTCGTAGGCGGAGAGGTCCTTGCCCTGTTCGGCGAGCAGGTCGTAGGCCTGCTGGCGGAAGTTGAGAGTCCAGTTGAACGACGGGCTGTTGTTGTACACGAGCTTCGCGTTCGGGATCTCCTCGCGGATCGCGTCGACCATGCCCGCGATCTGCTCCACGTGCGGCTTCTCCGTCTCGATCCACAGCAGGTCGGCGCCGTTGCGCAGCGACGTGATGCAGTCCAGCACGACACGCTGCTCACCGGTTCCGGGGCGGAATTGGTAGAGGTTGCTCGGGAGCCGCTTGGGGCGCAGCAGCGTGCCGTCGCGCTTGATGACGACGTCACCGTTGCCGAGATCGGCGTCCGAGACCTGTTCGACATCCAGGAACGCGTTGTACTGGTCGCCCAGGTCGCCGGGTTCCTGCGTGACGGCGAGCTTCTGCGTGAGGCCTGCGCCGAGCGAGTCGGTGCGGGCGACGATGATGCCGTTGTCGATGCCCAGCTCGAGGAACGCGTAACGCACCGCGTTGAGCTTGGCGATGAAGTCCTCGTGCGGAACGGTGACCTTGCCATCCTGATGGCCGCACTGTTTCTCGTCGGACACCTGGTTCTCGATCTGGATGGCGCAGGCGCCCGCCTCGATCATCTTCCTGGCGAGCAGGTACGTTGCCTCGGGGTTGCCGAAGCCGGCGTCGATGTCGGCGATGATCGGCACGACGTGGGTCTCGTACGTGTCGATCTGCGACTGGATGAATTCGGCCGCGGTCTCATCGCCGGCCGACCGCGCTGTGTCGAGCCGCGTGAAGAGCAGATCGAGTTCGCGGGCATCGGCCTGGCGCAGGAACGTGTAGAGCTCTTCGATCAGGGCCGGCACTGAGGTCTTCTCGTGCATCGACTGGTCGGGGAGCGGGCCGAACTGCGAGCGGAGCGCGGCGACCATCCACCCCGAGAGGTAGAGATACCGCTTGTTCGTGGTCTTGAGGTGCTTCTTGATCGAGATCAGCTTCTGCTGACCGATGAAGCCGTGCCAGACGCCGAGCGACTGGGTGTAGACCGACGAATCGTCGTCGTACTCGGCCATGTCGCGGCGCATGATGTCGGCGGTGTACTGCGCGATCTCGAGTCCCGTCTTGAAGCGGTTCTGCGCCCGCATGCGAGCCACGGACTCGGGGTTGATGGCATCCCATGCGGAGCCGTGCTCCACCTTGAGTGCCTGGATGGCGTCGATGTCGTCCTGGTAGGCGGTCATTTCTTTTCCCTTCATCGGGCTGACGGTGGGGGACTACTCGGATTCGACGAGGAATCTCGAGTAGGCCGAGAGGGTGAGGAAGGCCGGGAAGTCCTGGCCGAGGGCGACATCGCGGAAGACGGCCGCGGCGTCGTCGAACCGGTCGTCGTCGCGCCGCCCGACCTCGCCGAGCACCTCGCTGATGAGCGACTCGATGTACTCACGGGTGATGCGGTCGCCCTCGGCGGTGGAAAGGCCCTGGTGGATCCACTGCCACACCTGCGAGCGGGAGATCTCCGCCGTCGCGGCATCCTCCATCAGGTTGTCGATCGCGACGGCGCCCAGGCCCCGCAGCCAAGCCTCGATGTAGCGGATCGCGACCGACACGTTGTCGCGCACGCCCTGGGCGGTGATGGGGCGCCCGATGCGCACGTCGATCAGGTCGGCGGCGGTGACGGTCACCTCGGGGCGCTGGCGGTCCACCTGGTTGGGGCGGTCGCCGAGCACCGCGTCGAACTCGGCCCGGGCCACCGGGATGAGGTCGGGGTGGGCCACCCACGTGCCGTCGAAGCCGTCGCCGGCCTCGCGCTTCTTGTCGGCGGCGACCTTCTCGAACGCGCGCTGGGTCACCTCGGGGTCACCCCGGTTGGGGATGGAGGCGCTCATCCCGCCGATGGCGAATGCGCCGCGGCGGTGACACGTCTGCACGAGCAGCTCGGTGTAGGCCCGCATGAACGGCACCGTCATCGTGACCTCACTGCGGTCGGGGAGAACGAACCGTGCCCCGCGGCCGCGGTAGTTCTTGATGATCGAGAAGATGTAGTCCCAGCGGCCGGCGTTCAGGCCCGCGCAGTGGTCGCGCAGCTCGTAGAGGATCTCCTCCATCTCGAACGCCGCGGGCAGCGTCTCGATGAGCACCGTCGCGCGAATCGTGCCGTGCGGGATGCCGATGTATTGCTCGCTGAAGGTGAAGATGTCATCCCACAGCTTGGCCTCCTCGCTCGATTCGAGCTTGGCGATGTAGACGTAGGGGCCGCGTCCGTTCGCGATCAACTGGGCGGCGTTGTGGAAGAAGTACAGGCCGAAGTCGACGAGGGAGCCGGAGGCCGCCATCTCGCGGCCGAAGCGGTCGGTGAAGCGGAGGTGATGCTCGGTCAGGTGCCAGCCGCGAGGCCGCATCACGATCGTCGGGGTGCGCTCGGCGGTGACCTCGTAGCGCTTGCCCTCGGGGCTTGTGAACGCCAGTTCGCCCCGGATCGCGTCACGCAGGCTCAACTGCCCTTCGATGACGTTCTTCCAGGTGGGGCTCGTCGCGTCCTCCTGATCGGCCAGCCATACCTTCGCACCCGAGTTGAGTGCGTTGATCGTCATCTTGGGGTCGGTGGGGCCGGTGATCTCCACGCGGCGGTCCTCCAGACCCGGTCCCGCCCCGGCGACCTGCCATGATCCGTCCTCACGGATGTGGCGGGTGTCGTCGCGGAAGCGCGGGTCGTGCCCGTTGCCGATCTCGAAGCGGCGACGGAGGCGATCGGCGAGCCTGTCGTGCCGACGCGCTGCGAAGCGGTGGTGCAGGTCGGTGAGGAACGCGAGGGCTTCGGGGGTGAGGACCTCGTCGTAGCGGGGGCCCATGCGGCCGGCGACCGCGATCGTCGGCTCGGAGGTCTGGATGGAGATGGGGCCGGTGCGCGTACGCATCGGGGTGGCCGTTGCAGGTGTCATGTCCTGTCCTCCTATGAACGAGTGCGGAAGGTCGTGCCTCCACTATTCGGTGAACTTCGACCCCGCAAACGACCAGGAGGGAGGTGAACTTTCGGGATACTTCTGCTTTCGTGACAGAATCCCGGCATGACCACGCATCTCGATGGCCAGACCGGGCCCGTCACCGCAGACGATGAGGAGATGGACCCGCTGACGATGGGCCGGCGCATCCGGCAGTTGCGCACTGCGCGGGGGATGACCCTCGACGAACTCGCACGTGCTGTCGCGCGCGCGCCCAGCCAGCTGTCGATGATCGAGAACGGCCGGCGTGAGCCCAAGCTCACCCTGCTGCGTGCGATCGCGCGGGCGCTGGACACGTCGCTGGACGCGCTGCTGGAGACCGAGCCGCTGGACGAGCGCTCGACACTGGAGATCCAGCTGGAGCGGGCGATGAGCGGGCAGACGTTCCAGGCGCTGGGGATCGCGCCGTTCCGGGTCGGCAAAACCGTGCCCACCGAGGTGCTGAAGGCGATGATGGCGCTGCAGGGCGAGATCGAGCGCCTCCGCGATGAGCGGTCGGCCACCCCCGAAGAGGCGCGCCGCGCGAACGTGGCGCTGCGGCGGCTGATGCGCACGCAGAACAACTACTTCCCCGACCTGGAACAGCACGCCCGCGGCATCCTGGACGCCGTCGGGCACCCCGGCGGACCGATCACGCAGCGCACGGCATCCGACATCGCCGCGCACCTCGGCTTCACGCTGCACTACGTGCCGGATCTGCCGCAGACCACCCGCAGCGTGGCCGACATCAAGAACGGCCGGCTGTACCTGTCCAGCCGCGTGACCGCCAAGGCGGACCCGCGCACCGCCGTGCTGCAAGCGCTGTCCAGTCGCATCCTCGGCCACTCCGAGCCGCACAGCTATGCCGAGTTCCTGCGCCAGCGGGTCGAGACGAATTACCTCACCGGGGCGCTGTTGATCCCCGAAGCCCACGTCGTGCCGGCGCTGCACGATGCCAAGCAGCGCCGGGCGCTGTCGATCGAGGACCTGCGGGACACCTATTCGGTGTCGTACGAGACAGCCGCGCACCGGTTCACCAACCTCGCGACGATGCACCTGGACATTCCGGTGCACTTCCTCAAGGTGCACGAGTCGGGCACGATCACCAAGGCCTACGAGAATGACGACGTCAACTTTCCGACCGACCGCCTCGGCTCCATCGAGGGGCAGCTGTGCTGTCGCAAGTGGACCAGCCGCGTCGTGTTCGACGTCGACGACCACTTCAACCCGTACTACCAGTACACCGACACCGGCAACGGCACGTATTGGTGCACCGCGCGCGTGGAGGCATCCAGCGAAGGCGCTCACTCGGTGAGCGTGGGGGTGCGCTTCGACGACACCAAGTGGTTCCTCGGGCGCGACACCACCAACCGCGGGGTGTCGAAGCATTCCGTCGAGGTGTGCTGCCGGCGTGCCCCGGCCGACCTCGAGTCCGCGTGGCGCGAGCAGTCGTGGCCGAACGTGCGCACGCCCCGCACCCTGCTGGCGACGCTGCCGACGGGGGCGTTCCCCGGGGTGGACACGACCGAGGTGTACGAGTTCCTCGAGGCCCACGCCCCCCGCTGAGCCTGCTGCCCTGCGGGGCGCCCCCCGCCGCGAGCCGCTCCGGTGCGGAGGGCCGGATGCGACGACCGAACGATCCCGGTGGGGGAGCCCGGGCGCTCGGTCGTCGCAAATGCGCGCTCGAGTGCGCCCGGGAGGGCCGGATGCGACGACCGAGCGATCCCGGTGGGGGAGCCCGGGGGCTCGGTCGTCACGAATGCGCGCTCGAGCGCGCCCGGGAGGGCCGGATGCGACGACCGAACGACGCCGGGTGACGGGCCGCGCGACGGCCGCCGGGTCAGCCGAGCGCGGCGAAGGCGGCCCACAGCTCGGCGCGGAACGCGAACGCCGCCAGATCCCGCCCGAGCGCGGCCTCGGCCGCGGCCAGCCGGGTGCGCACGGTGTGCCGGTGCACCCCGAGAGCGCGCGCCGCGGCCTCGTGCGAGCAGTCGGCATCCAGCCACGCACGCAGGGTCGGCACCAGCGACGTCGCGTGGGCGGCGTCGTGTGCCACCAGCGGTTGCAGCAGCGCCGACGCGAGCGCCCGGCCTTCGTGAGTGGACAGCGCAGAGAGGATGCCGGTGCGCGAGGCATCCGCGAAGTGCGTCACCCCTCGTCCGCCGCGGTCGCGGGCGACGCGGGCCTGCTGGAGCGCGGCGTCGAACCCGTCGTACCCGGTCGGCGCGGAGACCCCGAGGGCCAGCGCGAACAGCGTCGCGACCTCATCGAGGATCTCCGTCTCCGCCGCGGCGACCGCCAGCACCATGCCGTCGTCGCCCTGCCCGTAGAACAGTGCGCCGCGTCGCTCGTCGGCACGCAACTCCAGCAGTTCGCCGAGGGCGTCGGATGCCGCGGCGGCGGCATCCGTGACCGCCACGACGATCGGGGCGACCGGCATCGGCCCCCACGCGTCGCGCGAGATGCGCCTCGCCAGTCCCGGGTCGCCGGTGCGCAGCGACTGCAGCATCCCGGTGCGCAGCACGTCGCGCGCCCGTCCCAGTCGCTGATGCTGCTCGAGCGCGAGGCTGGCCATGGAGATCACCGACGTCACGACGTCGCGGCCTTCACGGTCCAGGTCACCCGCCGCGATCGCCACCACGCCGCGCAGCCTCCCGCCGCGGCCGAGGGTCTGCAGGGTGAACGCGCGCCCGTCGCGCCGCAGCGACGACCCGGCGCGGGCACCGCGCCGCAGCACGGCGCCGACCTCGTGGTGCACGCTCCGTGCAGCGTCGGCGTCGAGCGCGTCCGCGGGATGCTCACGCACCAGCTCGCCGGCCGCGTCGTACATGCCCACCCAGGTGTTCAGCTGGCGCGCCAGCTCGCCGATCGTGGCACCCAAGCCGTCGGGGCGCAGCGCCGCCAGCGAGATCGCCCGCTGCGCGGCCAGCGCCCAGCTGCGCCGGGCGTACGCCTGCGCCGCGATCGTCTCGGCGTTCGCGCGGGCGACCGCGATGAACGGCGTGTCATACGGCACCTCGAACAGCGGCATCCCGGCGTCCCGGCACGCCCGCTCCAGGGCAGGTGGGATGCCGGTGCGGGCGACCTCGGTACCGAAGCCGAGCCCGGCGACGGCGCGGCCGCTCAGCCGCCGCACGTAGTCGACGTACGGCTGCGCGTCCAGGTCGCCGGCGGCGGCGAACTGGGTGCCGGTGGTCAGCAGCACGAGGTCGTCGGCCAGGAACGGGGTGGGGTCGGCCAGGTCCGAACCGTGCACCCAGCGGATCGGGCGATCCAGGGCGTCGCCCGGCAGATCGTGCACGTCGGACGCGAGCCGCAGGCGCAGTTCCCGCCTTCCCAGCAGCGCCCCCAGCGTCGGTTCGAGGTCCGCTGTGGCCGCCACGACACGCTCCGCTCTTATACGCCAGGTATAGCAATTGCCATGAAATATACCGCGTGGCGAGTGTCGTGACGCCCGCAGGCTCCTACGCTCGCCCCATGACCCTCATCGACGCGACCCCCACGACGCCGCAGGGCGGACCCGGCCTGCCGCAGGTGCGGCGGCTGACCACCGCCATCCCCGGACCCCGCTCGCAGCAGATCCTCGAGCGCAAGGCCGCGGCGGTCCCGGCGGGAGTCGGGCACACCGTGCCGATCGCGGCGGTGGCCGCCGGCGGCGGGGTGGTCGTCGACGCCGACGGCAACTCGCTCATCGACCTGGGTTCGGGCATCGCGGTGACCACGGTCGGATCTGCCCACCCGAAGGTCGTCGAGGCCATCACGGCGCAGGCGTCGCAGTTCACCCACACCTGCTTCATGATCTCGCCATATGAGTCGTACATCGCCGTCGCCGAGGCGCTCAACCGCCTCACCCCTGGTGACCACGCCAAGAAGAGCGCCCTGTTCAACTCCGGCGCGGAAGCGGTCGAGAACGCGGTGAAGATCGCCCGCAAGTACACCGGCAAGCAGGCCGTCGTCGCGTTCGATCACGGTTACCACGGCCGCACCAACCTGACGATGGCGCTGACGGCGAAGTCGATGCCCTACAAGAGCGGGTTCGGGCCGTTCGCCCCCGAGGTCTATCGCGCCCCGGCGTCGTACCCGCTGCGCGATGGGCTGAGCGGACCGGATGCCGCGGTGCGGGCGATCGGGCTCATCGAGAAGCAGATCGGCGCCGACAACCTCGCCGCCGTCATCATCGAGCCGATCCAGGGCGAGGGCGGCTTCATCGTGCCCGCCGACGGGTTCCTGCCGGCGATCGCCGACTGGTGCCGCGACAACGGCGTGGTCTTCATCGCCGACGAGGTGCAATCCGGGTTCGCCCGCACCGGCGCGATGTTCGCCAGCGAACTGTTCGGCATCGTCCCGGACCTGGTCACGACGGCCAAGGGAATTGCGGGGGGCATGCCGCTGGCCGCCGTGACCGGCCGGTCCGAGATCATGGATGCCGCCCATGCCGGGGGCCTGGGCGGCACCTACGGCGGCAACCCGGTGGCGTGCGCCGCCGCCCTGGCCGCGATCGACGCGTTCGAGAACGACGGCCTCATCGAACGGGCTCAGCAGATCGAGCAGATCCTGCTGAGCCGCCTGGAGGCCATCGCGGCCGCCGATCCGCGCATCGGCGAGGTGCGCGGCCGCGGCGCGATGATCGCCGCCGAGTTCGTCGACCCCGCCACCGGCGCCCCCGACGCGGCGCTGACCGGAGCGGTCGCGAAGGCGTGCCTGGCCGAAGGGGTGATCGTGCTCACGTGCGGCACGTACGGCAACGTGATCCGCTTCCTGCCACCGCTGTCGATCCCCGACGAGCTGCTCCACGAGGGTGTGGACGTCGTGGCATCCGCGCTCGCCGCACGATGACATCGACCTGACGGCCCACCGGAGGAACCCGCATGACTGAGATCACCCGAGACGTCGTCATCGTCGGGGCCGGTGCTGCCGGCCTCACCGCCGCCAACGAGCTGCGCGAGGCCGGGTTGTCCGTCGCCGTCCTGGAGGCCCGCGACCGCGTGGGCGGGCGGCTGTGGACCGACATGATCGACGGGGCCATGCTGGAGATCGGCGGCCAGTGGGTGTCACCAGATCAGGAAGCGCTCATCGAGACGCTCGCCGACTTGGGCCTGGAGACTTTCAATCGCTACCGCGAGGGCGAGAGCGTCTACATCGGCCCCGACGGCACTGCTTCCCGCTTCACCGGTGAGGCGTTCCCCGTCGCCGCCGACACCGAGCGCGTGATCGCGGAGATCACCGAGCGCCTGGACGCGATGGTCGCCGAGATCGACCCCGACCGGCCCTACGCCCATCCGAGGGCGCAGGAATGGGACACGATCTCGTGGGACGCCTGGCTGCGGTTGCAGACCGACGACGATGAAGCGGTGCGCAACCTCGCGTTCGCCACCGGGTCGGCGATGCTCACCAAGCCCACGCACGCGTTCTCGCTGCTGCAGTCGCTGCTCATGGCCGCGAGTGCGGGCAGCTACTCGAACCTCGTCGACGCGGACTTCATCCTCGACAAGCGGGTCGTGGGCGGGCTGCAGCAGGTGCCGCTGCTGCTGGCCGAGCGTCTCGGCGACGACGTGTTCCTGGGGCAGCCGGTGCGGACGCTGGCGTGGTCGGATGCCGGTGTGACCGCGACCGCGGACGGCATGACGGTGCGGGCGCGCGCGGCGATCCTCGCCCTTGCCCCCGTGCTCTACAACCGCATCTCGTTCGTCCCGGCGCTGCCGCGGCTGCAGCACCAGATGCACCAGCACCTGTCGATGGGGTTCGTCATCAAGGTGCACGCCGTGTACGACCGTCCGTTCTGGCGCGAGCGGGGCCTGTCGGGCACCGCGTTCAGCCCCTACGAGCTGGCGCACGAGGCGTACGACAACACCAACCACGGCGACGAGCGGGGCACGCTCGTGGGCTTCGTCTCCGACCGCAACGCCGACGATGTCTTCCGCCTCAGCGCCACCGAGCGCAAGGAGCGCATCCTCGAGTCGCTGTCGCACTACTACGGCCCCGACGCGAAGAACCCGGTCGTGTACTACGAGAGCGACTGGGGGAGCGAGGAGTGGACGCGGGGTGCGTACGCGGCCAGCTTCGACCTGGGCGGCCTGCACCGCTACGGCGCCGATCTGCGCACGCCGGTCGGCCCGATCCGCTTCGCGTGCAGCGACCTGGCGGGGGCCGGCTACCAGCACGTGGACGGCGCGATCCGCATGGGACGGCTCGCGGCGCAGGGCATCATCGAGGGGAGTCGCTCATGACCGCACACATCGTCGTGGGCTACACCGCCACCAAGGCAGGGCGCGATGCGGTGGCCTTCGCGTCACGGCTGGCCGCGGCATCCGCCGCCGAGCTCGACATCGTGATCGTGCTGCCCTCCGACGGGCGCAGCGTCATCACACCGCCGGATGCCGGGTACGACCGGTACCTGCGGGAACAGGCAGACACCTGGCTGGCCGAGGCCGCCGCCGGGGTGCCCGAGTCCGTCGTGCACCGCGAGCATGCCCGCTACGCCGACTCGTTCGCCGAGGGTCTGATCGACATCGCCGGTGAACTCGGCGCCGGTCTGATCGTCGTGGGCGCGGCGAACGGCGGTTCCCGCGGCCGCCACCGGCTGGGATCCACCACGACGCAGCTGCTGCACTCCTCCGACGTGCCGGTCGTGCTGGTGCCACGGGGGGCGCGCAAGGTCGCCCCCGAGGTCGGCATCAGCCGGCTGACGGTCGCCGTCGGCACACGCCCCGGCGCGGAGGCCCTGATGGCCGAGGCCGTGACGCTGTCGCGGGCGACCGGCGCACCGCTGCGCCTGCTGTCGCTGGTGACGGTGGATCTGCCGCCCTCGGTGGACACCGGCGTGATCCGCATCGCCGGGGCTGCACACGCCGAAGAGGTGCTCGCCGAGACGCGGCAGGCGCTCCCCGGCGGGGTCGAGGCCGAGGCAGTCGCAGCGCGCGGGGCGAGCATCGAAGAGGCAGTGACCCACCTCGACTGGCAACCGGGCGAAGTCATCCTGGTCGGCTCCAGCCGGCTCGCCCAGCCGCGGCGGCTGTTCCTCGGCTCCACCGCAGCGAAGATGCTGCACGAAGTCCCGGTGCCGATGGTCGTCGTGCCTCGCACCCGCACCCGCGAAGGAGCAGGAGCATGAGCCAGCAAGAACGCACTGCAGGTGATACCACGACCGGCGGCCTGTCCAAGAAGGGCCTGAGCGCCGGCACGGTCGGGCTGCTCGGCGCGATCGTCATCGGGATCTCCTGCATCGCCCCCGCCTACACCCTCACCGCGGCGCTGGGGCCGACGGTGTCGGAGGTCGGCTTCCAGGTGCCGGCGATCATCCTCGTCGGGTTCATCCCCATGCTGCTGGTGGCGTTCGGCTACCGCGAGCTCAACAAGCAGATGCCCGACGCCGGCACGTCCTTCACCTGGGGTGCCCGCGCGTTCGGGCCCTGGGTGGGCTGGATGGCAGGGTGGGGACTGATCGCCGCGATGATCCTGGTGCTGTCGAACCTGGCGGGGGTCGCGGTGGACTTCCTGTTCCTGCTGATCGATCAGATCGCAGGCAGCCCCGGGACGATCGCGGCGCTCGCCGCCGAACCGGGCATCAACGTCGCGGTGTGCCTGCTGTTCATGGTCGGGGCGACGTTCGTGTCCTACCGCGACATGCAGACCACGCAGAAGCTGCAGTACGTGCTGGTCACATTCCAGGTCGTGGTGCTGGTGATCTTCGCCATCGCCGCGTTCGTGCACGTCGCCGGCGGCAGCGCGTTCGACGCCAGCCCGGTGGAGCTTTCCTGGTTCAACCCGTTCGCCGTCGGCGACCTCGCCGCGGTGGTGGCGGGCCTTTCGCTGTCGATCTTCATCTTCTGGGGGTGGGATGTCACCCTCACCATGAACGAGGAGACCAAGGACCCCGAGCGCACCCCCGGCCGGGCAGCGACGCTGACCGTCGTCACGATCGTGGTGCTGTATCTCCTGCTTGCTATCGCGCTGCTGTCGTTCGCCGGCATCGGCGACGGCGAACTGGGGCTCGGAAACCCCGACATCCAGGACAACGTGTTCTTCTTCCTATCGGGACCGATCCTGGGGCCCCTGGCGTTCCTGGTCTCCCTCGCGGTGCTCACCAGTTCCGCGTCGTCGCTGCAGTCCACGTTCGTCGGGCCATCCCGCACGCTCCTGGCGATGGGGCACTACGGCGCGCTGCCGAAGCAATTCGCCACCGTCAGCCCCCGGTTCTTCACGCCCGGGTTCGCCACCGTTGTGTCGGCGGTCGTGGCATCCGGCTTCTACGCCGTCATGCGCTTCGTCAGCGAGAACGTGCTGTGGGATACCATCACGGCGCTGGGCATGATGATCTGCTTCTATTACGGCCTGACGGCGTTCGCGTGCGTCTGGTACTTCCGCAAGCAGTGGTTCGATTCGGCCCGCTCGTTCTTCTTCACGCTGCTGTTCCCGCTCGTGGGCGGGGTGAGCCTGGCGGCGCTGTTCGTCATCACCCTGCGCGACAGCATGAAAGCCGACTACGGCAGCGGCTCGAATATCGCCGGCGTCGGGCTGGTGTTCATCCTGGGCGTGGCGATCATCCTGCTCGGGATCGTGATCATGGTGTGGCAGGCCATCAAGCGGCCCGTCTTCTTCCGCGGCGAAACCCTCTCAATCGATGCCCCGCCGAGCCTGCGCCGGGCAAAGCACAACCGAACTGGAGTCACATGATGACCGCAGCGAACGAAGCGAACCTGCTCGAACGGGTTCCGGCCCGCCTGTTCATCGACGGGGAGTGGACGGATGCCGCCGGCGGCCGCACCTTCGCGGTGCGCGACCCCGCCACCGGCCAGGTCATCCGCGAGATCGCGGACGCCTCGCCCGAAGACGGCATCCGTGCCCTCGACGCCGCCGTCGCCGCGCAGGACGCGTGGGCGGCGACGGCGCCGCGCACGCGCAGCGAGATCCTGCGACGCGCATTCGACCTGGTGCAGGAGCACAAGGAGGACCTCGCGCTGCTGATGACGCTGGAGATGGGAAAGCCGCTGGCCGAAGCCCGCGGCGAGGTGGGGTACGGCGGCGAGTTCCTGCGCTGGTTCAGCGAGGAGGCGGTGCGCATCGCCGGCCGCTACGGACTGAACCCCGAAGGCACCGGGCGGATGATCGTCTCGCAGCGCCCCGTCGGGCCGTCTTTCTTCATCACACCGTGGAACTTCCCGCTCGCGATGGCCACCCGCAAGATCGCTCCCGCGCTGGCAGCGGGGTGCACCGTGGTGATCAAGCCTCCCGAGCTCACGCCGCTGACGACCCTCTTCTTCACGCAGCTGCTGGTGGAGGCGGGTGTGCCCGCCGGGGTGGTCAACGTCGTCACGACGACGACCTCGGCCGATGTGTCGGGCCCGATCATCGCCGACCCGCGACTGCGCAAGCTCTCGTTCACCGGGTCGACCCCGGTGGGGCGCAAGCTCATCGCGCAGGCGGCGGAGGGGGTGCTGCGGGTGTCGATGGAGCTGGGCGGCAACGCGCCCTTCGTCGTGTTCGACGACGCTGACCTCGACAAGGCGGTCGACGGGGCGATACTGGCGAAGTTCCGCAACATCGGGCAGGCCTGCACCGCGGCGAACCGGTTCATCGTGCACGCCGCGGTCGCCGAGGAATTCACCCGCCGGGTGACCGAGCGGGTCACCGCGATGCCGGTCGGTCGCGGCACCGAGGACGGCGTGCAGATCGGCCCCCTCATCGACGACAAGGCGGTCGCGAAGGCGACCGAACTGGTGGCGGATGCCGTCTCGCGCGGTGCCCGCGTGCTCACCGGCGGCAGCGCCCTCGACGGCCCCGGCACCTTCTACCAGCCGACCGTGGTCGCCGGCGTCCCCGCCGGCAGCGCGATCCTGAGCGAGGAGATCTTCGGCCCGGTGCTGGCGATCGCCACTTTCACCGACGAGGACGAAGCCGTGCGCCTGGCCAACGACACCGAGTACGGCCTGGTGTCGTACGTCTTCACGCAGGATCTCGCCCGCGGACACCGGATGATCGACCGCCTCGAGACGGGCATGATGGGCCTGAACGTCGGGGTCGTCTCCAACGCCGCCGCGCCGTTCGGCGGGGTCAAGCAATCCGGTGTCGGGCGCGAAGGCGGCCTCGAAGGCATCCACGAATACCTCTCCACCAAGTACACGCTGATCCCCGTCGACTGACCGGGGGAACGGAGCATCATGAGCACGTATGCGGTCGTCAACCCGGCCACGGGCGAGACCCTCGCCACCTACCCCACTGCGACCGCGGATGAGGTGGAATCCGCCCTCGCCGCCGCCGACGCGGCCTACCGCGGCTGGCTGCGCCGGTCATCGACCGCCGAGCGGGCGCGGCTGCTGCGCCGCGTCGCCGAACTGCACCGCGAGCGCCGTGACGACCTCGCCGCGATCATCGTGCGTGAGATGGGCAAGCCCCTGGCCGCCGCGGAGGGCGAGGTGGACTTCGCCGCCGACATCACCGAGTACTACGCCGACCACATCGACCAGATCACCGGGGACACCCCGGTGGACATCCTGGGGGAGGGCACCGCCGTCATCCGCCGGGCGCCGCTGGGCGTGCTGCTGGGGATCATGCCGTGGAACTTCCCGTACTACCAGGTGGCCCGCTTCGCTGCCCCCAACATCGCGCTGGGGAACGCGATCCTGCTCAAGCACGCCTCGCAGTGCCCGCAGTCGGCCGCCGCGATCGCCGAGATCTACGCCGATGCAGGCTTCCCTGCGGGGGTGTACACCGACCTGCGGCTCACCAACGAACAGGCGGCCGAGGTCATCGCCGACCGGCGGGTGCAGGGCGTCTCCGTCACCGGGTCCGAGCGCGCCGGCGCCGCCGTGGCGGAGGTCGCCGGCCGCAACCTGAAGAAGGCCGTGCTCGAACTCGGCGGCTCGGACCCGTTCCTGCTGCTGTCCACCGACGACCTCGACCAGGTGGTGCAGGCGGCCGTCGACGCGCGGCTGGACAACGTCGGGCAGTCCTGCAACGGCGCCAAGCGCTTCCTCGTCGTGGACGAGCTGTATGACGCGTTCCTGGAGAAGTTCACCGCTGCCATGGCGGCAGCAACCGTGGGCGACCCGTTCGCGGAGGACACCGTGCTGGGCCCGCTGTCGTCGGTGACCGCCGCCGAGCGCCTCGCCGACCAGGTCGACCGCGCCGTCGCGCAGGGGGCGACGCTGGTCACCGGGGGCACCCGCGATGGCGCGTTCTACCCCGGCACCGTACTCACCGGGGTCACGCCGGACATGGATGCCTATCAGGAGGAGTTCTTCGGACCCGTCGGCGTGGTCTACCGCGTCGCGGACGAGGACGAGGCCGTCCAGATCGCCAACGACACCGGGTTCGGACTCGGCTCCTACGTCTTCACGACGGATCCCGCGCAGGCCGAACGCGTGGCCGACCGGATCGAAGCGGGCATGGTCTACGTCAACCTCGTGCTCGCCGACTCGCCGGAGTTGCCTTTCGGCGGGGTCAAGCGCAGCGGCACCGGACGCGAACTGGGCCTGCTCGCAGCAGACGAGTTCGTCAACAAGAAGCTCATCCGGGTGGCGCCGGGTGCGGCGGGTGGGGCCGGCGGGGCGTAAAGCACTGGCATCCGCGCCCCCTCCACGCTTGGATGTGGGCATGGACCAGACGCAGGAACCCGTTGCCGCCCTGTCCGACCAGGAATGCTGGGACAAGCTCGCCGAGCAGGAGCTCGGCCGCATCGTCACGCACGTCCACGACGTGATGGACATCTTCCCGGTGAACTACGTCGTCGCCGACGGGGCGATCCTGTTCCGCACCGCGCCGGGGAGCAAGCTGTTCGAGCTCAGCGTGAACGACGAGGTGCTGTTCCAGGTCGACGATCACACCGATGTCGACGCGTGGAGCGTGGTCGCCCGCGGCCGTGCCCGCGTGCTGGACACCAGCGATGAGGTGCGCGCCGCCGACGCGCTGGCGCTGCGGCCGTGGGTGCCCACCCTGAAGTACCACTATGTCCGGATCGATCCGCACGTGCTGTCGGGGAGGGCCTTCCAGCGGTGGCCGGAGCCAGACCGCTACGGCATCGCAGATTACTGATCCCGGCCGCCGCCGACCCCGGGTGATTCGCTGGGCAGTGAAGGCATGCCGTACACTGGGATGTGCAGTCGAAATCTGCATTCTTTCGCCGTGCCCGCCGACGGGAAGCCCCGCAGCGACACGACAGGAGTGCGATTTCACCCAAGACCTCCGGGTCTTAGGGCGGTAGCTCAATTGGCAGAGCAGCGGTCTCCAAAACCGCAGGTTGCAGGTTCGATTCCTGTCCGCCCTGCGCGTCAGCACATGCTGGCACACCAAGGTCACTAACAGGCGGAGTTGATGGTCCAGGACGAATCGAAGGGCGAGGTCGTCGAGACCGGCGATGCTCCGCGCGTCGCCCCCAGCGACACGCCGCGCTCGAAGAAGCCCAACTTCTTCCAGCGCATCGCCAACTTCTTCCGGCGCATCGCCAACTTCTTCCGCGAGGTCTTCGCGGAGCTCCGCAAGGTCGTGACCCCGACCCGCCAAGAACTCCTGAAGTTCACGGGGGTCGTGCTCGGATTCGTCGTCGTCATGATGGCGATCGTCTACGGTCTCGACTGGGTGTTCACCTGGGTCGTCCAGATCGTCTTCGGCGTCCCGAGCTGAGCCGCGCAGACGTACGCAATCCGGTGACCTCGGCTGAGATGTCACCGGAACCACGAACGGAAGAGAACCCAAGTGACTGAAAAATATGTCGACGACGCCGACTGGGCGACCGCCGCAGAGCAGTCCAGCGAGGACGACGAAGCCCAGGAGGGCAACGTGCTCGCCGCTGAGGAGCGCGCCGCCGAGCCGGCTGAGCACCTCGCGCTGCACATCGTGGACGACAACGCCGAGGACCAGGACGGCGACGACGCGGACCTGAGCGAGCTGGACGACATCGAAATCGACGACCCGGAGGCGGATGCCATCGTGAACGACGCCCTGGAGATCGACGAGGCCGCCGAGGTCGAGGCTGCTGCCGAGGTGCTCACCGACTCGCTCGCCGAAGAGCAGGCCGAGCGCGTCGCGGAGGAGGCCGACGAGGTCACTCCTTACGACGGCCCCGACGTCAACGGCGAGCCCGATGAGCCCGCCCTGGACGACGACTTCCTGAGCGACTTCGCGGCCGCCGCAGGTACCGCCAGCGCCGCTGAAGACGCCGACGAAGACGCCGAAGAGGACCCGTACGAGGCCTTCCGCACCGAACTTCGCAGCCTGCCGGGCAAGTGGTACGTCATCCACTCCTACGCCGGCTTCGAGCGCAAGGTGAAGGCGAACATCGAGCAGCGCAAGTCGACGCTCGAGGTGGAAGAGGACATCTACCAGGTCGAGGTCCCCATGGAGGACGTCGTCGAGATCAAGAACGGTCAGCGCAAGATGGTCACGCGCGTCCGGATCCCCGGCTACGTGCTCGTGCGCATGGAACTGAACGAGGACACCTGGTCGGTCGTGCGTCACACGCCCGGCGTGACCGGCTTCGTCGGCAACGCGCACAACCCCACGCCGCTTCGCTTCGAAGAGGCCTTCAACATGCTCAAGTCGCTCGTGGAGATCAAGGAGGTCGCATCCGCAAAGGGTGGCGGCGCCAAGGGCTCCGCGACGCAGGCGCGCTCCATCCCCGCCGAGGTCGACTTCGAGGTCGGCGAGACGATCACGATCAAGGAAGGCTCGTTCGCCGGTCTTCCCGGCACGATCAGCGAGATCAAGCCCGAGAGCGGCAAGCTCACGGTGCTCGTCTCCCTGTTCGAGCGCGAGACCCCCGTCGAGCTCTCGTTCGACCAGGTCACGAAACTCTGATTCGGCCCGGTGGTTGAGTAGCCGCCGCAGGCGGCGTATCGAAACCCCCGAACGCACCCGAGAACGCCCCGCCCGGCTCACGCCAGACGGGGCGTTCTCGCGTGCACCGGGCATCGGGTAAGATTGTGGGGTTTGCACGTTCGTTAACGCGCGCGCAGACGAACCGCCGTCCGGAACCGCCGGATTCGCGGGAGATGGATACGGTCCGCGCTAAGGACCGGTCCCTCGAGGAGAGGAAGCAACACATGGCACCCAAGAAGAAGGTGACCGGCCTGATCAAGCTCCAGATCAAGGCTGGCGCCGCCAACCCGGCGCCGCCGATCGGCCCCGCGCTCGGTCAGCACGGCGTCAACATCATGGAGTTCTGCAAGGCGTACAACGCCGCGACCGAGTCGCAGCGCGGCAACGTCATCCCCGTGGAGATCACCGTCTACGAGGACCGCAGCTTCACGTTCATCCTGAAGACGCCGCCTGCAGCCGAGCTGATCAAGAAGGCCGCCGGTGTGGCCAAGGGCTCCGCCGTGCCCCACACCACCAAGGTGGGCAAGCTCACCAAGGACCAGGTCCGTCAGATCGCCGAGGCGAAGCAGCCCGACCTGAACGCGAACGACATCGAGGCCGCCTCGAAGATCATCGCCGGCACCGCCCGTTCCATGGGCATCACGGTTGAGGACTGAGGGGATAACGAACATGGCTAAGTCCAAGGTTTACAACGCTGCCGCCGAGAAGATCGAGCCCGGCAAGTTCTACTCGTCCACCGAGGCGGTGCAGCTGGCCAAGGAGACCGGGTCGAAGAAGTTCGACTCGACCGTCGAGGTTGCGCTCAAGCTCGCCGTCGACCCGCGCAAGGCGGACCAGATGGTCCGTGGCACGGTCATCCTGCCGCACGGCACGGGTAAGACCGCCCGCGTCATCGTCTTCGCGACGGGCCCGGCCGCTGAGGCCGCCATCGCCGCAGGCGCCGACGAGGTCGGTGGCGCCGAGCTCATCGAGAAGGTCGCCGGCGGCTGGACCAACTTCGACGCCGCGGTGTCGACCCCTGAGCTCATGGGCCAGGTCGGTCGCCTGGGTAAGGTGCTGGGTCCCCGTGGCCTCATGCCGAACCCCAAGACCGGCACCGTGACCCCCAACCCGGCCAAGGCCGTGGAGGAGATCAAGGGCGGCAAGATCGAGTTCCGCGTCGACAAGCACGCCAACGTGCACTTCGTCGTCGGCAAGGCCTCGTTCACCGCTGAGCAGCTGGATGAGAACTTCAACGCCGCTCTCGAAGAGATCGTGCGTTTGAAGCCGTCCAGCTCCAAGGGCCGCTACATCCAGAAGGGTGCCATGTCGACCACGTTCGGCCCCGGCATCCCGCTGGATGTCAACGTGTTCTGAGCCACCGCGCTTACACGATGGGACCTCGCCTTCGGGCGGGGTCCCTTCGTCGTTCCCGGGGCTCTTCGCTTGATCCCTCGCCCGTCGCAGATGGTCGCCGCCGGCCCTCATTCGTGACAGGGGAGCGGGTGTTGCGGGCACGCGCGGACGGGCGACTCAGGCGTCGGGGAGCACCTCGAACGTGGCCTCGCCGCTCGGGTCGCGCTCAGTGACGGCGGCGTCGTCGACGCGGGATCCCGGCGGGCCCTCGGCCATCCACGCGAGCACCTCATCGACCTGGTCGTCGGTGCCCTCGATCTCCGCCTCGACCGAGCCGTCGCGGCGGTTGCGCACCCATCCCGAGGTGCCGGCATCCCGTGCCACCATGCGCATCGTGTACCGGTAGCCGACGCCCTGAACGTCGCCTCGAACGATCACGTGCACGCGCCTCATAGCCTCCATCGTGCCGTGCATCGGGTGTCACCGCGACCGTGTTCACCGCGGCAGCACGAGGCTGACCGCGAGCGCCGCCATCACGACGGCGATGATCCCGTCGAGCACCCGCCATGCGCGAGGCGTCGCCAGCCATCGGCCCAGCACGCGGGAGCCGTATGCCAGAGCGAAGAACCACACGACGCTCGCGGTCATCGCACCCGCGGCGAACACCCAACGATGGTCGCCGTGGGTGCTGGCGACGCTGCCCAGCAGGAACACCGTGTCGAGGTAGACGTGCGGGTTCAGCCAGGTCAGTGCAAGGCACGTGAGCAGCACAGGGCCCAGGCGCGTGCCCGTCGAGACGGCGCCGTCCGGCGTCGCCGGAGCCGACTCCGCCGCGGGCGCCCCACCCGCCGCAGTCGCCCGGAGTGCTGCGCCCGACGGCCGCCACGCGCGCCGCGCCGCCAGCAGCGCGTAGCCGAGCAGGAACACCGCGCCCGCCCAGCGCACCACGTCGATGAGCCAGGGCACCGCCTGCAACACGAGGCCGAGTCCCGATACCCCCGCCGCGATCAGCGCGGCATCCGACACCGCGCACACCGTCGCCACGGCCGCGACGTGTTCGCGGCGTACCCCCTGCCGCAGCACGAACAGGTTCTGCGCGCCGATCGCGACGATGAGCGAGAGGCCGAGGGCGAATCCGGCGGCGAGGGAGGGGAGCACGGTTCGACGCTACGACCGCGGCGGCTATCAGTACAGCTCAGGATTCTTCCGTACCATTAGCATTATTGATGATGCGGATTCCTGCTGAGCTGGCCGAGACCCTCGCCGTCGTCGTCGACGAGGGCACGTTGGATGCCGCGGCGCGCCGCCTGCACGTGACCCCGTCCGCCGTCAGTCAGCGCATCAAGGCACTCGAGGAGCACGTCGGGCGGGTGCTGCTGGTGCGGGCGAAACCGGTGCGGCTCACCGAGGCCGGGGGAGCCGTGGTGCGCCTGGCCCGCCAAGTGGGGCTGCTCGAGCATGACGCGCTGCGTGAGCTCGGCGACCCGGACGAGGGTGTGGTCTCGGTGCCGCTCGCGGTGAACGCCGATTCCCTCGCCACCTGGTTCCTGCCACCGCTGGGGCGGCTGGCGGCGCGGCATCCGGTCGTGTTCGACCTGCACCGCGATGACCAGGACTTCACGGCAGCGCTGCTGGAGAACGGCACCGTCATGGGCGCGGTCACGTCGCGGGCGACCCCGGTCGCAGGGTGCGCGGTCAGCGCCCTCGGCACGCTGCGGTACGAGGCGGTTGCAACGCCGGCCTACGTCGCCCGCCACCTGCCCGACGGGGCGAGCGCGAGTGCGCTGGCCACCGCGCCGCTGGTGGACTTCGACCGGCGCGACGATATCCAGCGCACCTGGCTCGCCGGTCGCGGCGTCGACCCGGATGCACCGCCGCGGCACTATGTGCCGGCATCCAACGACTTCGCCGCCGCCGTGCGACTCGGCCTCGGCTGGGCGATGCTGCCCCGCCTGCAGTCGCAGCAAGCGCTGGATGCCGGTGAGCTGGTGCCGATCGGTGGGGCAGGCGTGGACGTGCCGCTGTACTGGCAGCAGTGGAACCTGCGCTCCCCGCTGCTGGATGCGGTTGCCGGCGAACTGATCGCCGAGGCGCGGCGGGTGCTCGCCCCTTCCGGCGCATGACTCAGGAAGAACGCGGCCGTGAGCGGGCGGCAGCGGGCGGGTGGGCTCGGGGCGGTCAGTCGTCGCTGACTCGAAGCACCGACTTACCGCGGGTGTGCCCACGCTCGAGTTCGAGATGCGCCGCTGCCGCCTCGTCGAGGTCGAAGACCCGGTCCAGGAACACCCGGATCGAGCCCGACTCCAGCAGGCGCGCGAGCGTCGCGAGTACCCCGCCGTCCGGGATGACCTTGTACGACGTCGCCCGCATGCCGGCGGCCGCGGCCGCCTCCGCGTAGCCCGGCCACCCGCCGGTGGGCACCAGCACGTACAGCCCGCCGGGACGCAGCACCGACAGCGACCGCGAACCGGTGTCGTCGTACACGTTGCCGACCAGGTCGATCACGACGTCCACCTCGCCGGCGACGTCCTCGAAGCGCGTGGTGGCGTAGTCGATCGCCACGGATGCGCCGAGGTCGCGCAGCCACGAGAGGTTGCGCTCCGAACCGGTCGCGATGACGTAGGCGCCGAAGTACGCCGCCAGCTGTACGGCGAAGTGGCCGACGCCGCCGCTGCCGGCGTGGATGAGGATGCGCTGACCCTCGTGCGCATGGGCGGTCTCGACGACGAGCCCCCAGGCCGTCAGGGCGGCCAGCGGGACGCCGGCGGCTTCGGCGTGGGAGAGGGATGCGGGTTTCCGGGCGACCGACAGCGACGGGACGACCACGTACTCGGCGTAGGTGCCGCCGGACCGGGGGAACGGCACCATCCCGTAGACCTCCGTGCCGGGCGGCAGCGGGTGGGACTCATACGGTGTCTTCACGACGACGCCGCTGAAGTCGAAGCCGATCGTGCTGGGGTAGGACGTGATCCCGGCAGTCGCGCCGCCGCCGCCGCGCGTCTTGGCATCGATCGGGTTGACGCCGGCGGCGACGACGCGCACCAGCACCTCGCTGAGCACCGGCGCGGGCACCGGCACCTTGGCGACGTGCAGCACGTCGGCAGGGCCGGGCTTGTCGAACAGCACCGCCTTCATCATCGGGGGCGGGTCGGACACGACAAGGGGTCCCGCATCGGGTACGGCGGTCGATCTCAGCGGCCGGAATCTCATCGGTCGCTCCTTTCGCGCTCCGCGGGTGGCGGCAGGTGCTGCTCGGTTCGGCCCGGGATGGGGCTGGGGGTCCCAGTCAACCCGGAGTATGTCTCGCCCGTGTTACGCGGGTGAAAAGACTCGCCCCCGCGTCGCGGATGCCGCGCCGCCCGTGCCCGCCGCCTGCGGCATCCGCTCAGGGTCGCGTCCCCCGCCGCGGACCGCACCCCCCGCTGAGACCACAGCTGGTCGCCGAGACAGTGGGAAGTTCCCGACGTCTCGGCGACCAGCTGTGGTCTCACGGTCTTGGGGAGGGTGGGGACCCGGGCCGGGTCAGGCACGGGCGGCGAGGGCGTCGACGTTGGCGGGGGCCAGCACGTGCCGGGTGACCATGATCGCGGCCCCCAGCACCGCGGCGGTCTCGCCTGCTTGCGACTGCACGATGCCCAGATGCTGGGTGGCCAGCGGGATCGACCGCCGGTAGACGACCTCGCGCACCCCCGCGAGCAGGTGTTCGCCGGCGCGGGCGATGCTGCCGCCGATCACGATGAGGGAGGGGTTGAGCATGTTCACCACCGTCGCCAGCACCTCACCGACCTCGCGGCCGGCCTGGCGGGTCGCCGCGATGGCCGCCGGGTTCCCGGAGCGCACCAGCGTGACCACGTCCGAGCTCGCCCTCGCCTCGATGCCCTGTGCGCGCAGTTCCGCGGCGATCGCGGTGCCGCTGGCGATGGCCTCGAGGTCGCGTTCGTCGCCCGGTGGCCGGGGGGAGTCGTGGCTGTACGGCACCTGCACGTGGCCCATGTCGCCGGCCGATCCCTGCGCGCCGCGCTGCAGCTGCCCACCGGAGATGATGCCCGCGCCGATTCCGGTGGCGACCTTCACGAAGACCAGGTCCTCGACACCAGGCCAGCCGAGCGCCTGCTCGCCGAGCGCGAGGATGTTCACGTCGTTGTCCACGAGCACCGGCACCTGGTACGTCGCCTGCACGTACCCCGGCACGTCGAACCGATCCCACCCCGGCATGATCGGCGGGTTGGTGGGGCGGCCGGTGGAGTGCTCGACAGGCCCCGGCACGCCGATGCCGACCCCCACCAGCCGCTCCGGCGGGGCGCCGATGTCGCCGAGCAGCGCGTCGGCATCGGCCAGCACGCTGTCGAGCACCGGCTCGGGTCCATCGGCGATGTCGAGCTGCCGCGTGCGGGAACCCAGGATGTGCCCGGCGAGGTCCGCGACCGCAACGGTGGCGTGCGTCGCACCGAGATCCACGGCGAGCACGAACCCCGCGAGTGGATTGAACGCGATTCGCACGGGCGGCCGCCCGCCGGTGGAGACCGCCTCGCCTGCGGGGCGGACGAGACCGGATGCCAGCAGCGCATCGACCCGGGACGACACGGTCGACCGCGCCAGTCCGGTCAGCGTCGCCAGCTCGGCCTTCGTGCGCGCCCTACCGTCGCGAAGGATCTGGAAGATCTCTCCCGCCTCCGGATTCGCAGCTCCTGTGCTGCGTGCGGCATCGACCATGGGCACAGTAAATCACAGGACTTCTCCTCGACACTCGCACACCATTCGCATCTCAACTCGGTCCCTTTTGCCACCCCACTAGCAAAAGTCCCCCGCTGCTGTGAGAATCGCCGGCATGACAACGGGCGTCATCGACACCGGCGTCGGAACGATCCGAACCGGGGTACTCGGCGGGGGCTTCATGGCCCGCGTGCACGCCGCCGCCGCGCAGGCGGCAGGCTCCCCGCTCGTCGCCGTCGCCTCCTCCACACCGGCTCGCGCCGCGGACGCCGCGCGCCGACTCGGGGCTGGGCGGATCGAGGCGGATGCCGCGGCGCTCGTGGCGGCATCCGATATCGACATCGTGCACGTGTGCACTCCCAACGCCACGCACGCCCCCTATGCGCTCGCCGCGATCGCGGCCGGGCACCACGTCGTCTGCGAGAAGCCACTGGCGACGACCGCCGCCGACGCGCGCCGGCTCGTCGATGCGGCGGCGGATGCCGGTGTGGTCGCCGCCGTCCCGTTCGTCTACCGCTACCACCCGATGGTGCGCGAGGCCCGCGCCCGCGTCGCCCGTGGGGATACCGGCACGCTGCTGAGCGTGCAGGCGGCGTACCTGCAGGACTGGATGCTCGCCGCGTCCGACGACGACTGGCGGGTGGATGCCGAATCCGGGGGCCCGTCGCGGGCGTTCGCCGACATCGGCTCGCACCTGTGCGACCTGCTGGAATTCGTCACCGGGGAGCGCATCGCGCGCCTGACCGCGGTGACCCGGCGCGTGTTCGATCGGCGCGCCGATCGCGAGGTGGGCAACGAGGACATCGCGGCCGTGCTCGCCGAACTCGGCTCCGGGGCCGTCGCGACGCTGCTGGTGTCGCAGATGGCCCCCGGCCGCAAGAACGGACTCGTCCTGGAGCTGCACGGCACCGGCGAGAGCCTCACATTCGCGCAGGAGCGGCCGGAGGAGCTGTGGGTCGGGGGGCGTCACGGTTCCCAGCTGCTCCTGCGCGATCCCGCCACCGCCGATGCGGCATCCGCCCGGCTGCAGCGGATGCCGGCGGGGCACCCGATGGGGTATCAGGATGCCTTCGACAACTTCGTCGCCGACGTGCACACCGCGATCCGGGGAGGTGCGCCGGACGGGCTGCCGACCTTCGCCGATGGCCTCCGGGCGGCGCAGCTCACCGAGGCGGTGCTGGCCTCGGCGGAGCGCCGGGAATGGGTGGAGGTGGACGCATGACCGACACCGCGCTGGCCGGCGCCCCCGTCCCGGCTGGTCCGGGCGACGTGGTGCTGCGCGCCCACGGCATCGGCAAGAGCTTCTTCGGGGTGTCCGTGCTGCAGGACGTCGGCATCGAGGTGCGCCGGGGCGAAGTGCATGGCCTGGTCGGCGAGAACGGCGCCGGAAAGTCGACGCTCATGAAGATCCTCGCCGGGGTCTACCAGGCAGACGCCGGCACGGTGGAGTACGAGGGCCACCCGGTCTCGTTCACACACCCGAGGCAGGCGATGGATGCGGGGCTCGTCACGGTGTTCCAGGAGTTCACCCTGCTGCCCGAGCGCACCGTCGCGCAGAACGTCTTCCTCGGCCGGGAGCCCCGCCGCGGCGGCTTCGTCGACAGGCGGGCCATGGTGCGGCGCACCCGCGACCTGCTCAGCGACCTCGGCGTGACCTTCATCGACCCGGCGGGACGGGTCGGGTCGCTCACCGTCGCCGAGCAGCAGATCGTCGAGATCGTCAAGGCGCTCTCGTTCGACGCACGGGTCATCTCGATGGACGAGCCCACGGCGGCGCTGAGCGACCACGAGGTGGAGCTGCTGTACGCGATCATCCGCAAACTCACCTCGCGCGGTGTCGCCGTGATCTACGTCTCGCACCGGCTGAAGGAGATCTTCGACCTGTGCGGCCGCATCACGATCCTCAAAGACGGTGCGCTGGTCTCCACCGATGCCACCGCAGACCTCACCACCGGTGAGCTGGTGCGGCGGATGGTCGGCCGCCCGATCCAGGCGTACTTCCCCGGGCCGGTCGCCGGCACCGAGCGGGGCGCCGCCCGGGTGGAGCTGGCGGGGTGCGGCAACGACTTCGTCGACGCGGTGACCCTCGCCGTCCACGCCGGCGAGATCGTGGGCGTCGCAGGGCTGCAGGGATCCGGCCGCACCGAGCTGGTCGAGGGGATCTTCGGGGTGCACGGCTTCAGCCGCGGCACGATGCGCCTGGACGGCCGCCCGGTGAAGCTGAGCACCGCCCGCGCCGCGGTGAAGGCGGGGCTCGCGCTGGTCACCGAGGATCGCAAGGCGCAGGGCCTGGCGCTGAGCCAATCGGCGCTGGACAACACCCTGCTGGTGGTGCGCAGTGTCTTCGCGGGACGCACCCGCGCTGCGCGGCGTGAGGTACCCGGCATCCTGGGGTCCCTCGAGATCACCGCCGGGCGGCTCGATCAGGAGGTGCGGTTCCTCTCGGGCGGCAACCAGCAGAAGGTCGTGCTGGCGAAGTGGCTCGTCACCGCCCCGCAGGTGGTGCTGTTCGACGAACCCACCCGCGGCATCGACGTCGGCGCGAAGATCGCCGTCTACCAGCTGATGCGCCAGCTCGCCGCCGAGGGCAAAGCGGTGCTGATGGTCTCCAGCGAACTGCCGGAGGTCATCGGCATGAGCGACCGCATCCTCGTCATGCGCGACGGCGAACTCATCGCGGAGCTGCCGGCGGGGTCGGCCGAGCATGAGGTGCTGGCCGCCGCGACCGGATCCGACGACCTCGATCAGGCCCCGGATGCCGAAGGGAGGCAGCCATGAAGCGCGTGCGCCTGGACGCCAGTCTCATCGTGCTGGGCATCCTCATCCTCGTGATCGCGGTGGGTGCGATCCTGGTGGCGACCACCGGGCGCAGTTTCTTCAGCCCCGGCAACATCCGCGACATCCTCACCGGCATGAGCGTGCTGGGGCTCGTCGCGATCGGGCAGACCCTCGTGATCCTGGGCGCGTCGCTGGACCTGTCGGTGACCTACGTGATGAGTCTGGCGAGCCTCATCGCCGCGACGACCATGGCGGGAAACCCGGCGAACATCCCCTGGGCGGTCACGCTGACGTTGCTGGTGTGCGCCGGCATCGGCCTGGCCAACGGGCTGATCGTCACGGTGCTGAAGGTCAACGGGTTCATCGCCACGCTCGGGGTGGGGCTCATCCTGCAGGGCGTGCTCAACACGAACTTCCAGGGGAGCGCCGGCTCGGTGCCCTGGGCGTTCCAGCTGCTGGGCGCCACCGGCATCGGGCCGGTGCCGGTGTCGACGATCATCATGCTGGCGCTGGCCGCGGTGGTGTGGTTCCTGCTGGATCGCACCCGTACCGGTGCGCACCTGTTCGCCGTCGGCGGCGACCCCGTCGTGTCGCGACTGTCTGGCCTGCGCACCCAGCCGCCGCTGATCGTCGCGCATGTGCTGTGCTCGGTGTTCGCCGGGCTCGCCGGCCTGCTGCTGGCCAGCCGCCTGGGGGTGGGCAGCCCCACCGTCGGGCAGCAGGGCGGATACGCGCTGCTGTCGATCGCGGCGGTCGTGCTGGGAGGCACGCTGCTGCTGGGTGGACGCGGATCGGTGTGGGGCACGATCGGCGGAGTCGCGATCTTCGCCGTCGTCGACAACGTCATGAGCGTCATGCAGGTGAATCCGTTCCTCAAGGACGTCGTGCGCGGAGTCGTCATCGTCGCCGCCGTGGCCGTCTACAGTCGTCGCGCCATCGTGCGCCGGCGTGCGCGGTTCGGCCCTGGCGGTACCCGCACCGGCGGGGATGCCGCGGCGGCCACCGCCGCTCCGGCGATGGTCGCCGCCTCCGCCGGCCTCATCGCCGAGGCCGAGCATGCGCCGGGCAGGCCCGGCTCAGGGGACGCACCGGAAGGCGGTGACCGCCGATGAACGTCATCCGCACCCTGCTGAGCCCGCGCGGGGCGGTGTTCCTGCTGCTGATCGTGCTGCTGGTAGCGGTGATCATCCTCAACCCGTCGTTTGCCCAACCCGGTCAGATCATGCGGTTCATCCAGCGGGTCGCCCCGATCGCGATCGTCGCCATCGGACAGTACTTCGTGATCATCGCCGGCGAGTTCGACCTGTCGCAGGGGTCGCTCATCACCGCGCAGGTGATCATCGCCGGAAACCTCGTCGGGCAGGACGACTCCCGGACGCTCCCGGTGCTGGCACTGATGGCGGTGTTCGGCGTGATGGTCGGGATCGTCAACGGCCTGCTCACGACACTGCTGAAGGTGCCGTCGTTCATCGTGACGCTCGGCATGATGCTGGCGCTGCTGGGCGGGGTGATGTGGTGGACCGGCGGGGCCGCCACCGGGAACCCCGCCGACAGCTTCCGGCAAATCGGCCGCGGTGGCATCCGGGACCTGCCGCTGATCGACTTCGTGCCGTGGTCGGTGCTGATCCTGGCGGCCTGGCTGGCGCTGGGCATCTGGCTGACCACCCGGCCGCTCGGCAAGACGCTCATCGCCGTGGGCGACAACGCCCGGGCGGTGCGGTACGCCGGCGCCCGCGACTGGTGGGTCACCACGCGCGCGTTCATCATCTCGTCGCTGTCGGCGACCCTGGCGGCCGTCGTGCTGGTGGGCCACGCCGGCGTGCACCCGTCGGTCGGGCGCGGTTACGAATTCGTCGCTATCACGGCGGTCGTGCTCGGCGGTGTCGTGCTCGGGGGCGGCCGAGGTTGGATCGTCGCGGCCGTGGCAGGTGCATTCGTGCTCGAAGCACTGTTCCTGCTGATGAACATCGCCGAGGTGCCCGCGACGCTGCGCGATGCCGTGCAGGGCGTCATCATCATCGCGGCCGTGGCCTATTCGGGCGTCGCGTTCCGCGCGCGCCGGCCCCGCGCGACACCACCCGCTTCTCCCGATCAGGGGAAGGAGCCCGACGCGCCCGCCGGCGCCTCGGCTCGACTATCCGCATCACCTGCCCCTGCCGCCGACGGTGGCACAGCAACCAGAGGAGACTAGAAATGCGACGATCAATGAAGATCGCCACCGCGGCGGTGGCCCTCGTCGGCCTGTTCGCGCTTGCGGGGTGCACGACCGATCCGAACGTCGACCCCGCCAACACCGAGAGCCC
Organism: Microbacterium sp. zg-B96; assembly: GCF_030246865.1. Classification (NCBI taxonomy): domain Bacteria; kingdom Bacillati; phylum Actinomycetota; class Actinomycetes; order Micrococcales; family Microbacteriaceae; genus Microbacterium; species Microbacterium sp. zg-B96. Next base: position 2,623,205 of record NZ_CP126738.1, on the reverse strand, counting down.
CGCCGCCGAGGAGGAGCAGGAGTGGTTCGACCAGGAGATGTACGACACCCAGCTCGCGCAGCGCGAGGTGGCGCCGGCCGGCCCCGAGGACGAGCCCTACCTGCAGCACATCGACGCCGAGATGGTCGACACGTCCGAGTTCGCGAGCACCGGGGCCAAGAAGGCGTGCTTCGCCAACGCGTCGATCTCCAACCCGTGGCGCCAGACCGGCTGGATCACCATGAACCAGCAGCTGCAGGCGCTGCAGGATGCCGGTGCGATCAGCGAGATGGAGACCCGCGACGCGCAGGACTCCGATGACACCCAGATCGCCGACATCGACTACTTCATCGCCGAGGGCGAGTGCGACGTGTTCATCATCTCGCCCAACTCCACTGCGGCTCTGACTCCGGCGGTGGAGCGGGCGTGCGAGACGGGCAAGCCGGTGATCGTGTTCGACCGCGGCGTGAACACCGACTGCCCGGTGACCTTCATCCATCCCATTGGCGGGTTCGCCTGGGGCATCGACACCGCCGAGTTCCTCATCGACAACCTCGAGGAGGGCGACAAGGTCGTGGCGCTGCGGATCCTCCCCGGTGTCGATGTGCTGGAACACCGGTGGGCCGCGGCCGAGAAGCTGTTCAACGAGGCGGGCATCGACGCGGTGGACTACTTCACCGGAGCCGACCCCGCCGAGATCAAGAACATCATCGCGGACGAGCTGGCCACCGGCGACGTGGCAGGCATCTGGATGGATGCCGGTGACGGCGCGGTCGCCGCGATCGAGGCCTTCGAGGATGCCGGGGTGGACTACCCCGTCATGACCGGAGAGGACGAGATGAGCTTCCTGCGCAAGTGGCAGGAGACGGGGCTGACCGGCCTCGCGCCGGTGTACTCGAACTTCCAGTGGCGTACCCCGCTGCTGGCGGCCCAGATGATCTTCGCCGGCGAGGAGGTGCCGGCCGAGTGGGTACTGCCGCAGAGCCCGATCACCGCCGAGGAACTCGACCAGTACCTCACCGAGAACGACGGCATGCCCGACGGGCACTACGCCAAGTTCGGCGGCGAGAACCTGCCCGGATACCCCGAAGTCTGGCAGCAGCGCCAGATGCCATGATGCCCCGCACGATCGGCGTCAACACCTGGGTGTGGACCTCCCCGCTGACCGATGAGTCCCTCGCGCGCTTGGCTCCGCGCATCGCCGCGATGGGGTTCGGGGCGATCGAGCTGCCGCTGGAGAGCGTGGGGGACTGGTCGGCCCAGCGGGCCCGGGACCTGCTGGCGGAGCTGGGGCTCGCGGCGGTCGTAGTGGGGGCCATGGGTCCGGGCCGGTCGCTGCTCGAGCGCGCCGGCAACGTCGCGGCGACCCAGCAGTACCTGACGGTGTGCATCGAATCGGCGCGCGTGCTGGGCAGCCCGGTGGTGGCAGGTCCCTTCTACACCCCCACCGGCGTCACCTGGCGGATGAGTCCGGAGGAGCGGGAGGATGCCACCGCGCAGCTGCGACGCAACATCGCGCCGCTTGCCGACGCGGCATCCGCAGTCGGTGTGACCCTCGCGATCGAACCGCTCAACCGCTACGAGACGAGCGTGGTGAACACCGTCGAACAGGCGGTGGAGGTGTTCGGACCGCTGTTCGGGGCCGGGGTCGGCCTGGCGCTGGACACCTATCACCTGAACATCGAGGAGAAGCGGCCCACCGACGCCATCCGCGCCGCCGGCGCCGCGATCACCCACGTGCAGGTGTGCGGCAGCGACCGCGGCCCGGTCGGCGACGACCACACCGACTGGCCCGCGACGCTCGCCGCGCTCGACGACGCCGGTTACGACGGGATCCTGGGCGTGGAGAGCTTCACGGGGGACAATGCCACCATCGCGGTGGCAGCGTCGGTGTGGCGGCCGCTCGCGGCATCCCCGGATGCGCTCGCCGAACGATCGCTGGCGTACCTGACCGCGCTGACCGCGCGCTGACGGTCATCCCACCCGAAGGAGCCGAGCCATGGCAGAACATCCCGTCACCCTCTTCACCGGACAGTGGGCCGATCTGCCGTTCGAGGAGGTCGCGCGCCTGGCGGCCGGGTGGGGCTACGACGGGCTGGAGGTCGCGGCATCCGGGGATCACCTGAACCTGCGCCGGGCCGACGAGGACGACGCCTACGCGCGGTCGCGGCTGGAGATCCTCGATCGGCACGGACTGCGGCTGTTCGCGATCTCGAACCACCTCGCCGGGCAGGCGGTGTGCGATGCGCCGATCGACTTCCGCCACCAGGCGATCCTGCGCGACTACGTCTGGGGAGACGGCGACGCGGAGGGGGTGCGGCGGCGCGCTGCCGAGGACATGCAGCGCGCCGCGCGGGTGGCCCGCAAGCTCGGCGTCGACACGGTCGTGGGGTTCACCGGGTCGTCGATCTGGCCGTTCGTGGCGATGTTCCCGCCGGTGCCGGAGTCGGTCATCGAGGCGGGTTTCGAGGATTTCGCGACGCGCTGGCATCCGATCCTCGACGTGTTCGACGGGGAGGGGGTGCGATTCGCGCACGAAGTGCACCCGGGGGAGATCGCGTACGACTACTGGAGTTCGGTGCGGGCGCTGGAGGCCATCGATCACCGGCCGGCGTTCGGGTTCAACTGGGACCCGAGCCACATGATGTGGCAGAACATCGATCCGGTGGGCTTCATCTGGGACTTCCAGGACCGGATCTACCACGTGGACTGCAAGGACACCCGGATGCGGCCGCGCAACGGCCGCGCCGGGGTGCTCGGGTCGCACCTGCCGTGGGGGGACCCGCGGCGCGGCTGGGACTTCGTCTCAACGGGGCATGGGGATGTGCCGTGGGAGGACTCGTTCCGGGCGCTGGATGCGGTCGGCTACACCGGGCCCATCTCGATCGAGTGGGAGGATGCCGGCATGGACCGCCTGCACGGCGCCGCCGAGGCGCTGCACTTCGTGCGTTCCCTGCTGTGGCCGCCGCCCGACGCCCCGTTCGACGCCGCCTTCCGCACCCAGTGACGCGCGGTGTCGGCGCCGCTCAGTCGCTGAAACCACAGCTGGTCGCCGAGACGTTGGGAACTTCCCACGGTCTCGGCGACCAGCTGTGGTCTCACGGGGTGGGTGCTGGGGCCGGGGTCGGGGGCTCGGGCGGGGTGCCGGCGGTCAGGGCGTGCAGGAGCCGGGTGAGGTTGGTGATGTCGGCGACCGACCAGGCATCCAGCGCATCCATCATGGTGTCCTGCTGGGGGGCGCGGGCGGCTTCGAGCCGCTCCAGGCCCAGGGCCGTCGGTGACAGCAGGCTCGCGCGGCCATCGGTCGGGTCCGGCGTTCGCTGGATGAGGCCCAGCTCCTCCAGCTCACGCACGGTGCGGCTGAGCTGCCCCTTGTCCAGGAGCAGCTGTTCGGCCAGCGCCGACTGGGTGACCGACTCGCGGCGCACGATCGTGGTGAACACTTTGTAGGCGCCGGGGAGCATGCCGGGGTTCACCCGGTGGGCGTTGTCGGTGACGATCCGGCGGAACCGGTTGATCAGTTCGCCGAACTCGGCCTCCAGTGCGCGCACCGCGACGGTGCGCTCCACGGGGGTCTCATCACCGGCCATCGCGCTCACTTTAGCGTCGGCTGTCGCGTGCGCTGGATGCCTCGGATGCGGCATCCGCGTCTACTGCGGCATCCGCATCCGCATCCGCATCGACCTGCGGCAGGGATCCCGTCGCGGTGAGGGTGGCCATCCCGACCGGGACCGAGACCGTCGCGAGGTCTGCCTCCGCCGCGCGCAGGCGCTCGGCGGTGGTCATGTTCGTCAGCGGGGTGCTGGGCAGGAACACGATCGCGATGAGGCTGATCACGGCGAACGGCACCGCGATGAGGAACGCGCGGGAGATGCCGTTGGCATAGATCTGCTCGAAGACGACGCGCAAGGCTTCGGGCATGGCGGCGACCTCGGGAAGCGCGCCGGTCTGCAGCTGCGCGGCCCACCTCACGCCCTCGTCGCCCAGGCTGGCCAGCGCCGCGGTGATGTCGTCGGTGCGTTCGGTGACGAGGTCGCTGACGCGGGTGGCCAGCGCGGCGCCCATCACGGCGACGCCGATCGTGCCGCCGAGGCTGCGGAAGTACGTCACCCCGGAGCTGGCGACTCCGATCTGACTGGGGTTGGCGGTGTTCTGCACCACGAGCACGAGGTTTTGCATGGTCATGCCGATGCCGGCGCCGAGGAGGAACATGTAGATCGACACGAGCACGAAGTTGGTGTCGGACTCGATGGTTGCGAGCATCGTGGAGCCGGCGACGAGCAGGACCGCGCCCACCACGAGGAACGCCTTCCAGCGGCCGGTCTTGGTGATCAGGGCGCCGACGCCCATCGACGCGATCAGCAGACCGGCGATCATCGGGATCGTCATGATGCCGGCTTCGGTCGGCGTCGCTCCGCGCGCGAGCTGCATGTACTGGCTGAGGTAGACCGACGCGCCGAACATCGCGATGCCGGTGGCGATGGATGCCACGACCGACAGTGAGAAGGTGCGGTCGCGGAACAGCGACAGCGGCACCAGCGGCTCGGGGGAGCGCAGTTCGACGATCACGAACAACACCGCGCCGAGCAGCGCGCCGCCGGCCATGAGCACCGTCTCCAGGCTCCACCAGGCGAAGGAGTCGCCGGCGAGCGAGATCCACACCAGCAGCAGCGACACCGATACCGACAACAGCACGATGCCGAGGTAGTCGATCTTGGCCTTCACCTTCGGGCGTGCCGGCACCTGCAGCGTCCGCTGCACGATGATGAGGGCGGCGACGGCGACGGGAAGCGCGACGAAGAAGTTCCAGCGCCAGCCCCAGGCATCCGTGATGAGGCCGCCCAGGAGCGGACCACCCACGGTCGCGACGGCCATGACGGCACCGAACAGGCCCATGTACTTGCCGCGCTCACGCGGGCTGATGATGTCGGCCATCAGCACCTGGCTGAGGGCGGCCAGGCCACCGGCGCCGATGCCCTGGAGCGCACGGAAGGCGATGAGCGTCTCGGGGTTCTGCGAGAAGCCGGCTGCGGCGGTGGCGAGCACGAAGATGACGATCGAGATCTGGTACAGCAGCTTGCGGTTCATCAGGTCGGCGAGCTTGCCCCAGATCGGGGTCGAGATCGCCGTGGTCAGCAGCGTCGCGGTGACGACCCAGGTGAACGCCGACTGGCCGCCGCCGAGATCGTGGATGATGACCGGCAGCGAGGTGGAGACCACCGTCGAGGCGAGCATCGAGACGAACATGCCGAGGATGAGGCCGGACAGTGCCTCGAGCACCTGGCGATGCGTCATCTTCGAGGGTGCGGCGGGGGTTGCCGGGGTGGACAAATGGAGCTCCTTGGCGGGTCGGTGCGAGTCCGCGCGACGACACTGGCGACCGGAAAGTTGATGCGAGTCAATAGTTGAGACTGGTCAACTATAGGTCACTTGTTGACGTTCATCAACCAAGAGGCACGGGGCGGGCGCTGCCGCGAATACTCACTCGACGCCGCGAATACTCACTCGAGGCCGCGAATACTCACTCGGCGGCGGGAATACTCACTCGGCGAGGGCCAGGGCGCGGAAGGGTTCGCGCGGGGCGACGGGGGGAGCGATGAGGGCGCGGCGCTGGGTGGTGCGGTGGTAGAGCTCGTCGATCAGCGCGGTCGCGAGCTTGACCAGCTTGGCGATCTCGTATTCGTCCCGGTCGACCCAGGCGCAGCGCGGCTCGTCGCCGATCGGCACGAAGTCCACATGCTGCTCCCACGCCACGAGCGTGCGCTCGGCGCCGAGCACGTGCTGCTGCCACCACACCTGCCGCATGTACGACCGCGGGATCGACCGCCAGTGCTTGTTGGTCGTCTTGATCTCCGCGAGCGTCACCCGACCGCCGGCGTCGAGGCCGACCCCGTCGGGCGTTGCCAGGTGCCGCTTCTCGACCACGGCGTGAAACAGCGCAGACGAGGGTTGGATGCCATGGGTCGCGGCGACCCACGCGGCGATCTCCGGCTCGCGGCGGCGGCCGTGATCGGTGTAGGCGTTGCCGGAGAACCCCGAGCCCATCAGCTTCGCGTCGGCAGCCCGGGCGATCGACTTCTCGGACGTGAGGGATGCCACGTCGGTCGCGGTGATGCCGCGTGACCGGGCCCGCACCCACGCCACCCTGTCGCGGGAATCCGCGACGATGCGAGCGGAGAGTTCGGGGGTCACGTCTTCGACCCTAACCCCGCCTCGCGACGCCCGCAGTGCGGCACGCGGTCGGGCGGATTTGGCGGGTGCGATCACGTCACGTAGACTCGGTGCCAAGCCAAAGACCGTCGGTCATCGGTGTGCGCGCAAGCGCATGACGATCGAAGCTCTGCACAGCAGGGGCCCACGCAGGTGTACAGAACTTATTCTTCGGAATCCAGCTCCGTGCGCTTGCGCCGGAGCTTTTTTGTTGCCCGAGCACCGGACCGAGGCTGGCGCCCCGCCACTGCGGAGCGCCTCGTACATACCAAGGAGTGACCATGGCGCAGAAGGATGCATCGGTCGCCGAGCTCACGAAGAACTTCGAGAACTCGAACGCCGTCCTGCTGACCGAGTACCGCGGTCTGACGGTTGCCCAGCTCAAGCAGCTGCGTAACAGCATCCGTCAGGACGCGCAGTACGCCGTGGTGAAGAACACGCTGACCAAGATCGCCGCCAAGAACGCGGGGATCACCGCGCTGGACGAGGACCTCAACGGTCCGTCGGCTGTCGCATTCGTGCACGGCGACTTCGTCGCCACCGCGAAGGCTCTGCGTGACTTCGCCAAGGCCAACCCGCTTCTCGTGATCAAGGGCGGCGTTTTCGAGGGCAACACCCTCACCGCCGAGGAGATCAACAAGTACGCCTCGCTCGAGAGCCGTGAGGTTCTGCTGGCGAAGGCGGCGGGCATGATGAAGGCGACGATGGGCAAGGCTGCGGCCACCGTCGACGCGCTTCGCGAAAAGCTGGAGACCGCTGAGGCCGCGTAAGCGACCTGCGGACTCTTTCCCACAAACCCCATCTATCTAGGAGATACATCATGGCGAAGCTCACCACTGAGGAGCTGCTCGAGCAGTTTGCCGGCCTGACGCTGGTCGAACTCAGCGAGTTCGTGAAGGCGTTCGAGGAGAAGTTCGACGTCACCGCTGCTGCCCCCGTCGCCGTTGCCGGCGCTGCTGGTGCGGCCGCCGAAGAGGTCGAGGAGCAGACGGCATTCGACGTCGTGCTCGAGGCCGCTGGCGACAAGAAGATCCAGGTCATCAAGACGGTCCGCGAGCTCACCTCGCTGGGCCTCGGCGAGGCCAAGGCCGTCGTCGATGGTGCCCCCAAGGCCGTGCTCGAGGGCGCGACCAAGGAAGCCGCCGAGAAGGCCAAGGCCGCTCTCGAAGAGGCTGGCGCGACGGTTACCCTCAAGTAATCACGCTTGTTCGATGAAGGCCCCGGATGCTTCGGCATCCGGGGCCTTCGTCATGTTCGGCGAGGTTCACAGCAACGCGTCGGGGTTATGCAGTTGTGACCAATCGTCGTTGTGTGCACTCGGGCGTTCCCGTACCGTGAGCCTGGAATCGGTTCCCGTACATCGCTGTGCGAGCCCGGCGGGGACACACTCGACGAGGAGGCAAGATGTCGAACCGAACACGCACCCGGCTGACGATCGCGCTGGCCGGTATGGGGGTCGCAGCGCTCGCGCTCGCGGGATGTACGGGTGATGTGCAGGATGGCGGCGCTGCGGCGGACTGCGCGGATTACGAGGAGTACGGCACGTTCGACGGGGCCGAAGTCACCATCGGCGGCACGATCCTCGAAGTGGAGGCCGATGCGCTGGTGGAGTCATGGGCCGACTTCGAAGAGTGCACCGGGATCACGATCGACTATCAGGGATCCGGTGAGTTCGAAGCGCAGATCGCGGTGCTCGCAGAGGGCGGCAACGCCCCCGACATCGGCATCGTCCCGCAGCCCGGCCTGGTCGCGCGACTTGCTGACGGCGGCTGGCTCATCCCGGCATCCGAAAGCGTCGAGGCCAACGCCGACGAATGGTGGGATCCGATCTGGAAGGAGTACGGGACGGTCGACGACGTGTTCTACGCGGCGCCGCTGATGGCCAGCATCAAGGGCTATGTCTGGTACTCGCCGGCCGAGTTCGAGGAGAACGGGTGGGAAGCCCCGGCGACGATCGACGAGCTCATGACCCTGTCCGAGCAGATCGCCGAGGACACCGGCCGCCAGCCGTGGTGCGCCGGTTTCGAATCCGCCGAAGCGACCGGCTGGCCGGGAACCGACTGGGTTGAGGACTACGTGCTGCGCCAGTCCGGCCCCGATGTCTACGACCAGTGGGTGGCGCACGAGATCCCCTTCAACGACCCGCAGATCGTGGAGGCGTGGGACGGCGTCGGCGAGATCATCAAGAGCGATGAGATGGTCAACGGCGGTTTCGGAGACGTCTCGACGATCGTCGCGACGAACTTCCGTGACGCCGGGCTGCCCATCCTCGACGGCGAGTGCTCGCTGCACCACCAGGCGACGTTCTACTCGTCCTTCTGGCCTGAGGGCACCGAAGTCGCTGAGGATGGCGACGTCTTCGCCTTCCTGCTCCCGCCGGTCGACGCAGATGCCGGGCAGGCTGTCACCGGTGCCGGTGAGTTCCCGGTCGCGTTCCGCGACGCCGAGGAGATCGAGGCGGTGCGCACCTACCTGTCCAGCGACCTGTGGGCGAACAACCGAGTGAGCCTGGGTGGCGTGATCAGCGCCAATAAGGGACTGGACCCCGAGAATGCCGGCAGCGACCTGCTGCGTCAGGGCATCGAGATCCTGCAGGACCCCGACACCACGTTCCGGTTCGACGGTTCCGACCTCATGCCCGGCGCCGTGGGAGCAGACACATTCTGGAAGCAGATGGTCGCCTGGGTCACCGGCAACGCCACCACGCAGCAGGCCGTCGACGCGGTCGAGGCCAGTTGGCCGACGCCGTAGGCGGATCCACATCCCCGTAGGTCCGGGGCCGGAGGTGATGCCTCCCGCCCCGAACCGCCCTCGACGACGAGAGGTGCAAGCGCATGACGACCGGCGATCTGATCGGAAAAATCCTGCAGGTGGTGATGGGCCTCGTCGTCTTCGCGGCGGTCGTCGGGCTGCTGATCCTCCTGATGAGCCGTTCCCCGAAGCGTGGCCGCGACTACTGGCAGCTGCTGTGGTTCCTGCTTCCGGCCGTCGCGCTGCTCGCGGTCGGACTGATCTGGCCCGCGATCCGCACGACCGGGCTTGCCTTCCTCGACAACTCGGGCAACTTCAGTTGGTCGAACTTCGTGTGGATGTTCACTCAGCCCGCGGCGATCCGTACACTCATCAACACCGTGATCTGGGTGCTGCTGGTGCCTACTTTCGCAACGGCGCTCGGCCTGCTCTACGCCGTGTGGATCGATAAGTCCCGCGGTGAGAAGTATTACAAAGCGCTCGTGTTCATGCCGATGGCCATCTCGTTCGTCGGCGCCGGCATCATCTGGCGGTTCGTCTACGAGTACAAGGCGGCGGGCCGCGAACAGATCGGTCTGCTCAACGCCATGGTCGTGGCGTTCGGTGGTGAGCCGGTGCAGTGGATGCAGGCGGATCCGATCAACACGGTGCTCCTGATCATCGTGATGATCTGGATTCAGACGGGGTTTGCGATGGTCGTGCTGAGTGCGGCAATCAAAGGCATCCCGACCGAGCAGATCGAAGCCGCGCAGTTGGACGGAACCAACGCCATCCAGCGGTTCACCAACGTCACCGTCCCCGGCATCCGGGGCTCGCTCGTCGTCGTCCTCACGACGATCTCGATCGCCACCCTGAAGGTGTTCGACATCGTGCGCACCATGACCGGCGGCAATTTCAACACGAGCGTCGTCGCCAACGAGATGTACACCCAGGCGTTCCGCGCCAGTGAGGTCGGTCGTGGCTCGGCCCTGGCAGTGGTCCTGTTTCTCCTCGTGCTGCCGATCGTCATCTACAACGTCAACGTGCTTCGCAAGCAGAGGGAGATCCGATGAGCAGCGTGGCTCCAGTCGACCTGCCGACCGACGACGGACGGGATATCTACCGAGAGGTCCTGGAGCCGACCAAGGTCGCCCGCACAAAGCGCCGCCTCACGTCCCGCACGGCGACCGTCGCCGCCCTGATCATCGCGGTGCTGTGGACGATCCCCACATTCGGTCTGCTGGTCTCGTCGTTCCGCCCGGCCGAACTCATCGACTCGTCCGGCTGGTGGACGATCTTCCAGAACCCCGGGTTCACACTCGACAACTACCGCGAGGTGCTGCTGTCGCCATCGCGGTCCTCCCCGCAGCTGGGCGCATACTTCGTCAACTCGCTGGCGATCGCGATTCCGGCGACGATCTTCCCGCTGGTGTTCGCGTCGATGGCCGCCTACGCATTCGCCTGGATGAGGTTCCGGTTCTCGAACTGGCTCTTCATCTTGATCTTCGCGTTGCAGATCGTGCCGATCCAGATGGCGCTCGTCCCGCTGCTGCAGACGTTCTCGATCTGGCTGAAGCCGGGGATGGGGTGGCTGCACGACGTCATCCCGATCATCCCGGCGCAGAACTACCTGCCGCTGTGGATCGCGCACACGATCTTCGCGTTGCCGCTGACGATCTTCCTGCTCCACAACTTCATCTCGGAGATACCAGGCGAAGTCATCGAAGCCGCCCGAGTGGACGGCGCGTCCCACAGCCAGATCTTCCTGCGGGTGGTGCTGCCGCTGGCCACGCCGGCGATCGCATCCGTCGCCATCTTCCAGTTCCTGTGGGTGTGGAACGACCTGCTCGTCGCGTTGATCTTCTCCGGCGGTACGCAAGACGTCGCGCCACTCACACAACGATTGGCGGAGATGGTCGGCACTCGTGGCCAGGACTGGCAGCGGCTGACCGCGGGCGCCTTCGTCTCGCTGATCGTCCCGCTGATCGTGTTCTTCTCCCTGCAGCGGTACTTCGTCCGGGGCCTGCTGGCAGGCTCCACGAAGGGCTAGCGCGGCGCCGGCGCCAGAATCGCTGAAACCACAGCTGGTGGCCGAGACCGTGGGAAACAACCACTGTCTCGGCCACCAGCTGTGGTCTCACGGATTTGGGGGCGGGTCAGGCCGGGCAGGAGAGGCGCTGGTGCATCGAGGTCATCGCGTCGATCTCGAACTGCTGGCCGTTGCGCATGCTCTTGGCGACGGCGAGGGTGCGCGGTTCGGAGCCCAGCTCGAGCACGGCTTCGGCCATCGGGATCGCACCCTCGTGGTGGCGGATCATCAGCTCCAGGAACAGGCAGTCGGCGGCTGTGCCCTCGGCGTCGGCGAGGGCGGTGAGCTCATCGGCGGATGCCATGCCCATCGCCTCCCGCTCCTGCTCGGCCGTCAGCGGCTCCGCCGACGAGACGCCGTGGTCGTGTCCGGCCTCGGACTCGGACATCCACGCCATCGCCGGGCCGCCCGCCTGCGGAAGTCCCCACTTGACCAGCCAGTCGTACATCTCGCCTCGCTGGGCCGACTGGCCGGTGGCGATGTCGTAGGACAGCGCCCGGATGTCTTCGTCCTCGGTCTTGCGGTAGATCGTCATCGCCATGTCGATGGCCTGCGCGTGGTGCACCTGCATGTCGCGGGCGAACCCTGCCTCCGCCGAATCCGTCGTCGGCAGCGCCGGGCCGGATGCGGCGAAGGTCGAGAAGCGGCCGATCGCGAAGGCCACCGCGGCGACGGCGACCGCGATCAGGACGATCGCGATCCACCGGCGCCGCGGCGCCTCGGTCATGACTGCTTGCCGGGCGCGTCCAGCCCGCCGGTGCACGCGGCGTTCGGTTCGGGCACGCTCTGGCTGCGCCAGAACGCGGTGAGGAACTCCTCGACCCGCTCGTCGTCGGCCGAGTCGAGCTTCAGCTGCGCGTTCCAGCCGCTCATCACGACCGGGGCGTCCAGTCCCGTCACGGGGGAGAGGATCACGTAGCTGGAGGGAAGCTTGGCCTTGAGGCCGTCCAGGGCTGCACTGTCGACGGCATCCGGGTCGTAGGTGATCCACACCGCGCCGTGCTCCATCGAGTGCACCGCGTTCTCCTCGGGAACCGGCTCGGAGTACACGGCGCAGTTGAGCCAGCCGGCGTGGTGGTCGCCGCCGGCGGGCGGGCTCTGCGGGTACGCCACGTCGCCTTCGACGTGGTTGGCGGTGTTCTCGAACGTCTCGAGACCCGAGATGGACGACCCATCACCGTCGCCGCGGTCGAAGGTGACCGGCTTCGGCGTGAGCATGATGGATGCCGCGATGAGCGCGATGATCGCAAGGGTGGCGGCCACGCCGACGGTCCACCAGACCAGCTTGCTGCGGCGGCGCTTGGCGAGCTGCCGCTGATACTCGGCGAGCTTCTCCTGCTTCTGCTGCTCACGCTGCTGCTTGACGGTGAGGGTGATGCCCGCCTGGGTGGCGGGGTTGCCGCTCACGCGCTTGGCGGAGGGGCTCGGGGGCGTCGGGGTCATTGTGATCTCGGCTCGATAGCGGGTGCGCAAGCGCGTGGGTGGGTTCAGCCTATTCGTGCGCATGGGCCTGTGGCTGGGAAGACGCTAGACTCGATCGGTTCTCGAATCGTTTCGACGTCGCCCGAACGCGACAGCTCTGGATACTGTGCTCGATACCGCCCCCGTTCCCACCGTCTCTGCATCCCGCGGTCCGCACGCCGCGCGCCCCTCAACGGGGGCTATCAGCACGCTCGGTGCCAACCCGATCACCGCACCGGTCGTGGTGCATCCGGGCGACTCGCTGTCGACCCGCCGCCGCGTGCTCTACATCATCCTGCTCGGCGCGCTGACGGCCCTGGGGCCCTTCACGATCGACCTCTACCTCCCGGCATTCCCGGTGCTGGAGGCCGACTTCCAGACCAGCGCGGCCGCGATCCAGCTCACCCTCACCGGCACGATGATCGGCTTCGCGCTGGGTCAGCTGGTGGTGGGGCCGCTCAGCGACAAGGTCGGCCGCCGCATCCCGCTCATCGTGGTGACCGCACTGCACGTGCTGGCCAGCACCGCCGCCGCGTTTGCCCCCACGCTGGAACTGCTCTCGGTGACGCGCGTGCTGATGGGTGCCGGTGCTGCCGCGGGTGGCGTCGTGGCCGCTGCGATCGTGCGCGACCTGTTCGGCGGACGCCGGCTGGTCGTCATGCTCAGCCGCCTCGCGCTGGTATCAGGCGTGGCTCCCGTCGTGGCCCCGCTCGTGGGTTCCGGGTTGCTGGCCGTCATGCCGTGGCGCGGCATCTTCATCGTCCTCGCCGTCTACGGCGCGGTCATGCTCGTGTGCGCCCTGCTGTTCCTGCCCGAGACGCTCCCGCCTGCCCGCCGGCGCGAGAGGGGCTCGACCACGGTGCTGCAGCGTTACCGCAGCGTGCTGAGCGACCGGGTCTTCATCGGCGTGCTCATCATCGGCGGCATGACCTTCAGCGGCCTGTTCTCGTACCTGTCGGCGTCGTCGTTCCTGTTCCAGCAGACCTACGGCTTCGACGCGCAGCAGTACGGACTGCTCTTCGCGATCAACTCCGTCGGCGTCGTCATCGGCGTGCAGAGCGCCTCGCGGCTGGCGACCCGGTTCGGGCCGCAGTGGGTGATGGCGTTCTCCACCGGGACTCTCGTGATTGCAGCATCCGCCATCATCCTCTGCGACGCGCTGGGCGCGGGGCTGTGGGGCGTGATGATCCCGCTGTTCGTCTTCATGACCGCGTGTGGGTTCACCTTCCCGTGTGTGCAGGTGCTGGCGCTGGACCGCCATGGCAAGGCGGCGGGTACGGCGCAGTCCCTCATCGGCGCGGTGAACTTCGGCGTCGCCGGCATGGTTTCGCCGGTGGTGGGCTGGGTCGCCGGCGACGCCGGGATCACCCCGACCACGATGGCCACGGTGATGGTCGGCTGTGCGGTGATCGCGACGCTGTCGCTGTGGCTCGTGGTGCGGCCGAAGACGGTTGCGCGGCTGGCTCCGTAGCGTCGGCAGCGCATCGCGCGCAAGGCCCATGCCGGGTGACGGACTGAGCACGCACAATGGGCTCATGGATCCCCTTCGTCGCCCCGTGGCAGGACTGCTCGTACCCGGCCTCGTGCTCATCGCGTTCGCGTGCGGGCTCGGTGGCTGGATTCTGCTGCGGGGGACCACGCCGTTCATCGTCGACGACTGGTGGAACCTCACCCTGCTGCAGTGGACGGTGGAGCCGGTGACGCTGTTCTCCTACGCGATGAACTGGCTCGGCGGGGGAGTGGTCGGGGTGTTCGTCGTACCGATCGGCGGCGCCCTGGTGCTGGTGCTGCTGCGCCGCTACATCGGGGCGCTGTTCTTCATCGCCGCGTCGGTGTTCAGCGCCGCCGGGGTGCAGGTGCTCAAGCATCTGTTCGGCCGCGCCCGCCCCGAAGAGATCATCGTGATCAGCGACTACGGATCGTTCCCGTCCGGACACACCGCCAACGCCGCGACGATCGCGGTGGTCGCGGTGGTTCTGTTCCCGCGCGTGTGGGTGGCCGTGGCCGGGGCGGTGTGGGTGGCGCTGATGGCGTTCAGCCGCACGTATCTGCATGCGCACTGGCTGAGCGACACCCTGGGCGGGGCGTTCGTGGGAGCCGGAGCCGCCCTCGTGGTGGCGGCGGCGTTCGCGGTGCAGCTGCGGGCGGAGCAGAACCGGGTGAGCCGCAGGGTCGCGTCACTGCCGGCGTGATCCGGTGTTCGGCACCGGCCGCCGCCTGGCGACTCGGCGCCGAATGCGTTGTCGCGCGCATCGCGTAGCATCGGCGATCCGTGCAGGCTGTGCAGAACCCGGGGGTCCTGGCCGGGCGGCCGGGATGCGGCCTAGCATCGGAGCATGGCATCGAAGCCCCCCGCCGACGACATCGACGAGTCGCAGATCCGCATCACCGCGCCCAAGACGGTGGCGGTCGGGATTCCCGCGGTCCTCAACTCCCTGCGCGTCGCCAACGACCAGATGGGCATCGCCCGGTCGGTGCAGACCCTGGTGCGCATCAACCAGAAGGACGGCTTCGACTGCCCTGGCTGCGCTTGGCCCGAGGAGAACAAACGGCACGCCGCGGAGTTCTGCGAGAACGGCGCGAAGGCCGTCGCCGAGGAGGCGACGCTGCGCCGCGTCGGCCCGGAGTTCTTCGCCGAGCATTCGCTGGCCGAACTGCGCGGCCACGACGACTGGTGGCTCGGTCAGCAGGGCCGGCTCACGCACCCGATGCTGCTGGACGAGGGCGCGACCCATTACCGGCCGATCGGCTGGGACGAGGCGCTCGAGATCATCGCCGCGGCGCTGCGTGACCTGGGCGACCCCGACGAGGCGGTCTTCTACACCTCGGGTCGCACGTCCAACGAGGCGGCGTACCTCTACCAGCTGCTGGTGCGGGGATTCGGGACCAACAACCTTCCCGACTGCTCGAACATGTGCCACGAGTCGTCGGGGTCGGCCCTGAACGAGACGATCGGCATCGGCAAGGGCACCGTCTCGATCGAGGACATCCACGACGCCGACCTGCTGATCGTGGCCGGCCAGAACCCCGGCACCAACCACCCCCGCATGCTGAGCGCCCTGGAGAAGGCCAAGCAGCGCGGCGCCACCATCATCGCCGTCAACCCGCTGCGGGAAGCGGGGCTGGTGCGCTTCGAGAATCCGCAGACCCCGCGCGGTATCGCGTTCGGCGGCACGACGCTGGCCGACCTGTTCCTGCAGATCCGCCTCGGCGGCGACCAGGCGCTGTTCCAGGCGATAGGCAAACACCTGCTGGAGGCGGAGGACCGCGACGGCGGGGTGTTGGACCACGACTTCATCGCCGCCCACACCAGCGGACTGGACGCCTACCGGCGTGAGCTGGCCGACGCCCGGTGGCCCGACCTCGAGGAGGCCACCGGCCTGACCGAGCAGACGCTGCGCACCGTCGGCGAAGCGGTGCGCACCTCGAAGTCCACGATCGTGTGCTGGGCGATGGGGCTCACCCAGCACAAGCACTCGGTGCCGACGCTGCGTGATGTCGTGAACGTGCTGCTGCTGCAGGGCAACATCGGCCGGCCCGGCGCCGGAGTGTGCCCGGTGCGGGGACACTCCAACGTGCAGGGCGACCGCACGGTGGGCATCTACGAGAAGCCGTCCGAGGGGTTCCTCGCGGCGCTCGACGGCGAGTTCGGGTTCCGGGCGCCGCGCGAGCACGGGTTCGACACCGTCGAGGCCATCCGGGCGATGCGCGATGGGCGGGCGAGGTTCTTCTTCGGGATGGGCGGCAACTTCGTCAGCGCCACCCCCGACACCGCCGTGGTCGAGCAGGGCATGGCGAACCTCGATCTCACGGTGCAGGTGTCGACCAAGCTCAACCGGTCGCACGTGGTCACCGGGCGCCGCGCCATCATCCTTCCTACGCTCGGCCGCACCGACCGCGATCGCCGCGGCGGCGCGGAGCAGCGGGTGACCGTGGAGGACTCGATGGGAGCCGTACACGCCTCGCGCGGCCGGCTCACCCCGCCCGCCGACGATCTGCTCAGCGAAGTCGCGATCGTCGCGCGACTGTGCGCCCTGGTCTTCGACGGTGCCGTCAACGCCCCGCGGGCGGACTGGGCGGCGCTGGAGAAGGACTACGCGCTCATCCGCGCACACATCCAGCGCACCATCCCCGGGTTCGACGACTACGAGCAGCGCATCGAGAAGGGCCGCACCTTCTTCCTCCCCAACGGTCCACGCGACGCGCGTCGGTTCGCCACGGTCGACGGCAAGGCGCGGTTCACCGCGAACCCGCTGGAGTACCCGCACATCCCTGAGGGGCGCCTGCTGCTGCAGACCCTCCGCTCGCACGATCAGTACAACACCACCATTTACGGCAAGGACGACCGCTACCGCGGCATCCACGGCGGGCGCCGGGTCGTGTTGATCCACCCGCAGGACATCACCGGGCTGGGCTTTGCCGACGGCGACGTCGTCGACCTGGTCTCGGAGTGGTCGGGGCCTGCCGGCGTCGAGGAGCGCCGCGCCGAGGCGTTCCGCCTGGTCGGCTACGAGACTCCCCGCGGCAACGTCGCGGCGTACTATCCCGAGACCAACGTGCTGGTGCCGCTGGATTCGGTGGCCGACGTCTCGGGCACGCCGACGTCGAAGGCCGTCATCGTGCGGCTGGAGCGCCGCCCAGCCTGATGCCGGTCCGGCGTGCACGCCGAGGCATCCGGCGCAAGACCAGGCGCGGACGGATGCCACGACGTAGCGTCGCGGCATGAGCGAATTGACGGCTCCCACCGGGCAGGAACCGGCGCTGCGTGCCGTGCCGCGGGCCGACGGGTCGGCGCCGCTGGCTCTCGTGCTGGGCGGCACCGGGTACATCGGCGGCCGGCTGGTCCCGCGGCTGCGGGGCGCCGGGTACCGGGTGCGGGTGCTGGCGCGCGACCCCGCACGGCTGGCTGCCTTCCCCTGGGGCGGCGACGTCGAGGTCGTCGCCGGGTCCGCCGACGACGCGGCAGCCATGGCCGAGGCGGTCCGCGGCGTCGACGTCCTCTACTACCTCGTGCATTCGATGGCGGCCGGACCCGGGTTCGACACCGCAGATCTGCGGGCGGCGGAGACGGTCGCGGATGCCGCCGCCGCGGCATCCGTCCGTCGCCTCGTGTACCTCGGCGGGCTGCATCCCGCCGGCGGGGACCTGTCGCCGCACCTGCGTTCGCGGGTGGCGGTGGGGGAGGTGTTCCTGCGGTCGGCCGTGCCGACGCTGGTGCTGCAGGCCGGAGTGGTGATCGGGTCGGGCTCGGCGTCGTTCGAGATGGTGCGCCACCTCACCGAGGTGCTGCCGTATATGCCGGCGCCGCGGTGGGTGCGCAACCGCATCCAGCCGATCAGCGTGCGCGACGTGCTGTATTACCTGCTGTCGGCGGCACGCGTGGATGCCGACGTGAACCTGGCCGTCGACATCGGCGGGCCTGACGTGCTGCGGTATGGGCAGATGATGAACGGCTACGCCGTCGAGGCGGGGCTGCCGCAGCGGGCGATCGCGTCGCTGCCGGTGTTCACGCCGGGGCTCGCGTCGCACTGGGTGAACCTCGTCACGCCGATTCCGCGGGCGATCGCCCGCCCGCTGGTGGCATCGCTGCAGAACGAGTGCGTCATGGATGACCATGCCATCGACGACCTCATCCCGCTGCCCGAGGGTGGCCTCATGCCGTACCGGCGGGCGGTGGCCCTCGCGCTGGGGCGAGTGGCGGCCGACGACGTGGAGACCAGCTGGCAGGACGCCGAGGTGCTCGGGGCGCCGTCGGACCCGTTGCCTTCCGACCCGGAGTGGGCGGGGCGCACCGTCTACGTCGACGAGCGCACCGCGCTGACCTCGGCCGCCCCGGAGCGGCTGTGGGCGGTGATCGCCGGGATCGGCGGTGAGAACGGCTGGTACTCCACGCCGGTGCTCTGGGCGGTGCGCGGCTGGATGGACAAGGTCGCCGGCGGCGTGGGGCTCGCCCGCGGCCGGCGCAGCCGCTCCCGGGTGTCCGTGGGCGACGTGATCGACTTCTGGCGGGTGGAGACGGTCGAGGAGGGGCAGGTACTGCGCCTGCGCGCCGAGATGAAGGTGCCCGGCCAGGCGTGGCTGGAACTGCGGGCCACCGCGGCCGACGGCGGGTCGCGGTACGACCAGCGCGCGGTGTTCTTCCCGCGTGGCCTGGCCGGCCGGCTGTACTGGCTCGCGGTGCTGCCGTTCCACGGGTTCGTGTTCCGCGGGATGGCCAACCGCATCATCGCCACGGCCGAGGCCGAGGCGGCCGGGGCGCCGGCGGCGGGGCGGCGGAAGTCAGCCTGAGGCGGCGCGGGGGCCGGTTTTCGGGGCGGAATCGGCCGCTGAGGCTGAATTCTGCCGCCGCGGGCGGGCGCGGGCTGTCGGAATTCAGGCTGAGGTGACGTCGGGGCCGGTTTTCGGGGCGGAATCGGCCGCGCAGCCTGAATTCCGACGGCGCCGGGGCTCGTAGGCTGTGGGGATGCCGCACACCGCCGTCGTCGTGACCGTCTCCGACCGGTCCGCCGCCGGTCTGCGCCCCGACAGCAGCGGCCCCGTCGCCGTCGCCGCCCTGCGCGAGGGGGGGTTCACCTGCGACGACGCCGTGGTCGTGGCCGACGGCAGCGACAGCGTCGAGCGTGCCCTGCGCGACGCGCTCGCCGCCGGGGCACACCTGATCGTCACCACCGGGGGCACCGGAGTCTCGCCGCGCGACCAGACACCCGAGGGCACCGCCCGGGTGCTCGACCGTGAGATACCCGGCATCGCCGAGGAACTCCGCCGCCGCGGCGCGGCCGAGAAACCCGCCGGTCTGCTCACCCGCGGACTGTCGGGGGTGGCCGGTGGCGCGCTGATCGTCAACCTCCCCGGCTCGCCTGCGGGGGTGTCAGCCGGGATCCCGGTCGTCGTGTCGGTGGCCGGTCACGTCATCGACCAGCTCGCCGGCGGAGACCACCCGTGACCGCCGTGCGCCTCGCCCGCATCAGCGGGGAGGCCCTCGATATCGCCGAGCACCTCGCCGCCGTCGAGGACGACACCGCCGGCGCCGTCACGACGTTCATCGGCCGGGTGCGCGACCACGATCCGGATGCCGCGACCGCCGTGGTCGCGCTGGAGTACTCCGCACACCCCGACGCCCAGGCGACGCTGCACGCGATCGCCGACCGCGCGATCGGCGACGGCCGGGCGATCGTCGCCGTCAGCCACCGCATCGGGCGGCTGCAGGTCGGCGACCTCGCGGTGGTGATCGCCGTCGCCTCGCCGCACCGTGCGGAGGCGTTCGAGGTGTGCCGCGCCCTCATCGAGACGATCAAGACCGAGCTGCCGGTGTGGAAGCGTCAGGTCGAGGCCGACGGCACCACGGCCTGGAAGGGCATCGGCGGCTGACGCGGCTGAAGCCCCGGCTACCCGCCGGCGAACGGCGGCAGCACGTCGACCAGGTCGTCGGCCCCCAGCGGGGTGTCGTCGTCGACGCGCGCACCGCCGACAAGCACGGCGCAGCGGGGCAGGATGCCGCCCAGCCCCGGCCGCTCCGATACCAGAGCGGCCCGCAGGTCGCCGAGGGTCGGTTCGTCCCGGTGCTCCTCGGCGCGGCCGGCCATCTCCTCGGCGGCGGCGAAATAGCGCACCCGGGCCATCAGGCCTGGCCCTCGCCCTGCCAGCCCGCGGCGAGCTCGGTGATCGCGCCCACGGCCGCGCGGACGTCGTCGGGGGTGCCGCCGGCGCGGCCGGCGACGAGCCCGGCGACGAAGGCGCTGAACGGCGCGGCAGGGCGCGCGACGCCGGTCGCGACATCGCGGGCGAGGTCGAGGATCAGCGCGATCGGCACGTCTTCGGGGCTCAGGGCGAAGCGTTCGCGCAGGGCAAGCGCCCACGCGTCCAGGGCCTCGGGTGGGAGGGTGCGATCGCTCATGGGGAGTCCTCCTGGGTGAACCGGCGCCGGGCTTCGGTCAGATCCTCCCACGTGTCCACGTCGGCGGTCTCGGCGGGGGGAGCGACGACGGTCGCGATGGCGAGGTCGTCGAGCAGCTCCCGCATGGATGCCCCGTGGCCCCGTGCCGGCAGCGCCGCTGCGCCACGGCGCAGCGCGGCGGTGCGGTACACCCCGGTCAGCCACTGCGGCCGCGACGTGGCGTCGGCCAGGCACAGGCCCTCGGTGTCGGTGGGAAGCAGCACCATGTCCCGGATGAGGCGGGCGGCGGCGGCCCCGGCACCCGGTAGGTCGCACGCGAGCACGAGGGTCCACTCCGGGTCGGCATCCCACGACGCCAGAGCCGCGGCGATGCCCGCGGCCGGGCCGCCGAACGGCGGGTCTTCCCGTACCCAGGTGACCTGGGCGGGGATGGCTGCCGCGGCGATCGCGACCTCGGGGTGCATGGCGGCATCCGGTTGCGGACCCACGATCGTGATCGGCGTGGCACCGACGGCAGCGGCGGCCTCGACGGAGTGGCGCAGCAGGGTGCGCCCGCCCACGTCGAACAGTGGCTTGGCCGCGCCGTCCACGCGGGTCGCGCGGCCGCCGGCCAGCAGGATCGCGGCGAGGGTGCTCACGGCTCGCCTGGGCGCGTCCAGGTGCCCGAGCGCCCGCCTTCCTTCGCGGTGATGCGGACGTGCTCGATTGAGGAGGACTTGTCCATGCCCTTCACCATGTCCACGACGGCGAGTGCGGCGACGGACACGGCGGTCAGCGCCTCCATCTCCACACCGGTGCGGTCGGCGGTGCGCACGGTGGCTTCGATCTCGACGCCGTCGTCGACGATCGCGAGATCCACCGTCGCGCCGTGCACGCCGATGACGTGGGCGAGGGGGAGGAGCGCCGGGGTCTGCTTGGCCGCTTGGATGCCGGCGATGCGCGCGACTGCGAGCACGTCGCCCTTCGGGACCGACCCGTCGCGGAGTGCGGCGACGACCTCCGGTGCACAACGTACGAACCCGCGCGCGGTCGCGGCGCGCACGGTGGGCTGCTTCGCGGTGACGTCCACCATGCGGGCGTGACCGGTGGCATCCAGGTGCGTGAAGCTCATGACACCAGCATGACATCCACGGGGTCGCCGGGGGCGACCGCGTCGACCGCGGCTGCCACGATCGCGTAGGCCTCGGCGCGGCCGAGTCCGCCGGCCAGGTGCGAGCCGGAGCCCCCGGCGGTCGCCGGGCGAACGGTCCAGCGGGCGGGGTCGGTGCGGTCGATCACGGCGGGCAGGTACTGTCGGCGCCCCTGCGGGGTGCGCCAGCCCACCGCCGCCGGCAGGCGCAAGAGCGGCCGGTGCCGGTCGGTGCGGCCCTGCAGGGCGAGCAGGGCGGGGCGGACGAACATCTCGAACGACACCGCGGAGCTGACCGGGTTGCCCGGCAGGCCGAACAGCAGCGGGCCGTGCGGCATCCGCCCGAATCCCTGCGGTTTTCCCGGCTGCATCGCGACCTTGGTGAAGGTCATCGTGCCGGCGAGTTCGTTCTTGACCACTTCGTAGGCGCCCGCGCTCACGCCGCCGGAGAAGACCACGACGTCGGCGGCGTCGGGGCCGCGGGTCACGCGGTCGAGCACGCGGCGGAAGTCCTCGCCGTCGTCGTCGACGCTGGTGCGCGCGACGACCATGGCCCCCGCCTCGGCGGCGAGGGCGGCCAGGAGCAGGCTGTTGGACTCCGGGATCTGTCCGCGGCGCAGCGGCTGCCCCGGTGCCACCAGCTCGGATCCTGTCGAGACGACCGCGACCCGCGGGCGGCGTGAGACGACCACGGTGGCGACGCCGGCGGCGGCGGCCGCTGACACCTGCAGGGCACCCAGGACGATCCCGGCGGGCAGCACCTCGTCGCCGCGGCGGGCGTCTCCGCCGGCGCGGCGCAGGTGCGCCCCCGGTGCGCGGGGCGCGTGGGTGACGGTCACGGAGCCGAGGGAGTCGGCGAGGCCGCCCGCGGTGTCCTCGAACGGCACGATCGTGTCGGCGTCGGTCGGCACCGGGGCGCCGGTCATGATGCGTGCGGCCTCACCGGCGGCCAGCGGCGGGTCGTCGGGAGTGCCGGCGGGCAGATCGGCGACGACTCGCAGGGTGACGGCGCGGTCGGGCGCGGCATCCGCGACATCGGCGAAGCGCACCGCGAACCCGTCCATCGCGGAGTTGTCGAACACCGGGATGTCCACGGCGGCGCGCACCGGATGCCGCAGGGTGCGGCCGGCGGCATCGGTGAGGTCGCTATGTTCGTTCTCGAGCAGCGGTGTGACGGTCAGGATGCCGGCGAGGTGCTGCTCGACCGACTGCAGTTCGCTCACGCGGGGACCGTCTCGAAGCGCCACTCGGCCAGGCCGCCCGCGAGTACCGACGCGTCGATCCCGGCCAGGCGCAGGGCGGCGGCCGCGCGCTGTGCGCGGAAGCCGACGGCGCACACGACGATGACGCGCGCCGTGGGGTCGGGGAGCGCGTGCGCGGGGTTGGCGAGGAGGGCGTCCAGCGGGATGAGGAGGGAGCCGGGGATCACGCCGGTGGCCGTCTCGAACGGTTCGCGCACGTCGAGCAGCGTCGCCCCGGCATCCTGCGCCGCACGGGTCTGCTCGGCCGTGAGCATGGGGACGGCGCTGGGGGTCTTGGTCGTGGGGGTTTCGGTGGCGGTCGTGGGCCGCAGCGGCACCTCGAGCTGGCGGGAGCGGAGGGCGTCGATCACGAGGACGCGGCCCAGCAGCGGCTCGCCGATGCCGGCGAGGAGCTTGAGTGCTTCGATCGCCATGATGCCGCCCACCTGGAGGCACAGCGCCCCGAGCACGCCGACCTGTGCGCAGGTGGGGACCTCGCCGACGCTGTCGGGCGGGTACAGGTCAGCCAGCCGCACCGCCGGGTGGCCCGCGGGCGGGGTGGACCAGAAGACCGTGACCTGCGCGTGGAACTCCTGCAGCACGCCCCACACCAGCGGCGTCCCGAGCCGTTCGCAGGCGTCGGCGACGGCGGAACGGGTCTCGAACGTGTCGGTGCCGTCGATCACGACGTGGGCGCCGGCCAGCAGCCGGTCGGCGTTGTCGGGGGTGAGGCGCTCGCGCACCGCGTGCACGACCGTCTCGGGGGAGAGGTCGGCGGTGACGCGGGTGGCCGAGTCGACCTTCGGGGAGCCGACGTCGGCGTGGCGGTGCATGACCTGCCGGTGCAGGTTGGAGTGCTCGACCTCGTCGTCGTCGATGACCGTGATCGAGCCGATGCCGGCACCGGCGAGCGCGAGGACGACGGGGGAACCGAGCCCTCCCGCACCGACGACGGCGACGTGCGCGGCGGCGAGGCGACGCTGGCCGATGTCCCCGAGCCCGGCGAGCGTGCGGTGCCGTGCCGTGCGCGCGGTCTCGGCGTCCGAGAGCGCGGCGACGGGCTCGACCAATGGCGGCAGCGGCATGCAGCCAGCGTACGCCCGCGGCATCCGCGCCCGCGTGGCGCGCCCCTGTCACGAATGGTCGCCGGGAGCGCCCGTTTGTGACAGGGGAGCAGGGGCGCCGGGGAGGGGACGACGGGTGCCGCGGGTGCGGGAAAATCGGGCTCGAACCTCCGCGGCTGCGGTGCTAGCGTCGGGGCGTGGACAGCTTCCGCATTTCCGAGGCCGCGCGCCTGCTCGGCGTCAGCGACGACACCGTGCGCCGCCTCGTCGACCAGGGCACCTTGCCGACGACCGGGGAGAGCCCGGCGCGCATCCCCGGCGATGCGCTCGCCGCGCACGCGACCGAACTCGCGCGCAGCACGGCCGACCCCACCGACGTGCTCTCCAGTGCCCGCAACCGGTTCGTCGGACTCGTCACGCGCGTGCAGATCGACGGCGTCATGGCGCAGGTCGACATCCAGGCCGGGCCCCACCGCGTCGTGTCGCTGCTGTCGGCCGAGGCCGTGCGCGAACTGGCGTTGGAACCCGGCTCCCTCGCCGTCGCGGTCGTGAAGGCCACCAACGTCATCGTCGAAACCCCGAAGGCCTGACGTGCGCGCGCGTCACGCCGTCGCCGCCGCGCTCGCGGCCATCGCGCTGACGGGGGCCGGCTGCGCCGCCAGCGCGACCGCCCCCGGCACCGCCGCCGGCCCCGACGAAGACCCGAACGCTCCCGCCGCGCCCGCGGCCGACCCCGGCCCGGAACTGACCGGCGAACTGTCCATCGCCGCCGCGGCGTCGCTGCAGGCCGCGTTCGACGACCTCGCGACGGCGTTCGAGGCGCGGCATCCGTCACTGGAGGTGCTCCCCATCGCCTATGACGGCTCTCCCACCCTCGCGACGCAGATCGTCGAGGGTGCCGCCGTCGACGTGTTCGCCGCCGCCGATCAGGCCACGATGCAGACGGTGGTGGATGCCGGTCTGGCCACCGACCCCGCCGCGTTCGCCACCAACACCCTCGCCCTGGTTGTCCCGCCCGGCAACCCCGGCGGCGTGCAGGACCTCGCCGACCTCGCCGACCCCGACCTCATCGTCGTCGCCTGCGCCGCCGCGGTGCCGTGCGGTGCGGCATCCGGAGCCCTGCTCGACGCGGCGGGCGTGACGGCGAGCATCGACAGCCACGAGCAGAACGTCACCGCCGTGCTGACGAAGGTCGCGACCGGCGAGGCCGACGCGGGGCTGGTGTATGTGACGGATGCCGCGCGCGCCGCGGTCGACACGATCCCCGTCGCCGGTGCCGCCGACATCGTGAACCGCTACCCGATCGTCGCGCTCGCCGAATCCGCCAACCCCCGCGCGGCCGCGGCGTTCGTCGCGTTCGTCCGCAGCCCCGACGGGCAGGGCGTGCTCGCCGGCCTCGGGTTCGGGGCGCCGTGAGCGGGCCGACTGCCCGCAGCACCCGGCCGGCAGGCACCACCCGCCGGGTCCGGCCCGCCCGCGCCATGCGTGGGTTCATGCCGCCGGTGCTCGCGATCCCCGCGGTCGTCGGCCTCGCGCTGCTGGTGGTGCCGCTGGCGGCGCTCATCGGGCGGGTGGAATGGTCGACGCTGTGGGCGGATGTCACCGCGCCGGCGGCACTCGCGGCACTGGGACTGTCGCTGCGGACGGGGCTCGCGGCCACCGCGGTGTGCCTCGTGCTGGGCGTGCCGCTGGCTCTCGTGATCGCCCGCGCCGGCGCACGCACCGCCGCGGTGCTGCGGGCGCTGGTGACGGTGCCCCTCGTGCTGCCGCCGATGGTCGGCGGTGTCGCGCTGCTGTTCCTGTTCGGGCGCAACGGCTGGCTGGGGCAGGCGCTAGCACAGTGGGGCGTGCAGATTCCGTTCACCACGACCGCGGTCGTGCTGGCGCAGACCTTCGTCGCGCTGCCGTTCCTGGTGCTGGCGCTGGAGGGGACGCTCCGCTCCACCGGCGTGGGCTACGAACAGACCGCCGCCGGGCTCGGTGCCGGACACTGGACGACGCTGTGGCGGGTGACGCTGCCGCTGGCCGCGCCGGGCCTGGTCGCCGGGACCATCCTGTGCTTCGCGCGCGCCGTGGGGGAGTTCGGGGCGACCGCGCTGTTCGCCGGCAACGCTCCGGGCGTCACCCAGACGATGCCGCTGGCCATCTACACCGCGTTCAACGGTGCCGGAGTCTCGCAGGGCACGGCGGTGGCGCTGTCACTGCTGCTGCTGGTGACCGCCGTCACGGTGCTGCTGCTGGTGCGCGCCTGGCGACCGGGAGCTCTGCGGTGAGCACGGCCCTGCACATCGACATCGACGTGGTCCGCCGTGGTTTCCGGCTGCAGGCGGCGATCGAGGCGGCGCCGGGGCAGACGGTCGCCGTGATGGGGCCCAGCGGCGCCGGCAAATCCACGCTGCTGGATGCGCTCGCCGGTTTCGTGCGGCCCTCGGCGGGCACGATCCGGGTCGGCGACCGCGAGGTGTCCGGCCACGGCGTGCACGTGGCCCCGCACCGGCGCGGCATCGTGCTGCTCGGGCAAGACCCACGGCTGTTCCCGCACCTGAGCGCCCGCGACAACGTCGCCTTCGGGTTGCGTGCCCGGGGTGTTCCGCGCGGGCAGGCCGCAGCGGAGGCGGACGAGTGGCTGTGGCGGGTGGGCCTGCCCGGTGCAGGCGACCACGCGCCGCGGGAACTGTCCGGCGGCCAGCAGCAGCGGGTCGCCCTGGCGCGCGCGCTCGCGGCGGCCCCCGACGTGCTGCTGCTGGACGAGCCCCTGACGGCGCTGGACCCCGAGACCGCCGCCGGCATCCGCACCATGCTCGCCGAGCAGCTCGCCGCGGTGCACACCACCACGGTGCTCGTGACGCATGACGCGGTGGATGCCGCGGCCGCCGCCCAGCAGCTGGTGCTGCTCGAGGACGGGCGGGTGACTCAGCAGGGGCCGGTGCGCGAGGTGCTGCATGCGCCGACCACCGGGTTCGGTGCGGCGATCGCGGGCCTCAACCGGGTGCTCGGGGAGACCCGTGATGGCGCCTGGTCGGCGGGCGGGTTGCGACTGCCGGCCGGCGTCGTCGGCGCGAGAACACCCATCGGCCGCGCGCCAACCGACGGCCCCGCGGCCGCTCTGTTCCGCCCCGGTGCGGTAGCCGTCGACGCCGTCGCCGATCCGACCTGGACCGGCGCCCTCCGCGCTGCGGAGACAACGAGGCCGGTCGACGGACAGTGGCTCGCACGGGTCGTCCGCCTGGAGCAGACACCAGCCGGCGTGCGCGTGCACACCGCCGAGCCTGCGGTGGCCGCCGACGTCTCGGTGGACGACGTCGCCGCCTTGGGGCTGGCTCCCGGGCGACCGGTGCGGCTGCGCGTCGCGGCATCCGACGTCCGCATCGTCGGTGTCGACGCCGATGCTGCCAGGATGGCGGGATGACTCACATCCGTCCCTACCGCCCCGGCGACGAAACCGACGTCGCCCGCGTGTGCCTGCTGACGGCGGATGCGGGCACGGATGCCACCGGCGTCTTCGCCGACGACGACCTCTGGGCCGAGGTGTTCGTGCTGCCGTATGTGGCCCGGCATCCGGACCTCGCGTTCGTCGTGGAGACCGACGACGGCCGCGTGGCCGGCTATGTCGTGGGAGTGCCCGATACCCGGGCTTTCGAGGAGTGGTTCGCGACCGAGTGGTGGCCGCGCTTCGCGCAGCGCTGGCCGAAGCCCGACATCGAGCGCAGCAGGCAGGACGGCACGCTGATCTACGCGTACGGTCGCGGCCCCGGCGCGGAGCCCTACGGCGACACGCATCCGGCGCACCTGCACATCGACCTGCTGCCCGAACTGCAGGGGCAGGGCTGGGGGCGCCGGCTCATCGACACGCTCGTCGAGGCGCTGCGTGCGCGGGGCGTCACCGGGTTGCACCTGGTCGCATCGGAGGACAATGCCGGCGCGCTGGCGTTCTACGACCGTCTCGGGTTCGAGCGGGTGCCCTCGCACGACGGTGTGCAGGCCTTCGCCCGCGACCTCTGACGCTTGACGTCGCTGCCGCGATGGGGAGATCTCCCCATCGCCTGGCTGCGCGTGCAATGGTGCACTAGATGCCAGGAGGTACCCGATGACCGCCGTCACCGTGCCGCCCGCCGCCGGGTGGGACTCAGCCGACGCCTGGACGGCGTTGCATCGGGCGGAGACGACTGCGCACGATCTCGCCGCGATCGCGGCGGCGTACCCGGACTACGCCGAGCAGATCGCCGAGCATCCGCAGGCGTATCCGGCTCTCATCGAGTGGGCCGGCATCGTCGCAGCCACCCGCCGACCCCCGCGCACCCCCGGATCGCCACCGCAGGTGGCCGGGCTCACCGACCTGATCGCTGGCAGGCGCCGCGATTCCGGGGCGCATCCGCTGGCGTACTCCGCCGATGCCGCCGCCTGGCGCGCGGCGGTCGCCGCTGGGTCCGCGCGGGGCCAGAGCGCCGATGCGGCGCCGGGCGCCGTCCGTCCCGTGACAGCCATCGGCCGCCTGGTGACGGATGCGGGCCGTCCGTTGACGGAGGCGGGCCGTCCCATGACGGAGGCCGTCCGCCTGGTGACGGATGCCGCAGCCGATCGCGTCCCGTGGACCCCGGCCGGAGTGGAAGACGCCGCGGCCGACGCCACCGTGTCGACCGCCGAACTGGCGGCCGCCCGCGCCGCCGCGGCTGCGCTGAGCGTCACTGCTGCCGAACCGCAGCCCTGGTGGGTCACCGACGCCTCCGCGCCCGGTGACGCATTGGACGCCGCCGCCGCCCACACGATGCATCGCGCTGATTTCGCCCCGGTCGGCCCGCAGCGGGCGGAGGCGATCGCCGTCGGATCCGCAGCAGGCGAGGCCGCGGCGAAGGCCCAGTCGGCCGTACCGGAGCGCCCGGCACTGCCGAACCGCAGTGCCGCCGATGCCGCGGGCTCCTACCCCGTGGCATCCGCCCCCGCATCGGCGGTCGCGGCCGCGGTCAACGCCAAGGCCCTCCTCGCGCTGGTCTTCGCGTTCGTGCTGGCGCCGCTCGGGATCGTCTTCGGCCACCTCGCGCTGCGCGAAGTGGCCGCCACCGGCGAACCCGGCCGCGGCTACGCCCGCGCCGGCCTCGTCGTCGGGTACGCCCTCGCCGCGCTCACGGTGGCCGCGGCGACCATGACGGCGCTCGTGCTGCTGCTCGGCTGACCCCGGCCACCACGCCGGAGACGTTCGTGACGACCAAGGCCTCCTGCGCACGCGCTCGGTCGTCGCAAACGGCCCCGCCGCGGCCGACGCCGGGGGCGTTCGTGACGACCGAGGCATCCAGCGCCCGATTCGGTCGGCGCACACGGCCGTGTCGCGGCCCACTCCGGGGCATACGTGGCCACCGAGGCCCCGTCCTGTCCGGTCGTCGCAAATGCCCCTCCCGCGGCCGACGCCGGGGGCGTTCGTGACGACCGAGGCATCCTGCGCCCGATTCGGTCGGCGCACACGGCCGTGTCGCGGCCCACTCCGGGGCATACGTGACGACCGAGGCCCCGTCCTGTCCGGTCGTCGCAAACGGCCCTCCCGCGGCCGACTCGGGGACGTTCGTGACGACCGAGGCATCCTGCGGCCGATTCGGTCGGCGCACACGGCCCACCCTGGCCCCAACGAGGGGGCGTGCGCGACGATCGAACGCGAGCGTCAGCGCAGCCGGCCGCTGTCGAGCCGTACGACCCGATCGACCAGGCCTGCCGGCGCCGTGACGTGTGAGATCAGCACGACCGCCTGCTCGGGCGAGACCGCCTGCAGCAGGTCGGTCAGCAGTGCATCGGATGCCGCGGGGTCCACTCCCGCGGTGGGTTCGTCGAGCACCAGCACCGGGAAACCGTGCAGCAGCGCCCGGGCCAGCGCGATGCGCTGCGCCTGACCGCCGGAGACGAGGGCGCCGCGTTCGCCGACGCGGGCATCCAGGCCGCCGCGCTCGACCAGCCACGGGCCCAGACCCACGCGCTCGAGCACAGCGACCAGCTCGTCGTCGGTTGCGGTGTCGCGGGCGAACAGCAGGTTCTGCCGGATGTCCTCGTCGAAGAGCATCGGCTGCTGCTCGCACAGCCCCACCGTCAGCCGCACGTCGTCGGGGGACAGCTCGCGCACCGACCGGCCGCCGATCTCGTACGTGCCGGTGCACTCCAGGAACCGCACCAGCACGTGTGCGAGCGTCGTCTTGCCCGCGCCGCTGGAACCCACCACGAGCAGCCGTTCCCCGGCGTGCACGTCCAGGTCCACTCCGCTGAGCGAGGGCTCCGCGGCACCCGGCCACTTCGCCGACACCCCGCGCAGTCGCAGGCCATCGCCCAGTGCAGGCGCCTGGCCGGTGGCCGGCACGTCGTCGCGGACGAGTCCGGGGGGGATGCCGTCGGGCACCGCGTCGGCGATCCGCTCGGCAGACGCGCGCACCTGCCGCCACGAAGCGGCGGCCAGCGGCACCGCGCCGAACACCTCGAACACCGCCATCGGTACCAGCACGGCCACCGCGAGGGCGGGACCGCCGAGCGTGGCGGCATCCGGAGCCGTCACCATGACCGCGAGGATCGAGGCGGCACCGGCCAGCAGCGACACGATCGCCGTGGTTGCCGCCTGCGCGCCGGCCCGGCGCACCACAGCTCGGCGCACGGCGGCGTCGGCCTGGGCGATGCGGGCACGACTGGCGGACTCGGCGCCGTAGGCCAGCAGCACGTCGAGGCTGCCGAGGTGATCGGTGACGGCGTCGGCGAGCGTGGCACGCAACGGCGCGATGGCCCGCTCGGCCCGTCCGCCGGCGGCCCAGCCCCACACCGTCGCGACGACGGCGGCCAGGAGCAGGCAGCCCAGCAGCGTCAGGGCGGCCGGCCACGACACGAACGCAATGAACACCACGGCGGCGATCGCGACCACCGCCGATCCGACGAGGGGTTCCACGACCCGCAGCGGCAGGTTCTGCAGGTCGTCGACGTCGTCCACGAGGGCGCCGAGCACCGAGCCGCGCCGCGTGCGGGTGAGCCCGTCGGGGGCCAGCGGAATCAGTCGGCGCACGAGCGAGGTGCGCGTGGTGGCGAGCTGGCGCAGCGCCGCATCGTGGGCGGTGAGGCGCTCCAGATACCGGAACGCGGCACGCGAGAGCGCGAACGCGCGCACCCCGACGACCGCGGCGGTGAGGTACATCACCGCGGGCTGTTCGCTGGCCCGCACGATGAGCCAGGCGCTGACGGCGAGCAGGGCGACGGCGGATGCCTCGGTGGCGACGCCGGATGCCGCGGCGCGCCAGAAGCGACGCCACGGCGGCATCGCGCCGCGCAGCACGTCCGCGGCGGTCGTGGACGGTGCCCGGCGGGTCGGCTGCATCGTCATGCCGGCACCTCCGCGGCATCCAGGCGCACGATGCGGTCGGCGTACGCGCGTGCCGTCGTGCGGTGCGAGATGAGCAGCACGATCGCGCCCTGGTCGGCCATGCGCCGCAGGCTCAGCCACAGCCGCTCCTCGGTCTCGGCATCCAGCGCGGCGCTGGGCTCATCCAGCGCGAGCACGGATGCCGTGCCGCGCAGCTGCCGGTGGATCGCGCGGGCCACGGCGACGCGCTGCGCCTGCCCGCCCGACAGTCCCGCGCCCTGCACACCGAGCTCGTAGTCGGGGTTCAGGTCCTCGGCGCAGGCGAGGTCCAGCGCCCGGTGGATCGTCGCGGAGTCGGAGGTGTCGTCACCGAGGGCGACGTTGTCCGCGATCGTGCCGGCGATGAGCCCGGCGCGCTGCCCGGCCCAGCCCAGCCACCGATGCGGCGACAGTTCGGTCACCGGTGTGCCGCCCAGCGTCGCCTCGCCGTCGAACTCGGCTGCTCCTCGCAGGGCCGCGAACACGCTGGACTTTCCGGCGCCGCTGGCGCCTTCCAGCAGCACCAGTTCGCCGGCGTGGGCCACCAGGTCCACCGGCGGCAGCACGCGATCGCCGTAGCGCACCCGCAGGTCGCGCAGTACGAGCACTCCGGATGCCACTGTGGTGGGCTCGGGGGCCGACGAAGCGGCGCCGTCCGATCCCGCATCCGTCGCTGTGGCGCGGCGTGCCGCGCGGGCCTCGTCGAGCACCGCGAACACGTCGTTGGTGGCCGAGATGCCCTCGGCGGCGGCGTGGAACTGCACTCCCACCTGCCGCAGCGGCAGGTAGGCCTCCGGCGCGAGCAGCAGCACGAACAGGCCGACCAGCAGCGCCAGCTCGCCGTCGAGCAGCCGGAAGCCGATCGACACGGCGATGATCGCCACTGACAGGCTCGCCAGCAACTCCAGCGCGAAGCCGGAGAGGAAAGACACCCGCAGCACGCGCATCGTCTCGTCGCGGTAGCGCTCGGTGACGCGCTGGATCGAGGTGACGGCGCGATGCTGGCGGCCGAACACGGTGAGGGTGGAAAGCCCCCGGACGGTGTCGGCGAACCGCGCGGCCAGCTGCCGCAGCGTCTGCCACTGCTTGTCCTGCACGGCGCGGGTGGCCATGCCGATGAGGATCATGAAGAACGGGATGAGCGGGATGGTGAGCACCACGGTCAGTCCCGAGACCCAGTCCATCCACCACATCACCAGGATGATCAGCGGGGTGGCCAGCGCCGTCTGCACCAGCTGGGGGAGGTAGCGGGCGAAGTACGCGTCGAGGGCATCCAGGCCCCGGCCGGCGGTGACGGCGAGGTGGGCGGAGTTGTGACGGGCGAGCCACCCCGGTCCCAGCGTGTCGACGGCTTCGACGAGGTTCGCGCGCAGCTGGGCCTGCACCCGGGCGGACGCGCGGGCGGCGACGACTTCGCGCAACCACAGCAGCAGCGCGCGCAGCGCGACGACGCCGGCGAGGGCGGCGAGGATGCCGGACAGCTCACCCCACGGCATCCCGTCGATCGCGCCGACGATCGCGCGGGTCAGCAGCCAGGCGAACGCGACGATGACCAGCGTCTGGGCGAGCCCGATCGCCCCGATCACGAAGAAGAACGCCCGCGATGCGCGCGCGTATGTCAGCAGCCGGGGGTCGAGGGGCCGGCCGCCCGCGCGCGGTGGTGCTTCCGCGTCCTGCGAAGCCATGATTCGATCCTCCCACGGTGTGCCCGACGCGCCGGCACAGCAGACCGCCCCGGTCCGGCGCGCGACTCGCGCGGCCCGCGACCGGGACGGTCAGGGTTCAGTGCACCGTCGCGGCGGCCTTTTCGATACTCGAGCGCATGACGCGCTTGCGGAACACCCAGTACGTCCAGCCCTGGTACAGCAGCACCAGCGGCAGGAAGATCACCGCAGCCCACGTCATGATCGTGAGGGTGTAGTCGGTGCTGGACGCGTTCTCGATCGTCAGGTTGAATGCCGGGTCGGTCGTGGACGGCATGACGTTGGGGAACAGCGCCAGCCACAGGGTCAGCACCGCGAACATCACGGTGCCGGCGCCGAACCCGAAGGCCCAGCCTTCCCGGTCACGCCGGTTGGCGATGACGGAGCCGATCAGCAGCACCGCGGCGAGGACGGCGCAGGCCATAGACAGCATCAGCAGCGGGGCACCGCCGCCGGCGGCCATCGCCACCGTCCACACCAGGAAGATCGCGGCGACGACGACGGTGAGCAGGCCGGACTTCGCCGCCAGCGCCCGGGCGTCGGTGCGCACCTGGCCGTCGGTCTTCAGCGCGACGAAGTAGACGCCGTGCGTGAAGAACAGCAGCAGCGTGGTCAGGCCCCCCAGCAGCCCGTACGGGTTGAGCAGGGTCAGCAGCGAACCGACGAACTCGTGGTCGGCATCCAGGGGCACTCCCTGCACGATGTTGGCGAAGGCGACACCCCAGAGCAACGCCGGCACGGCCGAGCCGATGATGATCATCTTGTCGAAGCCCCGCTTCCAGCGGAGGCTGTCGCGCTGGTGGCGGTATTCGAACGAGACGCCGCGGAGGATGAGGGCCAGCAGGATCAGCAGCAGCGCCAGGTAGAACCCGCTGAACAGGGTGGCGTACCACTCCGGGAACGCCGCGAACAGGCACGCCCCGGCGACGATGACCCAGGTCTCGTTGAGGTCCCAGACCGGGCCGATGGTGTTGATCACCTGGCGGCGGGAGACTTCGTCCTTGCCGAGGAAGGGCAGCGACATGCCCACGCCGAAGTCGAACCCGTCGAGCACGAAGTACCCGACGAACAGCACTCCGACGATGAAGAACCAGAGATAGGCGAGATCCATGACGTGCTCCTAGTAGACCGTCGTCGGGGTGTCTTCGAGGGGTACCGGCTCCGCGGGGCCGTCGACGCCGGAATCCGGCACCGCATCAGGACCCTTCTGTGCGGCCTTGAGGATCAGCCCGAACTCCACCACCGCGAGGGCGGCGTAGATCAGGGTGAACGCGACGAGCGATATCAGCACCGTCCAGCCGGGGACGTTCGGCGAGACGCCGTCCTCGGTGAGCATGAGGCTGAACACGATCCAGGGTTGGCGGCCCATCTCGGTGAAGACCCAGCCCACGAGGCTCCCCAGCAGGGGCAGCGGCGCGGACCAGATCGCGACCCGCCACATCCAGTCCGCGACCGGACGGGTCGCCTTCTTGCGGGTGACCCAGAGGCCGGCGACCGAGATGAGGGTGGCGACGCCGCCCAGGCCCATCATCCAGCGGAACGACCAGTAGGTGACCCAGACGACGGGCATGTAGTCCACGCCGTCGCCGAACTGCTCGGTGTACAGCGCCTGCAGGTCGTTGAGGCCTTCGACGCAGCCGTCGAACGTGTGCGTCGACAGGAACGACAGCAGGTACGGCACGCGCAGTGACCAGATCTCCTCGGAGCCGTCGGGCGTGCCGAGGGAGAACAGCGAGAAGGAGGCATCCGCGCCGCAGGCGTTCTCCCACAGCGCTTCGGCGGCCGCCATCTTCATCGGCTGCGTCTCCACCATCACCAGACCCAGCTGGTCGCCCGAGATGGCGACGCCGATGAAGGAGATGATCATGAACCACATGCCGAACCGCAGCGATTTGCGCAGTGTCACCAGGTGCTGACCGCGGCGCAGGTGCCACGCGCTGACGGCGATGACGACGGCGGCGGCGAACATCCATGCGGAGAAGATCGTGTGAGGGAAGGCGGCCAGGACGACGGGGTTGGTCAGGACCGCCCAGAAGTCCACCATCTCGGCCCTGCCGCCGTCGGCGGCCATTTCGTACCCCACCGGGTTCTGCATGAAGGCGTTGGCGGCGAGGATGAAGTACCCCGAGAGGGTCGAGCCGAACACCACCATCCAGATGGATGCCAGGTGCAGCGCCTTGGGGAGCTTGTTCCACCCGAAGATCCAGACCCCGATGAAGGTGGCTTCGAAGAAGAAGGCCATGAGGCCTTCGAATGCCAGCGGCGCGCCGAAGACGTCACCGACGAACCGGGAGTACGACGACCAGTTCATCCCGAACTGGAACTCCTGCACGATGCCGGTGACGACGCCCATCGCGAAGTTGATGAGGAAGATCTTGCCGAACAGCTGCGTCAGGTGCAGCCAGGCGATGTTCGCCGTGCGGTGCCACGCGGTTTGGAAGATCGCGACGACCAGCACCAGGCCCAGCGTCAGCGGCACGAAGAGGTAGTGGTACAGCGTGGTCAGTCCGAACTGCCACCGGGCCAGCAGCAGTGGATCCAGAAAATCCATCGGAGTCCTCCCTCGTGCGGTTTCCTTCGGGCTGAAGGTATCCGCGGTTTTCGTGCGCTTGAAGGGCGACCAGCCGTGAATAATCCCGGCTGTGGTCAGACCACAAAGTCCAGTTACGAGAGTACCCTCGAAATCGTGATTGCGGACACACTGTCGTGACGGTGACATCGGTCGCCATCGGCGTGCGCCCGACGACGGGCGTCGCGCCCCTCGGCGAGCGGTCGTCAGGGCCGCTGTCGGACACGTTCGGCCGCGTACACCGCGACCTGCGCATCTCCCTCACCGACCGCTGTTCGCTGCGCTGCACCTACTGCATGCCCGAGCAGGGCAACGAGTGGCTCGCGCGCAGCGGCATCCTCTCGCTCGACGAGATCGAGCGCATCGCCCGCGTGGCCGCAGGCGTCGGCATCACCACGTTCCGCCTCACCGGCGGCGAGCCGCTGCTGCGCACCGACATCGTCGAGGTGGTGCGCCGGCTGGCCGCCATCACCGGGCCCGATGGCACGCCGGTGGAGCTGGCGATGACCACCAACGGCATCCGCCTGCCCGAGCTGCTGCCGGACCTGATGGCGGCGGGACTGCAGCGGCTGAACGTCTCGATCGACACCCTGCACCGCGACCGGTTCGCGGCGCTGACCCGACGCGACCGGCTCGACGACGTGCTGGCCGGCATCCGCGCCACGCAGGCGTCGGGGCTGCGGCCGCTCAAGCTCAACGCCGTCGCGATGCGCGGGGTGAACGACGACGAGATGGTGCAGTTGGTGGAGTTCGCACTCGCGCACGACGCGCAACTGCGGTTCATCGAGCAGATGCCGCTGGATGCCGGGCACACCTGGGATCGTGCGCAGATGGTGACCCGCGAGGAGATCCTCGCCGCGCTCGCCACGCGGTGGGCGCTCACGCCGGTGCCCGGTCGCGGCGGCGCCCCCGCCGAGCGGTGGCTGCTGGACGGCGGCCCGCAGACGGTCGGGGTGATCGCGTCGGTGACGGCACCCTTCTGCGGCGACTGCGACCGGCTGCGCCTGACTGCCGACGGCCAGCTGCGCAATTGCCTGTTCTCCACCGCGGAGTACGACCTCATGCCGACGCTGCGGCCGGCGGGCGAGCAGGGTGCGGAGCCGATGGATGCCGCGATCGAGCGGGTGCTGCGCGCGTGCGTGCACGGCAAGCTGCCCGGCCACGCGATCAACGACCCGTCGTTCCTGCAGCCGGCTCGGGGGATGAACGCCATCGGCGGCTGACGCCTACGATGTGCGCATGGGACGGATTACGGCACGCAAGCCCATCGTCAAGGTCACCGTGGGTGCGGGCGAGGTGCGCCGCGTCGACGTGCTGGCGGTGGAGGAGCCGCTGGAGATCCGCGTCGGGGGAGTGCCGCTGGCCGTGACGATGCGCACGCCCGGCCACGACGTGGAGCTGGCGACGGGCTTTCTCATCTCGGAGGGAATCATCTCCCGCGGTGACGACCTGCGCTCGGCGATCCACTGCGGCGGCCCGGGGACCGGGGGAGGCGACACCGGCAACACGTACAACGTGCTGGATCTGACCCTCGCCCCGCATGTGGCGGTGCCGCAGCGGGACCGCAACTTCTTCGTCAGCAGCTCCTGCGGGGTGTGCGGCAAGGCGTCGATCGATGCGGTGGAGACCGTCTCGTCCTACGACGTCGCCGCCGACGCGGCATCCATCGACGCCCGGGTGCTTGCCGGCCTCCCCGACGAGCTGCGGGTGCAGCAGGCGGTGTTCGCCAAGACCGGCGGGCTGCACGCCGCCGGACTGTTCGAGGCGGCGACCGGCCGGGCGCTGGTGGTGCGCGAGGATGTCGGGCGGCACAGCGCCGTCGACAAGGTCGTCGGGTGGGCGGCGCAGCAGGGCCGGCTGCCGCTGACGGGTACCGTGCTTCAGGTGTCGGGCCGGGCGAGCTTCGAGCTGGTGCAGAAGGCGGTCATGGCCGGCATCCCGATGCTGGCCGCCGTGTCGGCGCCGTCGTCGCTGGCCGTCGATCTCGCGGTGGCGTCGGGCCTGACCCTCGTCGGGTTCTCGCGGGGCGAGACGTTCAACGTCTACGCGCACCCCGAGCGGGTGAAGACGGGTTGATCAGCCCCGCGCCGACAGCTGCACGATGCAGTCGCGCGGGTCGCACGAGGAGCGCATGCCGTCGACGGTGAGCGGGCCGCCCGCCTGGGCGATGACGCTCTGCATGAGGCTGAGGTGTACCGAGCACAGCACCTGACGGTGCGCGGCCTGCACTTCGGCGTGCGCACAGGGGGTGAGGTCGATCGTGAGGTCGGATTCGTCGACGATGGGGTCGAACCCGGCGTCGACGAGGTTCTCCACCAGTGCGTCCACCTGGTGCAGCGCCTCGGTGGTCAGCTCCGGCGGCAGCTCGCTGGGGAGCACCCGGCGCATCAGGTCACCGCGGTGGGCGGCTTCTTTCACCTTGCGCTGCTGGACGGGGCTGGACGACCCGGCGCCGTCGGCGGCGCTGTACAGCACGCGTGGCCGGCCGCGAGTGGTGCGGTGCTCGACCTGCGACACGATGTAGCCGTCGTCGAGCAGGCGGTGCAGGTGCTCGCGCACCGTGTTCGCATGCAGCTTTGTGGCGCCGACGAGGTCGGTCACGGTGCGCTGCGGATTCTCCTGAATACGGTGCAGGATCTCCACTCGGGAGTAGCTGGAGATGGCGCTGTACCCTGCTGCCTTTGT
Source organism: Microbacterium sp. zg-B96 (assembly GCF_030246865.1). Lineage (NCBI taxonomy): Bacteria > Bacillati > Actinomycetota > Actinomycetes > Micrococcales > Microbacteriaceae > Microbacterium > Microbacterium sp. zg-B96. The sequence goes on along the minus strand of NZ_CP126738.1, from coordinate 2,585,097 downwards.
CGTCACGGTCCCCATTATTCACGGAATGTGGTCTGACCGCACTCATCAACTTGCCGGAGTGGCGGCAAGGTCCTGTGATGGGGTGTCGGCTGGCGTCTGGGCCGCTGCTCCACCAGAGTGGGGGGATGATCGGTATCGTCTTCAACCCCACGAAAGTGGACCGTTCCGTGCTCGAAGACGCCCTGGCCACGCGCCGGGAACCGGTCGAGGTGCGCTGGTACGAAACCACCGTTGCGGATGCCGGGCAGGGATTCGCCCGCACCGCACTGGAAGACGGGTGCACCCTGGTGGTGGCAGCCGGCGGTGACGGCACCGTGCGCGATGTCGCTGCGGCGCTGGCCGGCACCGATGTGCCGCTGGGCATCGTGCCCGCCGGAACCGGCAATCTGCTGGCGCGCAACCTCGGGATCGGCCTGGGCAACCCGGCGGCGGCGCTGGCCCGTGCGATCGACGGCGAGGACTCCCCGCTGGACGTGGGTCACCTCGAACTGGGCGACCGCGGCGACGAGTTCATCTTCCTCGTCATGGTGGGGTTCGGCATCGATGCGCAGATGCTCGCCGAGACCGACGACGACGCCAAGGACAAGGCGGGTTGGCTCGCCTACGTTGGGGCGCTCGGCCGCGCGATGGCCGCGACCGATCTCGTGGACGCGACGATCGTGTTCGACGCGGACCTGCCGGTGACCGAACCCGCCCACACCGTGCTCATCGGCAATTGCGGCATGGTGCAGGGCGGCTTGCGCATCCTCCCCGACGCTCAGCCCGACGATGGGCTGTTGGACATCGTGCTGGTGGGCGGCGAAGGCCCGGAGGGCCTGCAGTGGCTGGATGCGCTGAAGTCGGTCGTCTGGGACAACGGCATCCGTCGAGCGGTCGCCCGCGACGACGCGGCCGTCGACACCGCCACCACCCGGCACCGCCAGGCGACGTCGGTGCGGGTGACCCTGCCCACGCCGCTGCCGTTCGAGGTGGACGGTGAAGAGGTGGGGAGCACCGCCGACATCCTCGCGACCATCCAGCCCGGCGCGCTGCTCGTGCGGCGCTGAGCCGCGGCATCCGCCCGCCCTACCGCGCTCACGAAAACAGGAGGACTCACCGGTACAGGACGTTTCTGTCGAAATCGTCCTGTGTCGGTGAGTCCTCCTGTCTTGGGTAGGACTCCGTCGGGTCAGCCGACCATGTTCGCCCGGGTGTTGGGGACGCAGTGCGTCATGACCAGCCCGGTGACATCGCGGGGACCGTTGTTGCCGAGGTTCCCCAGCCGGGCCAGTTCATCCTCGTTGAGGGTCTGCGACTGCAGCGGGGGCAGGTCCTTGACCTCATCGAGCGTGATGCCGAGCCCTTCACCGACGCGACGGCCGAGGTCGTCCTCCACCATGTAGAAGTGCCAGAGCATGCGCTCCTGCACCTCGCGGGCGGCCTGCGAGATCAGCTCGACGAAGTTGCGCACCAGGTCGTCACGCTCCCAGTCCTCCATGAGGAGGTAGCGCTGGCCGGCCTGGGTGTAGTCGTTCGTGCGCGGGATCCGCTTGCGCGTGAGGCGACCGACGATCTCGGGCCCCTGCTCGTCCGCGGTCGGGTACTGCGCTTCGCGCAGCCCACCGGTGATCGACGGCTCGTAGTTGACGTGCGGGTTCTCGCCGGCGTTGTCCTGGTAGTAGGCCATCTGCCCATCGCGCTGGTTGGTGGCCACCCGGGCGTTCTTGGGCGAGTTCACCGGCAGCTGCAGGTAGTTGGGGCCGACGCGGTACCGCTGCGTGTCGGAGTACGAGAACGTGCGCCCGACGAGCATCTTGTCGTCGGAGAAGTCCAGGCCGTCCACCAGCACACCGGTGCCGAAGGAGATCTGCTCGTTCTCGGCGAAGTGGTTCGACACGTTGCGGTTGAGCACCATCTTGCCGACGGTCTTGGGCGGGAAGTCGTTCTCCGGCCACAGCTTGGTGTCATCCAGCGGATCGAAGTCCAGCTCGGGGTGGTCGTTGTCATCCATCATCTGGACGCGCAGCTCCCACTCCGGGTATTCGCCGCGTTCGATGGCCTCGTAGAGGTCCTTCGAGGCGTGCCCGAGGTCGCCGCCCTGCACCGCTGCGGCATCCGCTTCGGTCATGGAGTGCACGCCGACACTGGGGATCCAGTGGTACTTCACCAGCTTGGTGTCGCCCTGCTCGTTCACCCACTTGTAGGTGTTCACGCCGAACCCCTGCTGGGTGCGGTAGTTGGCCGGGATGCCGCGCGGGCTGAACAGGTTCATCAGCATGTGCATCGACTCGGGGGTCTGCGACATGAAGTCGAAGATGCGGCCTGGCTCCTGCCGGAAGGTGACCGGGTCGGGCTTGAGGGAGTGGATGACGTCGGGGAACTTGATCGCGTCGCGGATGAAGAAGACGCCGAGGTTGTTGCCGACCAGGTCCCAGTTGCCGTCTTCGGTGTAGAACTTCACCGCGAAGCCGCGGGGGTCGCGGGCGGTCTCGGACGAGTCGCGGCCGCCGATGACGGTGGAGAAGCGCACGGCGAGGTCGGTGCGCTTGCCGGGCTGCTGGAACAGCTTGGCGCGGGTGAACTGCGAGATCGGCTCGTTGCCCCACATGCCGGTGGCCTCGAAGTAGCCGAACGCGACGAAGCCGCGCGCGTGCACGACGCGCTCCGGGATGCGCTCGCGGTCGAAGTGGCTGATCTTCTCGAGGAAGTGGTAGTTCTCCAGCGTCGCGGGGCCGCGCGCCCCGACCGTCCGCTGGTTCTGGTTGTCGTAAACGGGGTGACCCTGACGGGTGGTCAGCACCGGTCGGTCGTCACCTTCCGCGGAACCTTGGCTCGATACGTCGGTCATGGTGTTTCCTTCGTTCATGGCGTCCCGGGTGGGGGACTGCCGTGTCTTGGCAGCGACGCTACCTGCGCCCGGCGATGGGCGCAGGCACTTGCCAAACCCGGTTTCGGCGCCTACGCGGGTTAGGTTGGGTGGGTGACCGAGCGCGTTTCCGTCGATGACTTCTGGGCCGGATGCCGCGCAGAGCTGCCGCAGTTGCCGGAGACGCTCCCCGAGGCGTGGGCGTTCGGAGCCACGCCCGCGCACGCCGATGAACTGCTGGCGCTTGTGCTCGCCGGAGTGAAGACGGGCACGGCATCCTCCCTCTGGGACTACCAGGAATCCGGCGATCCGCTGCCGCAGGAGGGCGAGTTCAGCATCATCCTCGACGGTGAGGGTGCGCCCCGCGCCGTGATCGAGACGACGCGCATCCGCACCGTCCCGTTCGACGAGGTCGACGCGGAGCACGCGCACGCCGAGGGCGAGGGCGATCGCACGCTCGCGCACTGGCGCGAGGTGCACGAGCGGTACTGGCGGAATCACTCCGAGAACCCGCGCGGCTACGAGCCGGACATGCCGGTCGTGTGCGAACGGTTCCGCCTGCTCTATCCGCCGGCGGCGTCGGTAGCCGCGCGTCGATAGCGCGCGGCGATCGCGCCGTTGCGCAGCGGCTCCGCCGATATCAGTTCGAGGCGTCGGGTGCCGGGCAGTCCGCCCTGGTACAGGGTGGGGCCGTGGCCGGTGATCATGGGATGGATGAGGAACCGGTATTCGTCGATCAGGTCCAGTCGGTCCAGCTCCGTCGCGAGTTTGCCGCTGCCGACGAGCACTCCGCGCGGAGTCCGGTCCTTGAGCTCCTGCACCGACGAGCGCAGATCGCCGGTGACGTGGTGGCTGTTGTGCCACGGGAAGTCGCTTCGCGTCGACGACACGACGTACTTCGGCTTGGCCTCCAGCGTGGTCGCCCACGCGCGCATCGCCGGCGGCGCATCGACGTCGCCTCGTGCGACGGCCGGCCAGTAACTCTCCATCATTTCGTACGTGGTGCGGCCCCAGAGCATGGCGCCGCTCTCGTCCAACAGGCGAGTGAAAAGAGCGTGCGTATCGTCGTCGACGATGCCCTCCTCGTGGTCGACGCACCCATCCAGGGTGACGTTGATGCTGAACGTGAGAAGACCCATGGGACGATTCCTCCTCTGCCATCGGCTCTTGAACGCGTCGGGTCAATGATGTCTACGGTGTGTACATGCACGGTAGACTCGTCTGTGTCACGCGTCAAGAGGTCAGGAGGTGGTGCGGTGGAGACGACGAAGAGCAGCTACCACCACGGCGACCTGCGCGCGGCGCTGGTCGAAACCGGGCTGGAACTGACGCGCGCCGGCGGCCCTGAGGCATTGCGGCTACGGGAGGCCACGCGCCGGGCCGGAGTCACAGCCCGAGCGGCGTACCGGCACTTCGCCGATCGCGAGGCACTCCTGGCTGCGGTGGCCGCGAGGATCCAGGACGAGATGGCCCAGTCCATGAGCGAACGGATGGATGCCGGGGAGAGCGATGATTCCGTCGACGGTGCCGTTGCCCGGCTGCGGGGCGTGGGCATGGGGTACATCGAGTTCGCGCTGCACGAGCCCGGCTGGTTCCAGCTCGCCTTCTTCGCGCCCGATGGCATCGTGCGCCCGGATGGCCGCACACCCCCGCCACTCCAGCTGCTGCGGGAGGCTCTCGACGGCCTCGTCGCGGCCGGCTTGTTGAGCGCCGAACGGCGCGCGGGTGCGGAATGGTCGTGCTGGTCCACCGTGCACGGCTTTGCCGAACTCGCCATCCACGGGCCGCTGCGGGGTCAGGATCCCGCGGATCTCCGCCCGCTCGCCGCGCAAGCGGTCGACGACGTGATCGCGGGCATCCGCCGTGAGGGCTAGGCCTGGGTGGTCGGCTGCGTGGTCGGTTGCCATCCGAGCGCGGGCGCGACGTACTTCGCGAACGACTCGATGATGCGCAGGTTGAACTCGACACCCAGCTGGCTCGGGATCGTGAGCATGAGGGTGTCGGCACTGGCGATCGCGGCATCCTGCAGCAGCTGCTCAACGAGCACGTCGGGCGCGGCCGCGTAGGTCTTGCCGAACCTGGACCGGATGCCGTCGATGTAACCGACGCCCTCGCTGTCGGCGGAGTGCCCGAAGTACAGCTCGTCCTCTGCGGTGGTGATCGGGAAGATCGACCGGCTCACCGAGACGCGAGGTTCGCCGGCATGACCGGCCTCGCGCCACGCGGCGCGGAACGCGTCGATCTGCTCGGCCTGCAGCACGTCGAACGGCACGCCGCGGTCTTCGGTCAGCAGCGTGGAGGACATCAGGTTCACGCCCATCGTGCCCGCCCACTGCGCGCTGTCGCGGTTGCCGGCGCCCCACCACACGCGCGAGCGCAGGCCGGGGGAGTACGGCTCGACCCGCTGCATCCCGGTGCCGCCGCCGAAGGGGCTCTCCGGGTCGCGCTGGGCCAGGCCTTCGCCGTCGATCGCGCGCAGGAACAGGTCGAAGTGTGCGCGGGCGAGGTCGGCGCCGCGGGGATCGGTCGACCCGGTGTACCCGAACGCCTCGTAGCCGCGCACGACGGATTCCGGTGACCCGCGGCTGACGCCGAGGGCGAGGCGGCCGTCGCTGATGAGGTCCACCGCGGCGGCCTCTTCGGCCAGGTGCAGCGGGTTCTCGTAGCGCATGTCGATCACACCGGTGCCGACCTCGATGCGCTTGGTCGTCGCGGCGATCGCCGAGAGCAGGGGCATCGGTGAGGCCTGCTGCCGCGCGAAGTGATGCACGCGGAAGTAGGTGCCGTTGACGCCGAGGTCATCCATCCCCTGCGCGAGGTCGATGGCCTGGCGCATCGAATCGCCGGCGGTCAGCTGCCGGCCCTGGCCCAGGGGACCGTAGTGGCCGAACGAGAGCGTTCCGAAGCGTTGCATTCTCAGTGCAACGGATGCCGCGCGGCATCCATTCCGGTGCGTCGGGTTCGTGCGGGCTCGGGGGCTGTCGGTTCGGTCGTCACGAACGGCCGGTTGCGGGGCCGGTGGGGGACGTTTGCGTCGACCGAGCGACGCGGGCGCGGCGGGGCCGCCGCACCGCGGCCGCGATGAGCCGCCAGCCCACCAGCAGGAACAACAGGGTGAGGGTCGCCACGATCACGAACGGCAGCGCGGTGCCCTGTCCGCTGAGCACGCGCAGCAGCATGCCGCCGGCGACGGTGATCGCCCAGATGCCCAGGCCGCTGCGCACTGGCGCGGCGGGGCGCCGCCACGCGCGCAGCACGAGCCAGCCGACCACGAGCGCCACGACGAACGGCCACGCGGTCGTGATGAGGCCCAAGCCGAAAGCGTCGGACTCGTGGCTCGCGCGCCCCAACGCGGCGAACGCGATGACGAGCAGGGCATCGAGGGTGAACGCGAGGAGGGCGGAGCGGGTCATGCCTCCATTGTCGGCGACGGCTACAGCGGCCCCAGCACGCGACACTGGCGTCAGCTTCGGGGTGCGGCCGCAGGTGCGGGGCGTTCAGGTGTCAGTTCGTGCCGCTTCAGCGCGGGGGAAGTGGCATCAGCTGCCACCTGAAGCTGCGGGGGCTGCGGGCGCGGCGGGCTCGGGCTCGACCTCGACGACCTCGGCGGTCTCCGCGACCAGTTCCAGCACGATCTGCCGCCAGCGCAGCAGGAACGCCGGCTCATCCAGGCGCCGGCGCCGCATCCATGAGGTCACTTCGTCGTTGGATTTGCTCGCGTTGCACGAGCGGCACGCCGGCACGACGTTGTCGATCGTGTACCGGCCGCCGCGGGAGATCGGCAGCACGCAGTCGCGCTGCAACCCCGCGCCGTCGGCGCCGCAATAGGCGCAGGCCGCCCAGGCATCCAGAATGCGGAACCACTGCGCGTCTGTCAGATCGCTGCCCGACGCCGCCACCCGCTTCACGCGGCGGCGCTGCGCGCGGGCGCGACGGGTCTGACGAACGGCCATGTCGCCAGGGTAACCAGCAGAGGGCGACGGATGCCGGTGGCGCGCGGCACCCGCCCTGGCCCGAGCCCGCCGGGCGCGGCTAGCGTAGGGAAATGATCACCCAGGCGCAGCGCGCGCAGACCCTGTCCGAACTGCATGCGGCATCCGAGATCCTCCGCGTCGTGAACGTGTGGGACGTCGTGTCCGCCAAGGCGATCATCGCCCTGCCCGAGACGAGGGCCATCGCCACCGCGGGCCATTCGATCGCCGCGACGTTCGGGTACCCGGACGGTGAGAACATCCCGCTGGAGCTGATGCTCGACATGGTCGGGCGCATCGTCGCCGTCGCCGGTGACCTGCCGGTCTCCGCCGACCTGGATGCCGGGTTCGGCGACCCGGGCGAGACGGTGCGCCGCGCGATCGGCGTGGGCGTGGTCGGCGCGAACGTCGAGGACCGGCTCAAGCCGCTGGCCGAATCCGTCGCCGCCGTCGCGGCGATCGTCGCCGCCGGCGAGGCCGAGGGCGTGCCCCTCGCCCTGAACGCGCGCACCGACGCGTTCGTGCGCGCCGGCGACCGGCCGGTCGAGCAGTCGATCGCCGACGCGATCGAGCGGGGCCGCGCCTACCTCGATGCCGGCGCCGATGTCGTCTTCGTGCCCGGCCCGCTCGATGCCGACATCACACGGCAGCTGGTCGACGGCATCGGCGAGCGCAAGGTCAGCGTCATCGGCGCTCCGGGCGCGCTGACGGCGGCGGAGTACGAGGCGCTCGGTGTCGCGCGCATCTCGTACGGTCCGATGACGCAGCGCGTTGCGCTCACCGCGCTGCAGGACCTCGCCACGAGCCTCTACGCCGACGGCGTCATCCCCGCCGGCACGCGCGCGCTGAACTGACCGGCGCGACGGGCGGAGCCGTCTGCGGCCATAGGATCGAAGCGGCGTTTCGTACAGCGTCGCAGGGAGGTCGCAGTGAGCGACGCACAGGGCGCATGGGTGCTGGTCGACGGCGAGAACATCGACGCGACGCTCGGCGGATCGATCCTCGGCCGACGGCCCCAGCCTGAAGAGCGACCCCGCTGGGATCGCATCCTTTCGTTCGTCGCGCGCACCTGGCAGCAGCCCACGCGCGGACTGTTCTTCCTCAACGCGACGACGAACCTGCCCATGACGTTCGTGCAGGCTCTCGTCGCGCTCGGCTATGAGCCGGTGCCGCTGTCGGGTCCCGCAGACGCGAAGATCGTCGACATCGCCATCCAGCGGACGCTGCGTGCACTGCGCGACCGCGACGAAGACGTCATGCTCGTCAGCCACGACGGCGACTTCGTCGAGGACCTCGGCGCGCTCGCCGACGGAAATCGCCGCCTGGGCGTGCTCGGCTTCGGGGAGTTCCGCAGCAGCGGCTTCGTCGGCATCCCGGGACTGGAGACCTACGACCTCGAGTTCGATGCGGGCGCGTTCGACGCCGCGCTGCCGCGGATCCGGGTCATCCCGATCGAGGAGTTCGACCCGCTGCAGTTCCTGCGCTGACGCACTGGTTCACCTGTCACGTATCGTCGCCGCGCGCGACCATTCGTGACAGCGATCCCACGGGGGCAGCGGTGCCGCGGCGCCCGCGCGCGGATCGCACGGCCCCGGCGCGGTTGTCAACCCGCAGGCGCCCTCCGGCGCTCTCGCCAAGACTGGATGCATCCAGGGCGAGAGGGAGCAAGCGTGACATGTCAGCCGATCGAGTCGTACGCCCCGATCGGCGACGGCCGCACGGTCGCTCTGGTCGGCTCCGACGGCAGCATCGATTGGATGCCGCTGCCCGAACTGACCTCCGACGCGGTGTTCGCGCGCATCCTCGATGACTCCACCGGCGGATGCTTCGAGCTCGCCCCGGCGGCGGAGTTCACGATGCGGCGGCGCTACGTCCCCGAGACCAATGTGCTCGAGACGACCTTCACGACCGCGGACGGCGTGGTGCGGGTGACCGACGCGCTCGTCTCGGGCGTCGCGGGACGTCTGCCGTGGGCGGAGCTGGCGCGACGGGTGGACGGGGTGAAAGGCGAGGTGCCCATGGCATGGGCGGTGCGCCCCGGCACCTCGCTGCAGACGGCGTCGCCGTGGATCGAGCAGACCCCGCACGGCGCCGTGATCCGCTGCGGCCGCACCGGCATGAGCGTCGTCGGACTCGACCACGGCCCGTCCGCGCCCGATGACGACGGCGCGGCCGGACCGGTGCTCGCGGGAGCATTCACCACATCGCCGGGGTCGCGCCACCTCGTGGCGATCGCGGCGACGCACGACGAGCCGCTGCCGTTCCCCGACCCGCACGCCGCCGACGAGGGGATCGATCGCACCATCGCCAACTGGCGGATGTGGTCCCGCGTCTTCTCCTACGACGGACCCTGGGACGCACACGTGCAGCGCAGCGCGCTCGCGCTGAAGCTGCTGATCTACAGCCCCACCGGTGCGATCGCCGCCGCCGCGACCACGTCGCTGCCGGAGAGCCCGCGCGGCGGCAAGAACTGGGACTACCGCTTCGCGTGGGTGCGGGACCTCGCCTACACCGCGCACGCGCTGGTGCGGTTCGGACTGCGGGAGGAGACGCACGCGGCGCTGTCGTGGATGCTGCAGACGATCCGCGCCCACGGCCCGAACCTGCACGTCATGTACACGCTCGACGGCGCCCTCGTTCCGGCCCCGACCACGGCCGACGTGCCCGGCTGGCACAGCATCGGTCCGGTCGTCACCGGCAACCCGGCCAAGGAGCAGTTGCAGCTGGGGGTCTACGGCGACCTGATGGCGATCTGCCGCACCTACGTCGAAGCCGGCAACGTGCTCGACACCGGGACGGGACGCATGCTCGCCGGCATCGCGGACCGCGCCTGCGACCTGTGGCGCAACCCCGACTCCGGTATGTGGGAGCTCCCCGAACTGCAGCACTACACGTCCTCGAAGATGGGCTGCTGGAAGGCGCTGGACGATGCCGTCTGGCTCGCCGAGGCGGGTGTGATCCCGGGCAGTGCCGCGAGGTGGCAGGCCGAGCGCGATCGCATCCGTGAGTGGATCGAACAGCGCTGCTGGTCGGAGGAACGCGGCGCCTACGTTGCGGTGGCCGACGGTGACGACCTGGACGCCTCGGTGCTGCTTCACGCCGCGAGCGGATTCGATCGCGGCGAGCGGATGTCTCGGACGATCGACGCCCTCACCGCCGAGCTCGGTGCGGGCCCGCTGCTGTACCGCTTCACCGGCGCCGACCAGATCGAGAAGACCTTCGTCGCCTGTGCGTTCTGGCGCGCGCACGCCATGGCGTGCGTCGGCCGGCATGACGAGGCGCTGGAACTCATGGATGCCCTCGTCGGCACCGCCAACGACGTGGGCATCTACGCCGAGATGATCGATGAGACCGACGGCTCGGCCTGGGGCAACACCCCACAGGCGCTCAGCCATCTCGGGTTCCTCAGCGCCGCCCTGACCATCCGCGAGCTCGTCCCGGAGCACAAGCTCCGCGGCCGTTGACCATCACGAGAGAGAGGGAACACCATGTCACGGGACCAGTACACGTTCACCGACCCGGCGAAGCTCTACGCCGACATCGAGCCCGAGAACCAGGAGATGTCGGAGCCCGGCCTGGATGCCGAGCTCACAGACAAGGCCGACCTCGGCGAGGACAGCTACCGCGGCTCCGGCCGCCTGACCGGCCGCAAGGCGCTCATCACCGGGGGCGACTCCGGCATCGGCGCCGCCACCGCGATCGCGTTCGCGCGCGAGGGCGCCGACGTCGCCCTGTCGTACCTTCCGGAGGAGGAGAAGGACGCCGAGCGCATCGCCGGCATCCTGCGCGACGCCGGCGCGACCGTGCTGACGCTGCCGGGCGACCTCAAGGACCCGGCGTACTGCCGCGACCTCGTCGCCCAGACGGTCGAAGGGCTCGGGGGCCTGGACATCCTCGTCAACAACGCCGGCAAGCAGGTCTACAACGAGGACCTGACGACGCTGACCGATGAGCAGTTCGATCACACGTTCAAGACGAACGTGTACGCGATGTTCTGGATCACCAAGGCGGCGCTGCCGCACCTGACCCCGGGATCGACGATCATCAACACCACGTCGATCCAGGCGTACTCGCCGTCCGGCATCCTGGTGGACTACGCCTCGACGAAGGCCACCATCAACGCTTTCACGAAGGGCCTGGCCGAGCAGCTCGCGCCCAAGGGGATCCGGGTGAACGCCGTGGCCCCGGGACCGATCTGGACGCCGCTCCAGCCCACCGACGGTCAGCCGCCGGAGAAGCTCGAGGAGTTCGGCGAGCAGACGCCCCTCGGGCGCATGGGACAGCCCGCCGAGCTCGCGCCGGCGTACGTCTTCCTCGCCTCGGCGGAGTCCAGCTACGTCATCGGCGAGACGCTGAACGTCAATGGCGGGATGCCGACCCCCTGAGACGCGTCGCCCTACCCCGCAACGATGAAAGCCCGTCCGGCGAACCGGACGGGCTTTCGTTTCACCTGCGCGAGAGGATCAGCGCTTCGGCGTGCGATTCTCCGCGCTCACCATCCACGAGAGCTGCTCAAGGCGTTCCAGCACCGCGTGCAGGATGTCAGCGCTCGTGGGGTCTTCCTCGTCGACGTCGTCGTGCACGTCGCGGCAGGTGCCGCAGACATCGTCGAGACGCTCGGTCATGAGGTCGATGACCTCGGTGGTGGCGATCTCGCCCTGCGGGAACTCCGGCAGGGTGGTGGTCTGCGCGACCACGTCGCTGCGGCCGTCGGGAAGGGCATGCAGGGCGCGCATGCGCTCGGCGATCGTGTCGGCGAATTCGCGGGCCGAATCGATGATCTCGTCCAGCTGCTGGTGCGTGTCGCGGAAGTTCGTCCCCACCACGTTCCAGTGGGCCTGCTTGCCCTGCAGCGACAGTTCGATGAGGTCCACGAGCACCTTCTGCAGGTTCTCGCTGAGGTCGGCCGTGGCGGTGAAGCCCTTCTCGGCGTTCTCCTCCTTGGTCAGCTTCGCGCCGGCACCGCCGCGGGCGCTGCGCCGGCGGTTGGGGGTCGCGGTCGTCGAGGTGCTCTTGTTCGTCGTGGTCTTCGCCATTTCGGGCTCCTGTTCGATCGGGGTGTCTACGAACGTAGGCCGGTGCCCGTAAGGTGTGCACGTGCTTGCAGCCGTGCGCGCTGAGTGCTAGAGGCCGGGCGCGCCGTGGCCGGCCCGCGCTACGCTCACGCCATGACGCAGGATGCCGGGGGCGGCGCGGTCGCAGCGGATACGTCGCTGCAACGCACGTACCGCTACCTGCGCCTGGGGGTGGCGGGGACGGCGGTGGCGATCGCCGTCGCCGTCGGTGTGGCCGTGCCCGACGTCGGCGTGCTGGAATCGATCAGCGCCTACTACTACACCGCCGCGCAGGTCGCGTTCGTGGGGGCGCTGATCGCGGCATCCCTGGGCCTGCTCGCCCTCTCCGGGCGTGGGCCGCAGCGCGCACTGCTGGACGCGGCGGCGCTGCTCGCCCCGCTCGTGGCGGTCATCCCGACCCCGGTCTTCGCGATCGCCGACGCCCCCGGGTGCGGCGGCGTCCCGTGCGTGCCCGCCTCCGTGCACCCGGCCATTGACAACGGCATCGTGACCTACCTCATCGTGGGCGCGCTCGCCGTGGTGGTGGCCGTCCTGCTGGGCGTGCGGGCGGATGCCGGGGGCGCCGCCCTTTCGCGCACCTGGCCCTCGATCGTGGTCGCCGTCGTCGTGCTCGCAGGCGTGTGGGCGTGGTGGGCGCTGGGCCGCGAATCGTTCGTCGGGTTCGGGCACGGGGTGGCGACGACCGGGTTCTTCGGGATCCTGGCGGTCGTCGCCCTGCTGGACGCGCTGCGCACCGACTGGGCGCCCGAGCCGCCGCCGTCCCAGGCCGTGCGGGTCGGGTACGCCGTGATCGCGGTGCTGATGGCGGCGGACCTGCTGGTGGTCACCGTCTTCGTGGCCGTCGGCAGGCCGGCTGCCTCGGACTTCCCGTTGGTGTTCGTGTGCGAGTTCGCCGCGCTCGCGCTGTTCTGCCTGTACTGGGTGCTGCGCACGACGCAGACATGGGACCAACCAGACCCAGCGCTGGTCGGCGCCGGGTAGCCGGCGTCAGAGCACGCCGTCGACCTCGCCGCTGAGCCGGCCGTGCAACGCCGCGGTGGAATCGTTCATACCGACCAGCTCCACCTGGATGCCGCGGGCGGCATACTTCGTGACGATCGCGTCGAGGGCGGCCACCGTCGAGGCATCCCATACGTGGGACCGGGTCATGTCGATCACGACCCGCTCGGGGTCCGCGGCGTAGTCGAACTGAGTCGTGAGGTCGTTGCTGGAGGCGAAGAACAGCTCACCGTCGACGGTGTAGCGGGCCACCGGTCCTTCGGGGGAGTCGTCGACGGTGCGGGTGACGGTGGTGAAGTGGGCGACGCGCCGGGCGAAGGCCACCATCGCGGTGAGCACTCCGGCGGCGACGCCGAGGGCGAGGTTGTGGGTCCACACCGTGACCGCGACGGTCACGATCATCACGAGGGTTTCGCTGCGCGGCATCCGCTTGAGGGTGGACGGGCGGATGCTGTGCCAGTCGAACGAGCCCACCGACACCAGGATCATCACCGCGACCAGCGCGGCCATCGGGATGATCGCGACGATGTCGCCCAGCACCACGACGAGGATCAGCAGGAACACCCCCGCCATGAATGTGGAGATGCGGGTGCGCGCGCCGGAGGCCTTCACGTTGATCATGGTCTGGCCGATCATGGCGCAGCCGCCCATGCCGCCGAACAGGCCCGAGGCGACGTTCGCGACGCCCTGACCCCACGCCTCACGGGTCTTGCGGGAGTGGGTGTCGGTGATGTCGTCGACGAGCTTGGCGGTCAACAGCGATTCCAGCAGGCCCACCACCGCGACGGCGAGGGCATATGGGGCGATGATCTGCAGCGTTTCCCACTGGAGCGGCACGTTCGGGATGAACAGCTCCGGGAGGCTGCGGGGCAGCTCGCCCTGGTCGCCGACGGTGGGGACGGCGATGCCGAAGACCACCACGACGCAGGTGAGCACGACGATCGCGATGAGCGGTGCCGGCACGGCGCGGGTCAACCGCGGCCACAGGTACAGGATCGCCAGCCCCACGACCACGAGCGGATACACCGCCCACGGCACCTCGATCAGGTGCGGCAGCTGCGAGACGAAGACGAGGATCGCGAGCGCGTTGACGAAGCCCACCATGACGCTGCGGGGGATGAAGCGCATGAGCTTCGCGACCCCGAGCGCGGCGAGCAGGATCTGCAGCACGCCCGCGAGCATCACGGTCGCGATGAGGTAGTCCATGCCGTACTCGCGGGCGACGGGTGCGATCACGAGCGCGACCGCTCCAGTCGCGGCGGTGATCATCGCCGGGCGGCCGCCGGTGAAGGCGATGACGACGGCCATGACGAACGAGGAGAACAGCCCGACGCGGGGGTCCACGCCGACGATGAGGGAGAACGCGATCGACTCGGGGATGAGGGCGATCGCGACAACCAGTCCGGCGAGCACCTCGCGGGTGAGCAGACGGGGGCTGCGCAGGGCCTGCACCACGGTGGATTCGATGCGAGGGCGGGCGGGGGCGGTCACGCGGACTCCTTGACGGGGGTGCGCGGAGGCACAAAGGCGGGCGTGTCGATTGTATGTTTTCCGGGGTGGCGGTCTGCGCGCGCGGCGTTGCGGTCTTGCCGGGGTGAGGGGATCTGCCGGGGTGAGGGCCGCTGGCGCGCAGGCATCCGCGTTCCGGCGGATCTCCGCATTCCGGCGAACGGATGCCGACCGGGACCCGCCCCGTAGGCTCGGGGCGTGATCTTCCGCACCTTCGACGACGGCGCTGTGCTGCGCGCCGCCCGGCCCGGCGACGAGCCCGGCATCCTCGCCCGCATCGTGGATCTCGCCGTATACGAACGCGAGCCGGATGCCGTGGCCAACACCGAGCCCGCCATCACCGCCGCCCTGTTCGGGGACGAGCCGCGCGTGTTCGCGCACGTCGTGGAGCGCGAGGGCGAGATCGTGGGGATCGCGATCTGGTTCCTGACGTACTCGACGTGGACCGGTCGCCACGGCATCTGGCTCGAGGATCTGTACGTGCATGAGCAGCACCGCGGCAGCGGATACGGCAAGGCGCTCATCGCGTCGCTGGCCGCGCTGTGCGTGGAGCGGGACTACTCGCGACTGGAGTGGACGGTGCTGGATTGGAACGCGCCGTCGATCGCGTTCTACCGCGCGATCGGCGCCGAGCCCATGAGCGAGTGGACGACCCAGCGGCTCACCGGGGACGCGCTCGGCGAGCTCGCTCGGGGATAACAGACGAGCCGGTTCCGGGCAACCCCTTCACCACGGCGGGGCGTGCGCGACACGATGGGCGTGTCATCCCGTTCGGAGAAAGGAATGCCCATGGCCCGTATCACCGAGAGCATCGATGTCAACGTCCCCGTGTCGGTCGCCTACAACCAGTGGACCCAGTTCGAGTCGTTCCCCGAGTTTCTGACCTTCGTCGACTCGATCACCCAGGGCGATGACCAGACCACGCTGTGGAAGGTGACCGTCGCTGGAGTGCACCGCGAGTTCACCGCCAAGATCAGCGAGCAGCACCCCGACGAGCGCGTCGCGTGGAACAGCATCACCGGCGATGTCGACCACGCCGGTGTCGTGACCTTCCACCGGCTCGACGACACCACTACGCGCGTGACGGTGCAGCTGGACTGGACGCCGGAAGGCTTCGCCGAGAAGGTCGGCGCCGCGATCGGCTGGGACGACCATGCCGTCAAGAAGGACTTGAAGAAGTTCAAGGAGTTCATCGAGTCGCGCGGCACCGAGACCGGTGCGTGGCGCGGCGACGTGAGCTGACCGCCTGAGACCCCGCCGCGCCTTGTGCCGGCGGGGTCTTCGCGTGGGTGCGGATGCCCTCCGTGCGCTCCGTAAGCTGGAGCCTGTGCCTGCCGTCCTCAACATCTCGGCGTATCTGTTCACCCGGATCGACGACCGCGAGACCCTCCGCCCGCTGCTGCGCAGCAGAGCGGATGCCGCGGGGCTGAAGGGCACCATCCTGCTCGCCGAGGAGGGCATCAACCTCTTCCTCGCCGGCGACGCCACCGCCGTCCGCGGCTTCGTGGCCGACCTGCGCGCCGATCCGCGCTTCGCCGCCCTCACCCCGAAGGAGAGCTGGTCCGAGGCGCAGCCCTTCGGCAAGATGCTCGTGAGGCTCAAGCGAGAGATCATCCGCATGGACCGCCCCACCATCCGCCCCGAGGCGGGCCGCGCGCCCGCCGTCGCCCCGGCGACGCTGCACCGCTGGTTGCAGCAGGGACACGACGACGACGGCCGCGACGTCGTGCTGCTGGACACCCGCAACGCGTTCGAGGTCGACTACGGCACGTTCCGCGGCGCGGTGGACTGGCGCATCGAGCGCTTCACGCAGTTCCCGGGTGCCGCGGCGTCGCATCGCGACGACCTGGAAGGCAAGACGGTGGTCAGCTTCTGCACCGGTGGCATCCGCTGCGAGAAGGCCGCGATCCACCTCCGGGAAGAGGGGATCGACGCGTTCCAGCTGGACGGCGGCATCCTCGGCTACTTCGAGCAGGTCGGCGGCGACCACTGGACGGGCGAGTGCTTCGTCTTCGACGAGCGCGAAGCCCTGTCACCCGACCTCGCGCCGCGCTAACGCGTGCCCGTGTGTGTCTGAATCTCGCGGATGATCTCGCCGAGGACGCCGGACGCGAGCAGCCCTGGCCCGAGCGGCCCGGCGGAGTCCTCGCCCAGCGGTGGCAGGAGGGCAAGCGCCGCCTTGGTCGGATCGCTCATGTGCGCGAGCTGCCACCGCACCTCGTCACGCGCGGCATCCGGGGCGTCGGGCGAGGCCAGCGCTGCGGCTCGCGCCGCGTAGGCGGCCGCACCCAGCGCATGAGCGCCCATGTGGGCGACACCCGCAGCCTGCGCAGCGGCCCGCGCCGCAGCCTTCGCGGCCGGTGAGTCGGCGGCGCCGGCCGCGCGCCCGGCGACGAAGCGCCGCTTGATCTCACCGGCCGCACCGAGCTCACCCCGGGCGAAGGCGCGCGCTCGGGCGATGGCGTCGCGCGCCCGGTCGTCGGCCGGCGCGTCCGCCTCGAAGATCCACAGCACCCGCTCGGCGCAGTCGGCCGCCCACGCGGCAACGGTGCGGCGATCGGGTTCGCTGAGCGCCTGCGGGGAGACCATACGGACACCCTGCCACGGCGCGAGTAGCGTCGAAGCATGGCCGCACGCATCGTCATCCTCACCGGGGCGGGAGTGTCGGCGGAGTCGGGGCTGGCGACCTTCCGCGCCGCCGACGGGCTGTGGGAGGAACATCGCATCGAGGACGTCGCCACCCCCGAGGGCTTCGCCCGCAACCCGGCGCTCGTGCACGCGTTCTACGACCAGCGGCGCCGGGCGGCGCGCGCGGCCGAACCCAATCCGGCGCACCGCGCGCTCGCCGAACTGGAGCGGGCGCTGGAGGGGGATGTGCTGATCGTCACGCAGAACGTCGACGACCTGCACGAGCGCGCGGGGTCGCGCAACGTCATCCACATCCACGGTGAGCTTGCGAGCGCCCGCTGCACGACGTGCGGACAGCGGATGCCGTGGGCCCAGGACCTGGCCGACGAGCCGCCGTGCCCGTCGTGTGGACACCGCACACTGCGGCCGGACGTGGTCTGGTTCGGCGAGCAGGTGTACCGGCTGGACGAGATCTATGACGCGGTGGGGCAGTGTGAGGAGTTGTGGGTGATCGGCACGTCGGGCAATGTGTCGCCGGCATCCACCCTCCATGCGCTCGCCAGCGCGGTCGGCGCGAAGACGGCGCTGCTGAATCTGGAGACACACGAGGACACGTCGCTGTTCGACGAGGTCGTGCTCGGCCCGGCATCCGTTGTCGTCCCGGAGTACGTCAGGCGGCGACTGGGCGTTTAAGCCCTTTCAAAGGTGCGCCGCGCTATCCTTGAGCCGGTGCGTCCGCAACATGCGGCGCACGACACGGTGCATCTACCTGCTGGGAAGGCAAGGCGGCACGTCTGTCCGCTGGCCGAACCGAGGTACCCCACCATGTCTGCACCCGCCCCACGTGATCGCTCGCTGATCGACCACACCGGCCGGTCGTACTTCCCGATCGCGTTCATCGCGCGGCTGCCGTTCGCCATGATGGTGGTCGGCGTGCTGACGCTCGTGGTCTCGGCGACCGGGTCGGTCGCCCTCGGTGGGCTCACCTCCGCCGCCGTCGGCATCGGAACCGTGATCGCCGGGCCGCTCGTGGGCGACGCCGTCGACCGCCTCGGTCAGCGTCGCGTGCTCGTGCCGCTGGGGCTGGTCAACAGCGCGCTGCTGGCCGCGTTCCCGTTCGTGGTGTTCTCCGGCTCGGCCGAATGGATGCTGCTGCTGTCGGCACTGCTCATCGGCCTGTCCGCGCCGCAGGCTGCCGCGATGTCGCGCAGCCGCATGATCGCGATCATCGGTAACCTGCTGTCGCCGCACCGCCGGGAGCGCACCTTCTCCCGGACGATGGCGTACGAATCGGCCGCCGACGAGACGGCGTTCGTGATCGGACCGGTGGTCGTCGGCATCCTCGCCTCGTTCATCGCGCCGTGGGCGCCCATCGCCGGCGCCGCGGTGCTGAGCTTCGTCTTCGTCACGGCGTTCGCGCTGCACCCCACCGCCCGCGCCGGAGCAGGCACGCACGCCGATGCCGGCCCCGCGGAGATCGCGCCGGCGCGCGAGCTGCTGCGCGCCCCGGTGCTGGTGCTGGTGGCGGCGACCTTCGCGGTCGGGATGTTCTTCGGCTCCACGCTGACCTCGCTGACCGCGTTCATGGAGGAGCAGGGCGACGTGGACTCGGCGGCGCTGCTGTACGGCCTGATGGGGATCGGCTCGGCCGTGCTGGCGCTGGCGGTCGCGGTGCTGCCTGCCCGGTTCGCGCTGCGGTGGCGTTGGCTGCTGTTCTCGGGCGTGCTGGCCGTCGCGACGCTCGGCTTCACGCTGAGCGGGTCGGTGCCGGCCGTGACGGTGATGCTCTGCATCATGGGACTGGGCGTCGGTCCGACCCTGGTGACGCTGTTCAGCCTGGCCGGGACGCGCAGTCCCGTCGGGCGGTCGGCGACGGTCATGACCGTGCTCGGGTCGGCGATGGCGCTCGCGCAGTCGCTCGCGGCCGCCGTGACCGGTGCCGTGGCCGAGAGCGTCGGCGCGGGCGCGGCGATGGTGCTGCCGCTGGTCGCGGCTGTGCTCGCGTTCGCCCTGGGTGTCGTGAACCTCGTGGTGGAGCGCCGCGCGCGGGTCGCGTCGTCGTCGGTCGCGGCCGTCCCGGCATCCGTCCCCGCCGCGCCGCTGCGCGCCGCTGTCGAGTGAGTATTCGCGGCGTCGAGTGAGTATTCGCGGCGTCGAGTGAGTATTTGCGCTGTCGGGCGCTGGAGTGGATGCCGGCTCGTTCGCCTGTCGCGTGATGTCGCTTCGCGGCCTCGGCAGGGACAGGCAGAAACCGGCTTGCACCCCCGCGAGAGTTTCCACTAGTGTCTCCAACAGCGCCTTAGTAAGCGCTTACGTTCGCAATGAGGCGGTGGGTCAATGGTGACGGTGTACGACGTGGCGCAGGCGTGCGGACTGTCGATCGCAAGCGTTTCCCGCGCCCTCAACGGCCAGCCCGGCGTCTCCCAGAGGACCGCCGAACGCATCTGTCTGATTGCGGATCAGCTCGGCTACCAGCGCAATGAGGTCGCGCGTTCCCTGGTCGCGAAATCGACCCAGACCATCGCGCTGTTCGTACCGGACATCACCAACCCCTTCTTCCCCGAGTTGGTCAAGGGCGTGCAATCCGTTGCCGACGAGCGTGACCTGCTCCTGCTCCTGCTGGACGCACCGCGCAGCGCGGTGGCGCTGAGCGCTCGGCTCGCTGCGCTGCGGCGAAAGCAGGTCGACGGCATCCTGCTCGTCGCCAGCGATATCGACGCCGACACCGAAGAGCTCGTCGCCGGCACCCCCGCCGTACTCCTGGACCGTGGGCGCTCCGGTCGGCACGCCAGCGTCGGTGTGGATCAGGAAGCAGCCGGTTTCGCCGCGACCCGGCACCTCATCGACGCGGGCCACACGCGCATCGGACACATCGCAGGCCCTCAAGGGTTGGCGGTGTCGGAACTGCGTCGCGCCGGATGGGAGCGCGCGTTGCGCGAGGCGGGCCTCCCCGTCGGGGACCACCTCGTCGCCGTCGGAGACTTCGAGGAGGAGGGCGGGCACCGCGCCGGTGCCGAACTGCTTCAGCGTGAGCCGGGTATCACCGCGGTCTTCGCCGCCAACGACCTCAGCGCGATCGGCTTTCTCGCGTGCTGCTCGGTGCGGGGGATCCCCGTTCCCGAGCAGATGTCCGTGATCGGTCTGGACGGCATCGGACTGTCCCGCTACACGACTCCCATGCTGACCACGATCGCGCAGCCGATCCGCGAGCTAGGCGTCGCGGCGTGCCGACTTCTGCTCAGGCAGCTCGACGGCGACGGCCAGGCGCTGGATGTTGTGCTCCCGACGACGCTTGTCGAGGGCGCCAGCGTGAGCAGGCGAGGAGGAGCGTGATGCCGAGTTCGCGAGTAATGGTCGTCGGCTCGATCAACGCCGACGTGACTTTCGAGGTCCGCCGCATCCCCGTCGTCGGGGAGACGATCATCGCCGACGCCGTGCACCGAAGCTCCGGCGGCAAGGGGGCCAACCAAGCGCACGCGGCCGCGCGCTCTTCGAAGGATGTGCACGTGGCGATGGCCGGTGCCGTGGGGCAGGATGCCGTCGGCGCGCAGATGCGTGATGAGCTTGCCTGCGCCGGGGTCGATGTCAGCCTCATCCGCGAGGTCGACGAGGTGTCCGGCATGGCGATGATCGCCGTCGACAGCGAGGGTGGAAACGTCATCGTGGTCGCGCCCGGTGCGAACAACGCCTGGCCGGCGGAGCCGTACGTTCCCATCGACGCCGGCGACATCGTCGCCCTTCAGCTGGAGCTGCCCCTGGCCGTGGTGGAGCACGTCGCCGACACAGCGCACGCCCGCGGTGCGCGCGTGGTCCTGAACGCCGCGCCGGTCACCCCGGGCGCAGCGCGTCTGCTTCCCCTCGTCGACACGCTCATCGTCAACGAGGGCGAGGCATCCGACCTTCTGGGACTGACCGACTTCAGCCCGGATGCCGTCGCCGAGGTGGCGGCGCGGCACGATCTGAACCTCGTGGTGACGTTGGGACGACAGGGCGCGGTGCTCTCTCCGCGAGGCGGCGTGCCCTCCCGCGTTCCGATCATCGCGGTCAACACCGTCGACACGGTCGGCGCCGGCGATGCCTTCGTCGGCGCGCTGGCGGCCGCGCTCGCTGCTGGTGACGACCTGCTCTCGGCGGCGCGCCGGGGGGCGGCGGCCGGCGCGTTGACGGTCACCGCGCGCGGGGCGCGGCATCCGGAGCTTTCCGCCGACGTGATCGACGAGTTGTTGCGTCGACACCCCCTTCATGACGCTGACCAAAGATGAGGATTCCTGTGACAGACCCGAACGCCCAGGCCCGTGTTCCGCTGCTCGTCGACGTCGATACCGGCATCGACGACTCGCTGGCGCTGCTGTATCTAATGGCCAGCCCGGAAGCGGAGATCGTCGGCATCACCTGCACGGCGGGAAACGTCCCGGCGCAGCAGGTGGCGATCAACAACCTCGCGTGGCTCGAGCTGTGCGGCTACGACGATGTCGAGGTGGCCCTCGGTGCTGAGATCCCCATCGTGCAGCCGCTGATGACCACCGAGGAGACGCACGGGCCGCAGGGTATCGGGCACGCTGAGCTGCCCGCGCCCAGCCGCACCGTGTCGAAGCGGCACGCGACCGAAGTGTGGATCGATGCGGTGCGCCGACGCCCCGGCGAGGTCGTCGGCCTGGTCACCGGTCCTCTCACCAATCTCGCCCTGGCGATCAAGCTGTTCCCCGAACTGCCTTCGCTGCTGAAACGGCTCGTCATCATGGGCGGCGCCTTCAACCACCCGGGCAACACCACCCCGACGACGGAGTGGAATATCGCGGTGGATCCGGAGTCGGCGAAGATCGTGTTCGACGCGTTCAGCGGACTGCCCGCCGGGCGCCGCCCGATCGTCTGCGCGCTGGATGTCACCGAGCGCATCGAGATGAAGCCGGCGCACCTCGCCGCCCTCGCCCGGGCAGCCGGCAGCACGCCCGAGGAGGTCGTCTCACCCGAGGACGCGATCGGGACGCGCTCCACCGCGTCGAACGCGGTCATCCGTCATCTATCGGATGCCGTGCGGTTCTATATGGAGTTCCATCGCGCCTACGACCAGGGCTTCCTCGCGCACATGCACGACCCCTTCGCTGCGGCGATCGCACTGGACCCGTCGCTCGGGATCACCCGCGCCGCCACTGTCGACATGGAACTGGCGGGCACGCTGACGCGCGGTCAGACTGTCGCGGACTGGCGAGGCATCTGGGGTCGTCCGAAAAACGCCGACATCGTCGTCGACACCGATCCGGAGGAGTTCTTCCGCCGCGTCGTCGATCGCGTCGGCCGCCTGGCCCGTCAGGTCGGCTGACCGTTTTACCCACCCGTAGAGAATGCAAGGAGGCATTCATGTTCAGCACCACAACAACCAAGAACGTCGATCCGAATCGGCTGAGGAACACCATCCTGGTCGCCGTCGGCTCACTCGTCATCGTGGCGACCTATCTCTACCTCGTGGTCGGGCAGCCGACCGAGGTCGCTGAGAGCAGCACGAGCCAGGCCTCGCTGATCGCCATCGGAGGCTACGTCATCGGTGCGATCCTGCTCGCAGCCGGATCCATCCACCGGCTGCCCACGGCAACGATCGCGATGATTCCGGTGGCGATCGCCTTGAACATCGTTGTCGGGCAGATCGTGGCGGTGCTCGGGCTCCCGGTGTACATCGACTCGATCGGCACGGTCCTCGTCGCGGCGCTCGCCGGTCCCGCGGCCGGTGTCGTCACTGGCATCCTGACCAATGTGATTTGGGGTCTGACACTGAGCCCGATCGCCCTGCCGTTCGCGGTGGTGCAGGTGATCATCGGCGTGATGGCCGGCTACGCCGCCCGGATGGGGATGTTCCGCCGGTTCTACCTCGCTCCGGTTGCGGGCTTCGTCACCGGAATCGTCGCCGCCGTGATCTCGGCGCCCATCTCCGCCTTTGTCTTCGGTGGCGCGACCGGTGGGGGCACGGGAGCGATCGTGGGGGCGTTCCAGGCGATGGGGCAATCGATCCTGGGAGCGACGACCCTGCAGGGCTTGCTGTCGGATCCGCTGGACAAGGCGATCACGTTCACGATCGTCGTGCTCATCCTGGCGGCATTGCCCAACCGGTTCCGGCAGCGTTTCCCGTTCGTGCGGCAGTACCGCGTCTTCGGCAAGGCGGCACCCACCGTCACGAGCAAGAGCGAAAGCGCGAGCTGACCACCCATGGCGTCGACGCTGTACGTCGATCGGGAGTCGCCGGTTCACCGGTTGAACCCCGTGACAAAACTGGTGACTCTGCTCACCCTGATCGTCGTAGTGTTCGCGATCCCCTTCTGGTGGGTCGCGGGCATCGCCGTCGTCGCCGTCATCGTGCCGGCCGCCGTCGTCTCCGGTTGCGGCGGCCGGCTCGCGAAGCTGGGATTCGCGATCCTCACGCCGATCATCCTGGTGCTCTTCATCGTGCAGGGGCTCACCTTCCCCGGCGGCAAGACCGCGCTGTGGGAGTGGGGCGGGATCGCCATCACGACCGAAGGCCTGTACTTCGCCCTCGGGATCGGCTCGCGAATCATCTGTCTCGTCTTTGCATCCATCCTCTTCGTCCTGACCACGCACCCGGGGGATCTGCTGTCGGCCCTCACCGAACGCGGGATGTCTCCGAAGTTCAGCTACATCATCAGCTCGACGCTGCAGCTGATCCCGGCCTTTCAGGATCGGGCCGACGGCATCCTGCTGGCGCAGCAAGCGCGGGGACTTGCCATCGGCAAGGGCCTGCGAGGCAGGGTTGGGGCGATGATGCCCTTGCTGGCGCCGCTCGTGCTCGGCATGTTCACCGACGTCGAGGAGCGGGCGACCGCGATGGAGGCTCGCGGGTTCGGATCGACGGCGAGGCGCACCGCCTTGACACCGGTCCCCGACACCACTGCCCAGCGCGTCTTCCGCTGGACGATGCCGGTCGTCGCCGTTGCCGCCATCGTCCTTCCCATCGTTACAGGAGCACTGTGATCACCCTCAGCGATATCTCATACGCCTACCCGGATGCGGAGCATTTCGCGCTCGAGCACGTCGACCTCGAGGTGGCGCAGGGCGAGATCGTCGGCATCGTCGGCGCATCCGGGGCCGGCAAGACGACGCTCGCGAAGATCATCGCGGGATTCATCCCGCATGTCGATGGCGGCGAACTCACCGGCACGGTCATCGTGGACGGCGCCGACGTCGCCGACCTCAAGCTGGCGGACGCAGTGGCGAAGGTGGGCCTGGTCATCCAGAACCCCTTCAACCAGATCTCCGGCGCGAAGTACACGGTGCGCGACGAGATCGCGTTCGGGCTGGAGAATCTGGGTGTGCCTCGTGCAGAGATGGCGCAGCGGGTGGATGCCGCAGCCGAACTGCTCGGGATCTCTCACCTGCTCGACCGCTCGCCTTACGCGTTGTCCGGCGGGCAGCAGCAGTTGCTCGCGATCGCGTCGATGGTGGTGCTGCGCACTCCGGTGCTCGTCATGGACGAACCCACGTCGCAGCTGGACCCCGCAGGCACCCGAATGGTCTTCGAGGTGCTGGCTGCGTTGCGCGACGCCGGGACGACGATTGTCGTGTTCGAGCACAAGGTGGAACTGCTCCGCCAGCACTGTGACCGGATCGCGGTCATCGCCCACGAGCGCGTCGCCGCGATCGGTGAACCTCGCGAGATCCTCTCGGACGAGCGCCTTGACCAGTGGGGGATCGAGGCCACCCGTTACGCCGCAGCTGCACGAGCAGCGGTTCGCCGCGGCATCCTGTCGGCGGAGATCGACATTCCGGTGTCGCTGGAAGAAGCAGCCGCCGTCTTCACGGTAGGAGGAGCGAAATGACCGGCATGGACATCCGGTTCGTCGACGTGCGGTACACCTACCCCAACGGGGCGGAGGCGTTGCGTGGCGTGAACCTCGACGTGCGCGCTGGCGAGCGCGTTGCCATCGTCGGGCAGAACGGTGCAGGAAAGACCACGCTCGCGCGGCATCTCAACCGCATCTTCGTGCCGACCAGCGGCACCGTCCACGTGGGGGATTGGACCACCGAACCGCGCACGATCGCGCAGATGGCCGAGCGTGTGGGCTATGTGTTCCAGAATCCGGATGAACAGATCTTCGCTCGCACTGTGATCGCAGACGTCTCCTTCGGTCCGCGCAATCTCGGACTCGAGGAGGATGCCGCGCGGGAGCGTGCGATGACGGCGCTGGAGACCGTCGGGCTCGCCGAGACGGCCGACGTGCATCCGCACCAGCTCGCCCTGTCCGAGCGCAAGCGGGTGGCACTGGCCGGGGTGCTGGCCATGCAGACACCTGTCCTGGTGCTCGACGAACCCACAACGGGACAGGACGCCCGTGGAATTGCGATGGTCGCCCGTGTCGTGCGGGAAGTCAGCGAGCAGGGACGCACCGTGATCGCGATCACGCACGACATGGACTTCTGTGTCGAGCATTTCGATCGGGTCATCGTCATGACACAGGGCCAGGTGCGCGCTGACGGCGCACCAGAGGACGTGTTCACGCAGCGCGAGATCGTCGAGGCCGCGCGCGTGGAGCCGCCGCAACTCATGCGCCTGGCATCACACCTGGGATGGCGCGCGCAACCGCGCACAGTCGATGCGTTCGTCGACGCGGCGGCGAGCGAGCGCAGGGCCGTCGGGTGACCGCTGCGCTTGCCCTGCTCGCCTCGCTGTTTCTGGGTATCGCCGATTTCTTGGGCGGTGCGCTCTCACGTCGGGTGCCGCAGATCACCGTGCTCGTGCTCTCGCAACTGGTCGCAACGCTCGCCGTCATTCCGCGAGTGCTTGCGGAGCCCATCGGCGCCGACGCGCTCCCCGCCTATGGGTGGGGAATCGTCAGCGGCGTAGGGGCCGCCGTGGGTGTCTCAGCGCTGTATCGAGCCCTCGCGATCGGAACGATGGGGGTGGTCGCGCCGATCGCAGCGCTCAGCGTGCTGGTCCCCGTCGTCGCGGGTTTCGTCGGGGGAGATGCTCCGGGGGCGCTGCTGCTGGGAGGCATGACCGTCGCCATCATCGGCACGGTCTGTGCGAGCGGGCCCGAACTGCGTCGAGGCAAAGGCGGTGGCGGGCTGAAGCCGATCCTGCTTTCGCTTGTTGCCGCGCTCGGGTTCGGCGTCAACAATCTCGCAGTCGCGTGGGGGAGCGATTACGACATCTCCGCGACGCTGGTGGCCAACGTCGTGACGACGCTCGTCATCTACGTCATCGCGATGCTGATGCTGCGCGTGGTCCCCCGTGCGAGGGGGCGCAACCTCGTCGGCATCGTGGCCATCGGCGTGCTCGGCTTTACGGCGAACCTCTGCTTCGCCATCGCGAGCGAGTCGGGGATGCTGTCGGTCGTCGCCGTGTGCGCGTCGGTCTTCCCTGCCGTCACCGCTGTGCTGGGGTGGTGGTTCCTCAAGGAACGGCTGCTCTTGGTGCAGATCCTCGGGGTGGCACTTGTGCTCGGCGGGGTGGCGGTGGTGGCGTTGTCGACGTAGGCCGAAGCAACGTCAGGATGCCGGCGCGGGGTACGGCCGCTCTTTCAGGAGCTTCGCCAGGTGCGCCGCATGGCGCGCGAGGGTTTCGGTGGTGCTCGCTACCTTCTCGGGCGTCTCGGGCAGGTCCTTGTAGTCGGTGGACTGCATGGCTTCGCCGTTCCAGTAGACGCCGCCCTGCGACGGGACAGTGAAGCCCACGTCATTCAGACCCTGGAACAGATCGGCGATGATCGCATGGGCGCCGTCTTCGTTGCCGACCACGACAGCGACCGCCACCTTGCCGGCGATGATCGGCCGGCCCTCATCGTCGGTCTCGGAGATCTCGGCATCCAGTCGCTCGAGCACGCGCTGCGCGACGCTGGACATGTGACCCATCCAGGTGGGGGTGGCGAAGACCAGGATGTCGGATGCCAGCACCCGCCCCCGGATCAGGGGCCACTCGTCGCCGTCGCCCATGTCCGCCTCGACGCCGGGCTTGACGTCGTGGTCGACGACGCGGATGCTCTCGCCGTGCACGTCGTACTTGGCGAGGGCGTCGAGCACCTGCCCGGCGAGGACGTCGGAGCTGGACTCGGCAGGAGAGGGCTTGAGGGTGCAGTTGAGAACGAGTGCGCGAAGCATGGGGCATCCTTCCGATCCCGCTCAGCATATGAAGGCGCCGCAGCGACCGACGAGGGGTTGACAGCGGAGTCGCGGTCCCCACGCCCGCGAATACTCACTCGGCGGCGCGAATGCTCACTCGGCGGCGCGAATACTCACTCGGCGGCTCAGGGGCGCCAGGCTAGGCCGGCGGCGGCGATGCGGGCGGCGACCTCGGCGGCGGGGACGTGCTCGCCCACGTTCGCACCGCGCTCGAGCGCGACGGGGGAGTGCACGATCGTCTCGGGATACACGTGCACCAGGTTGTAGCCCTGACCGCCATCGTGACCGCGCGTCGAACCCACGACGGTCGCGAGATCCTGCCCGTACGCGCTGGAGGACGCGACCGACACCGGGATCCCGGCGAAGCTGCCGAACGACGGGTGATGCACGTGCCCGGCGAGGATCGCCCGCACGTCCGATCCGCGCAGCACATCGGCCAGTGCCTTCTGCTCGCGCAGCTCGACGGTGACCGCCAGATCCAGCACCGTCGGCAGCGGGGGGTGGTGCACGACGAGGATGCTGCCCTCCGGCGCGGGCCGCGACAGCTCATCGCGCAGCCACTCCAGTTGCGCCGGGCCTGCCTCGCCCCAGTGCGCGCCGGGCACGGTGGAGTCCAGCACGAGCACCCGCAGTCCGCCGAACCACCGCGTGAAGCAGATCGGCGCATAGGGGTCGGCCGTGCCGGCGTCGTCGATCGGCAGCTCTTCGCGCATCGCGGCGCGGTCGTCGTGGTTGCCCGGCGCCCACACGATCTCGGCGCCGATGCGCTCGGCGACCGGTTCCACCAGCGCCCGCAGGCGCCGGTACGCGGAGCGGTCGCCGCGGTCGACCAGGTCGCCGGCCAGCAGCAGCGCGTCGGGCCGCAGCCCGCTCGCCTCGATCCGCTTCAGCAGCGTGGCCAGGTGCCCGTCGGCATCCGCAGCGCCGTACAGCAGCTCCGGGTCGCCCGGCAGGTGAGTGTCGGCGAGGTGCACGAACACCCTGCGGGGGCGGGGGTACTCGCTGAGGATCATCGGATGGTCCCTTCGGGGATATCTCGGAGCAAGAGCAGTGAGGTCATCACGACAGCGGCGCTGCGGTCGCGCCGGGCACGAGCGGCCCGGCATGCGACCGGCGCACCACCGTGTCCTCGCCGGTGTCGAGCAGGTGCTGTATCGCTTCGATGGCGCCCCGCGCCACCTGTTCCACCGGAATGCGCACGGTGGTCAGGCCCAGCAGGTCCGCCCCGGGCAGGATGCCGTCGCACCCGGTGACGCTGAGGTCGCCGGGCACATCAAGCCCCGCCGCGCGCGCGGCGCGCAGCACGGCCAGCTGCCGGTAGTCCGAGGAGCACAGCACCGCGGTGATGCGCCCGGCGGATGCCAGTGCGAGCACGTCCGCGACGCCGTCTTCCGGCGCCGCGCCCACCGGGACGGCCACGACGTTCGCGCCGGCGGCCTCGAGCCATTCGCGCATCGCGGTGGCCCGCACGTGCTCGGGGAAAGAGGCCACCGGGTCGGTGGCGAGCACCGCGACGCGGCGGTGACCGAGGGCATGGATGTGCTGGGCGAGCAGCTCGCCGTGAGCGTGCTCGTCGTACGCGACGGCATGGATGCGGTCACCGGTCTCGTCCCGGCCGGCGCGCAGGATCGGCACCTGGTCGGCGAACGGCATGAGCTGCTCGTTGGTCACGCCACCGGTGGCGACGATCAGGCCGGCGACCCGCATGCCCAGCAGCCGCTGCAGCGCGGTGACCTGCTTGGTGCCGCCGGTGTCGGCGCCGATCGTCACAGTGACCAGATCCAGGCCGCGCGCGTGGGCTTCGTCCTGCAGCCGCGAGAACAGCAGACCGTACGCCGGGTTGCTGGCGTCGCGCAGCATCAGCCCGACCGTCCCGGTGCGCCCGGCGGCGAGCTCGGCGGCCATCGTGTTGGGCACGTAGCCGAGGCGCGCGCAGATCTCGAGGATCCGCTCCCGCGTGGATTCGGAGAACCGGCCCTCGCCCTTCAGCGCACGCGTCGCGGTCGCCCGCGACACTCCCGCTGCGGCGGCGACGTCACTGATCGTCACTCGCAGCGGGGCGCGTTCGGGCGTCTCGCTCATGCGTCGTTTTTCCTCCTGGCGGCACGGCGGCCGCCGGCGGCATCCGCACCGGCGCCATCCGCGCCCGCAGGCGCGACACCCGCACCCGCGCCGGCGGCAGCACGCACACCGGCATCCTGCGCCGCGCGTGCATCGCGCGCAACGGCGTCGCGCGCCAGAGCACGACGACCGACGCGGCGCGGCGAGCCGGCCTTCGAGCCGCGTCCGTAGACGAGGTACATCGTGATCCCCATGATGACCATGAGCAGCACGGTGTAGACGAAGGTGATCGGCATCGCGTCCAGGTTGTTCTCGCCGCGCGTGCTCTCCTGGATCGCCACGCCGAGCGGCTGGTACAGCGGGTGGTAGAGGAAGATCGCCGCGTCGTAGTCATCCAGCAGGCTGTTGAAGTTCAGCGCTGTGATGGCCGCGGCCGTCGGCAGCACGAGCGGGATGATGACGCGCCGGAACGCCGTCAGCGACCCGGCACCGAGGATGCGCGAGGCGTCCTCCAGTGAATCCGGCACCGACGCGAACGCGGCCTTGAGCAGGCGCAGCGTGAACGGGATCTTCACGATGATGTACGCGATCAGCAGCAGTGCCGGCGTACCGGTGAGCACCAGGTTGCCGATCCAGCCGTTGGGCTTGTCGAAGGTCATCACCAGCCCCAGCGCGATGAGCACGGTCGGCAGGATCCACGGGATGTGCAGCACGTACTCGATCGCCGAGGTGAGCGGGTTGCGGTAGCGCTGCAGCATCCGGGCGACGAACAGCAGCCCCACCACGGCGATCACCGAGGCCAGCGCGCTGTAGACGACGCTCACGACGAACGGACGCATCGCGTCGGCGGTCGTGAACACGGTGATGTAGTTGTCCAGCGTGAAGCTGTCGAACGTGATGCTGCCGGCGAGAATGCTGCGGGCGTCGACGAACGAGAACACCACGATCAGCACGACCGGGATGAGGTAGATCAGCCAGACGACGTATGCCAGCACGTGCACGACCGCGTTGGCGAGCGGGTTCTGGATCTGCTGCTTCTGGATGGGGGTGGCAACCTTGGCGACGGAGAAGTACACGCCGGACTTCTCGGCGCGGTTCATGATCGCCAGCAGGATGATGGTCGCCACACCCAGCACGATCGCCAGCAGCGCCGCGATGTCGCGGGTGACGGGGCTGCGGGAGAGGTCGACGATGAGCGGGGCGACGGTCTGGAAGTCGGGCCCGCCCAGCACGAGGGGAGCCGTCAGCGCGCCGAGGCCGATGAGGAACGTCAGCACCGTGACGGCGAAGAGCATCGGTCGCATGACCGGCAGCACGATGCGTCGCAGGATCGTCCAGGTGGAGGCGCCCATGAGCTTGGCGGCCTCGACGGAGGCGTAGTCGATCTTCGCCAGCGATGACGACAGGAACAGCATGTGGTTGGTCGTGGAGGCGAAGGTCATCACGAACACGACGGCGAAGTAGCCCGAGAACCAGTCGCGGTCCAGATCCGGCCACCAGTTGGCTGCCATGTTGGTGATGAACCCGAAGCGGCCGTAGATGAAGTTGTAGCCGGCGGCCAGCACGATGCCGCCGTAGATGAGGGTGGTGGCGTAACCGAGCCACAGCAGGCGCGCGCCGCGGATGCGGAAGTACTGCGTCACCAGCACGATGAAGACGCCGACCACGTTGACGGTGATCGACAGTGTGATCGCCAGCAGGAAGCTGTTGCCCAGCGTGCTCATGGCCCGCTCGCTGCCGAACAGCTTCTCCAGTGCCCGCAGGCTCAACTGGCCGTCCGGGAAGAAGGTCGCGCCCAGCAGCGTGACGTTGGGGAGCACGAGGAACGCGGCGGCGAACCACAGCACCGCGATGCCGGTGACCCACACGATGGGCGAGCGCAGCATGGCGCGGATGCTGCCCGGCTTGCGGCCCCGGCGGCGCGGACGGCCCGGAGTGGGGCCGAGGGGTGCGGATGCCGCGGGCAGCTCGTCCGCCTCCGGTGGCGGGGGAGGAGTGGTCAGCGCCATCTCAACGCCCCGGGTACTGGAGCACCCAGCGGGGGTCGATGCCGAGGGTGACCTCGGTACCCGGCTCCCATCGCCGCGCGGCGGCGGTGCCGGCCACGCTCACCCGCAGCGGGGTGTCGTCCACGGTGACCGTGTAGACGCTGTGGCCACCGTGGTAGGTGCGGTCCTGCACCGTCCCGTACACCGGGGCGGCGCCCGAGGAGGATGCCGTCTCGGTGCCGGCGACGATCGCGACCTTCTCCGGTCGCACGTAGCTCTCGGCGTGCTCGTCGAGGGCGGCCGCAGGCGTGCCCGCCTCTGCGCCGGAGCGCAGTCGGCGCAGCACCGCCGGCGACAGCCGGTTGCTTTCGCCGATGAAGCGGCAGACGAACGACGTCGCACTGCGGTCGTAGATCTCCTCGGGCGTGCCCACCTGCTGCAACTGCCCGGCATCCAGCACTGCGATGCGGTCGCTGAGCGTCAGCGCCTCTTCCTGGTCATGGGTGACGTAGACCGTCGTCACGCCCAGGTCGTTCTGCAGCTGCTTCAACTGTTCGCGAAGCTGCACGCGCAGCTTGGCGTCGAGGTTGGACAGCGGCTCATCGAGCAGCAGGATCTTCGGGGTCAGCACCAGCGCGCGGGCGATCGCCACGCGCTGCTGCTGACCACCGGAGAGTTCTGCGACGCTCTTGTCCAGCTGAGCGGATGCCAGGCCGGTGCGATCCGCGATCTCGTCGACCAGCCGGCGCTGCTCTGCCTTGGACGACTTGCGCACCGCCAGACCGAACGCGATGTTCTCGCGCACGTTCATGCTCGGGAACAGGGCGTAGTTCTGGAAGACCATGCCGACGCCGCGCTTCTCGCTGGCGACGTTGGTCACGTCCCGGTCGCCGATCCAGATGCGGCCGCCGCTGGGCTGGATGAATCCGGCGAGCGACCGGAGTGCGGTTGTCTTACCGCACCCCGACGGGCCGAGGAGGGTGAAGAACTCGCCTTCACGGATCTCCAGATTCAGCCCGCGCACCGCACGGTGTTCGCCGAAGGTGACGTCGACGTCTTCGAAGCGGATCACGATCGCTGCCTGTCCCTTGTTCAGCCGATGTATTCGAGAGTGACCTTCTCGACCCAGTCGCCGAGGTGCTCGCTCACGAAACCGAAGTCGATGTCCTGACGCGGCAGCTCTGCCAGCAGCGCGACGACCTCAGGGTTGGCCTCGGCGATCGCGCCCTCGTTGACGGGCATGGCGTTGAACTCGGCGGCGAAGGCACCCTGCACCTCGGCGCTGCCGAACCAGTCGATGAACTCCTGCGCGCGGGTCTCGTTGGCGCTGCCGTTGATGACGGCGACCTGTTCGGTGACGTACGGCACGCCGTACTCGGGGACGATCATGCCGGTTTCGGTGCCGTACTCGGTGTCGCGGGCCTCGATGGCGCTGGAGGGCAGCACGCCGTAGTCCACCTCGCCGCGGGTGATGCGGGCGTAGAGGTCGGTGCCTTCCACCACCGGGGAGCCATTGGCGTAGTACGCCTCGACCAGTTCCCAGCCCTCGTCGCTCACGCCGAGGTCGCCGTCTTCATCGAGGTGGCGGGTCAGCATGCCCGCCAGCACCAGCTGGGGGGTGGCCTGGCCGAGGGCCGGGTTCACTTCGTAGCGGCCCTGGTAGGCGGCATCCGTCGCCAGCTCGTCGACATCGTCGGGAGCGGTGGTGTTGGTGTTCTGGTCGTACACGGTGACGATGGCCTGCTCGACCAGCGGCCAGTAGACGCCGTCGGCGGGGTCCCCGGCGTCGGCGGGGACTTCGCCGCTCCAGCTGGGCTCGTAGCCGGCGATGGCCTCTTCGGCCTTGAGCTGCTCGAAGAACATCGTGTTGAGGCCGAAGACGACATCGCCCACGGGGTTGTTCTTCTCCGCGATGATGCGGTTGGTCAGGTCCGCGCCGCCGAGCCCGACGATCTCGATGTCGAAGCCGGCCTCTTCGGCCTGGGCCTGCAGCCACTCGCCACGGCCGTCGGAGTTGGAGTTGGTGTAGACGATGAGCGTCGCGTCGGCCGATTCGGCGGCGTCGCCGGTGTCGGCTTCCTCTTCGCCCGCGGCGCATCCCCCCAGAGCCAGCACGGCAGCTGCCGTCGCTCCGATGATCGCCAGGTGCTTCTTGCGTGCTCCGAACATGCCGTGCCTCTCGCTCGTCCTTGAGGTGATTCCCACCGAAGGGACACTATCGCAATCGTTTGTGACAAAGGAACAACCTATGACCGGAATTAATGGCGCGGTCGCGCGTTCGCAACCCACTCGGCTGCGTCAGCGCATGCCGTCGTGTCAAGCCCCACTTCCGATCAGCGGCGATCGGGGATCGTAATGGGGAAGGAGCGTGACATGACCGACAAACGATTCCAGGCGCACGGCCCCGAGCAGATGCCCGACCGCCAGCCGGTGCCGGCCACCGCCGACCCGTCCGCCGATCCGAACCTGCCTGCCGGTGCGCCCTCGCGCTGGCTCGTCCCCGCCGGTGTGCTGGCCGCGGTGGCGACCGTGCTGTACGTGATCGCATTCCAGACCGGCCAGGTGCTGCTGCCGATTCTCGGCATCGTGTGGGTCGTGGCGCTGTGGGTGACGATGTTCCTGGCGTCGCGCGGCACCTCCGGCATCCACCGCAGCACCCGTCGCCTCGCGACGCTGATGATCGTGCTCGCCGCCGGCGCGGTGCTGATCTTCGTGGGGATCTACCTGGTCGCCACCCTCGGCTCCACGTCCTGACCGAAGCGACCGGGGACGGATGCCGCCGATGAGCACGAGCCTGCTGCTCATCTCCGACACGCACGTGCCCGCACGCGCGCGGGTGCTGCCTGCCGCCGTGCTGCGCGCCGCCGATGCGGCCGACCTGGTGATCCATGCCGGGGATTGGGTGACGGCATCCGTGCTGGACGAACTCGAGCAGCACGCCGAGGTGCTCGGCGTCTATGGCAACAACGACGGGGCGGATCTGCGCGCCCGGCTGCCGGAGATCGCACGGCGCGAGATCGAGGGGGTGCGCTTCGCGGTCGTGCACGAGACCGGCCAGGCGCGCGGCCGCGACGAGCGGATGCAGCAGACATTCGGCGACTCCGACGTGCTGGTGTTCGGGCACAGTCACATCCCGTGGGACACCACGGCCCCGGGCGGGCTGCGGCTGCTGAACCCCGGGTCGCCCACCGACCGGCGGCGGCAGCCGCGCCACACCATGATGACCGCGCGCGTCGAGGACGGCGCCCTACGCGAGGTGCAGCTCGTCGTGCTCTGAGGCACACGTGTGGCACGCGTCGGCGTGATTGGCAACCCCCGCGCGCGGGTTTTTCGCCCGGGTGAGACTGAAAGACCACAAGGAGGCGTGATGAAAGCGATGACCTACCGCGGGCCCTACAAGGTGCGCGTCGAGAACAAGCCGGACCCGAAGATCGAGCACCCCAACGACGCCATCGTGCGCGTGGAGCTCGCCGCGATCTGCGGGTCGGACCTTCACCTGTACCACGGCATGCTGCCCGACACCCGGGTCGGCCACACCTTCGGCCATGAGTTCATCGGGCGGGTGGAGCAGGTCGGTTCGTCGGTGCAGAACCTCTCCGTCGGCGACCGCGTGATGGTGCCCTTCAACATCTTCTGCGGCAGCTGCTACTTCTGCTCGCGGGGACTGTTCTCCAACTGCCACAACGTCAACGCGAACGCCACCGCGGTCGGCGGCATCTACGGCTACTCGCACACCGCAGGCGGCTACGACGGCGGCCAGGCGGAGCTCGTGCGCGTGCCGTTCGCCGATGTCGGACCGATGGTGATCCCCGACGGGGTCGACCCCGAAGACGCGCTGATGCTGACGGATGCCTTCTCCACCGGATACTTCGGGGCGCAGCTGGGTGACATCACGCAGGGCGACACCGTCGTGGTGTTCGGCGCCGGCCCCATCGGGCTGGCAGCGGCGCAGTCGAGCTGGCTGATGGGCGCCGGACGCGTCATCGTCGTGGATTACCTGGACTACCGGCTGCGCAAGGCCGAACAGATGGCCCACGCCGAGACGATCAACTTCGGCCAGGTGAACGACATCGTCCTGGAACTGAAGAAGCAGACCGGAGGACTCGGTGCCGACGTCGTGATCGAGGCTGTGGGAGCCGAGGCCGATGGCCACGTCATGCAGCACGTCACCGCAGCCAAGCTCAAGATGCAGGGCGGATCGCCCGTCGCGCTCAACTGGGCGATCGACTCGGTGCGCAAAGCCGGCACCATCTCGGTGATGGGTGCCTACGGGCCGCTGTTCAGCGCCGTCAAGTTCGGCGACGCGATGAACAAGGGCCTGACGCTTCGCACCAACCAGGCGCCGGTGAAGCGCCAGTGGCCGCGCCTGCTCGAGCACCTCGCCGCCGGGCACATCAAGCCCAGCGAGATGATCACCCACCGCATCCCGCTCGAGCACATCGCCGAGGGGTACCACATCTTCTCGTCGAAGCTCGACGACATCATCAAGCCCGTGATCACGCCGACGGCGTGAGCCGACGGCATCCGAAGGAGACCGACATGCCGTACACCTCCGAAAAGCCCGGCGCGACTCCCGATCCCGACGAGCTGCGCGCCCGCATCCCCGGGTGGGGCAGTGACCTCGATCCGGCCAACCGCCCCGCGTTCCCGCGCGAGCAGCCGGACATCGTCACCGGCGCGCACTGGGACCTGCCCGAGCAGCAGCCGGGTGGCGCGAGCCGTGAGCGTTCCGTCGAGCACGAGCGCCTCACCCCCGTGTTCGGCACCGCGCAGCCGCTGCACGGTGTCGCCGGCCGCATCCGCCGCTTTGCCTATGACCGGTACAGCGAGGGCCAGACGGCGCACTGGATGCTGCTGATACTGGGCGACCGGGTGGATGCCATCACGGCGCACGTCGCATCGCTGGTGAGCAAGCGTCCCGACGAGCCGTTCACCCAGTCGGGTGTGACCGGAGAGGTGGCCCACCACCCGATCGCGTCGCGCTTCGGCCGCGGCCGGATCGACCTGAAGCACTCGTGGCTCGACCCGCTACTGGTCGTAGGCCCCTGGGTGCTCGCGGCGTTCGCCGTGTTCAAGCTCGGCCGGGCGATCATGCTGCCCGCGTCGAAGCGCCACCGCTGACACCGGCTGTCTGCCTGCCCGCCGCCCGCCGCTTCAGGTGGCAGTTGTTGTCGCTTCGCGCGTGCTGAAGCGACACGAACTGCCACCTGAGCGTCGCGGCATCCACGTCCGCGTCCGCGCGAATACTCACTCGAGGATGCGAATACTCACTCGGCGGCGCGAATACTCACTCGGCGGCGCGAATACTCACTCGGCAGCGCGAATACTCACTCGGGGGCGCGCGGGGGCGGCGGAGCGGTACCACTGGGCGCAGAAGATCACGATGGTGGCGGCCTCCACCCACGCCCCGGCGTAGTACATCAACTCCGCGCCCGCGCGCACGTCCACAGGATCCAGACCTGCGGGCGGGTGCGCGTACAGGTATTTCGCGAGGATGCCGTGGGCCGCGATCGTCGCGATGAGCGCCACCGCGGTGAGCACGCGGCTCGGCGCGTGCGGCCGCGGGTCGAGTCCGATCACGGCGCTGAGGAACAGGCACCCGGCCGTCACGAGGTGGGCATGCACCAGCACATGCACGAGCGGCTGCGTGCGCATCGCGTCGAACACCGGTGTGAGGTAGATCAGCCACAGTCCGCCGGCGCTCAGCACCGCGGCGGTGACGGGGTGCGCGACGAACCGGGCGGGCGCGCTGCGCAGCAGCCGTGACAGCCGCCGGGCCGGAGTGACCTCGAGCGAACGCAGCGCAAGCGTCACCGGGGCGGCGAGCACCAGCAGGAGCGGCGCGATCATGCCGCCCAGCAGGTGTGCCCACATGTGAGCGGTGAAGCTCTCGTGGGCGGCGGCCGCGAGCGGACCTGCGGCGGCGGCTGCGCCGGCAGCGACACCGGCGCACCACAGGATCGTGCGCGAGACCGGCCAGTCCCGCCCGCGACGGCGGGAGCCGAGGACGCCGCCGACGTACATCGCGATCGCGACGGCAGCGACAGCCAGCACCAGGAGGTCGAGCGAGAACCCGCCGCCGTGGGAGTGCGCGGCATCCGTCATCACCGGCATCCGCTCACTCCGCCGTGGTCTCGACGCGGGCAAGGGCCGCGCGGCGGGTGAGATAGGTCAGCACCACCCCCGCGACGATCAGCGCCACGGCCACCAGATTCCACACCAGGTCGTAGACGAACACGTCCTCGACGTAGCGGATTTGGTGGATGCCGAGCAGTTTGTGATGCACGGTGCCGTCGTACAGCTGGAAGACACCGGTGCCCAGCAGCACGCCGCCGATCCACCGACGCCAGTGCAGCGCGTCGTGGCGGCGGAGGTCGGCCAGCAGGAACAGCCCCGCAATCGTCGCGAACCAGCTGATCGCATGGAAGACGCCATCCGAGACGAGCCCCAGCGCCGGGGTGCCGAGGTCGTAGAAGTGGTGCCAGTGCAGCAGCTGGTGGAAGACGGCCTCATCGATGAACGCGACGAGTCCGACGCCGAACAGCACGCCGGACCACAGGTTCTGTGCGGAGCGAGTCGCCCGCGGTGACGCCGCGCTCATCCTCCCGAGGGGTTGTCGACCGGACGGTCGTTCTCGTCGGTGGTGTCGGGCAAATCGGGCAGCTCAGGCAATTCGGGCTCTTCGGGCGCGCCGCCCGAAGCGGTGTCGGCCTCGACGTCGCCGTCGGGTGTGCCCTGAGTGTTGTGCGGATCGGTGCTCATGATCGCCTCCCATGATCTTCCATGAACCTGAAAACCCAGTAGAGCACC
Source organism: Microbacterium sp. zg-B96 (assembly GCF_030246865.1). Classification (NCBI taxonomy): domain Bacteria; kingdom Bacillati; phylum Actinomycetota; class Actinomycetes; order Micrococcales; family Microbacteriaceae; genus Microbacterium; species Microbacterium sp. zg-B96. The sequence continues at coordinate 2,547,089 of NZ_CP126738.1, read as the reverse complement.
GCGTTCGCACGCACGCTCCGCCCTTGCGCGCGGGGGGCGGGTGTGGCAGTCGACTACGCGTCGGGACGCTCGAGCCGCACGTACGCGACCAGGGTCGACGCGAGGGCGGCGCCGAGGCTGCCGATGGCCATGTCGCCGATCGTGTCCTGGTAGGTGACGAAGATCGCGTCGGTGATGAAGGCGTAGCCGAACCACTCGATCATCTCCCACACCGCGCTGGCGGCCAGCCCCAGCACCGTCACGAGAACGAAAGCTGTGCGGGCGCGGAACGCCGGGTCGCGGGGTGCGGTCACGATCGAGAAGCGGGCCAGTGCGAGGTAGGCGACCACCGCGATCAACCCGGTGCACACGAAGTGGGCGACCAGGTCCCAGCCGGGGATCGTGCGGTACAGATCCAGCACGTTGCTCCACGCCGCCACCAGCACCGTCGCGCAGTACGCGATGTCGGGCCCCGCGCGCACGCCGAGAAAGCGCGGCACGAGCAGGGCGGGCAGGGCCAGGGACAGGATGCCGGCGTCGGTCGCGGTGCTCCAGATCGCCGCCGCCACGACGCTGAGCAGTGCCACGACGCGCAGCGCGTCCGCCGTCCACTCGGCCACGCCGCGGGGGCGCCGCAGGAAGTTCTCGATCACGCGGTGCCCTCCGGCTGCGGCATCCGCACGACCGCCTGCACCGGCAGGTGATCCGACGGCCAGCCGCCGTCGATGGACTGCGCGTTGATCCCGGCACTTTGCACCGCAATCCGGGGGGACACCGCGATCCAGTCGATGCGGCGCCCGGGCCGGGGGTCGCGGTAGCCGCCGTAGGTGCCCCACTCCGGCGTCAGGGTGGCGGATGCCGCCGTCCAGGCATCCACGAGGGTGTCGCCGGACAGCAGTTCGCGGACCGGCTCGGAATCGGGGCCGGCATTGAGGTCACCGGTGACGATCGCCGGCCACGGCTGGTCGGCGACGAGCCCGCTGATCTCCTGCGCGGCGCGCACCCGAGCCCGCGCGGAGAACGCATCGAGGTGCGTGTTGACGGCGAGGAAGACGGCGGAGGTCGCCAGGTCGCGGAACGTCGCCTGCACGAGAACGCGGGGGAGGAGGTTGCCCCACGAGACCGAGCCCGGTTCATCGGGCCGGTCGGACAGCGCCTGCTGCCGCCACTGCAGCAGCTCCAGCCGGTCGGTGTCGTAGAACAGCGGGGATGCCTCGCCGCGCGGGCCGGGCTGTCGGCCGTGACCGATGAAGCGGTAGCTCGCCCCGAGGGCGTCGCTGATCGCTGCGGCCTGGTCGGGCAGCGTCTCCTGCACGCCGAGGAGCGTGGGTCGTTCGGCGCGCAGCAGGGCCTGCACGCGCGGGCGGCGCAGTCGCCAGCGGTCGGCGGGCCGCGCGGCCAACGCCGGCAACCGCCGCCGGACGTTGAAGGTCATCACGTGCAGGTCGGGGGCGCCGGTGGGGCCGATCAGCGGGGTCATCGGGCACGCTGTTTCGGGGTCGGCACGTTCAGGCTGTGCAGTCCGCGGCGCATCGCGAGTTTCTGCCACCGCACCGGCGGGAACTCCTCGGGCCAGTGCACCGTGACGGTGTGCACGCCACGCCACACCCGGCGGCGGAAGCCGACGCGGTCGCCGAAGGGGCGCATCGAGATGCCCATCGCGGCGCGGCGGAGATACCGGATGCGGTGGCGGTCGCCCAGGTGGAACGCCAGGTCGAGATCGTCGTGCACCTCAGGGTCGTGCCGGTGGACCCCATCGCGCACCTCGCGCCAGGCGGAGGCGCGGAAGGCGAGGTTGGAGCCGAACAGGGGCAGGTGGCCCAACGCCGACGCCGTGACCACGGCATAAGCGCCGAGGTAGACGGCGGCCAGCGGCCGACGCAGCCGGCGGGGGCCGTCGATGAACCGGGCGCCGCCGGTGAACGCGGCGACTTCGGGACGTTGCTCGAGCGCCTCGGCCATCGTCTGCACCCACGTGTGCGAGGGGCGGCAATCGGCGTCGAGGCGCAGGATGTAGTCGCCCGTCGCGACGTCGTAGCCGCAGGCGCTGGCGGCCGGGATGCCGGGCTCGTCGCAGCGCACGACGTGTGCACCGAGAGCCCGCGCCACCTCGGCCGAGGAATCGGTGGAGCCGTTGTCGACGACGACGATCTCATCGGGCAGGCGGGTCTGCAGCGCGAGGGCGCGCAGGCACCGCCGCAATTCGGTGTCGTCGTCCTTCACCGGGATCACCACCGACACGGTGGGCCTGCTCCCGGTTTCTGCGGTCACGTCTCCTCCTCGGCGGCACGTGGGTGCAACGCTAACCCTTCTCCGCTCCGGCCACCGGGATTACGCTTACGCGCGTGCACCGGATCTTCACGCTCGTGGACGAGCTGGCCCGCGGCAAGGCGATGGCGAAGGTGCTGCGCGCCGCATGAACTGGTCCGGCCGGCCGCCTCGTTTGCGTGCGGGGCGGCCGGCCGGGTCGTGAGGGGTCAGGAGGTCGCCGGGGCGTCCGGGGTGACCTCGGGGGTCGGGACGTCGGACTGGTCGTCCTGGGGCGTCCGCTGGTTCTCGTCAGGCGTTACCTGGTTGGACTCGCCGTCGTCGGGCGTGGTGTTGTCACCGGGCATGCCGCCCCGCGGGCCACCGAAGGGGCCGCGGTCGGAGTCGCTCGAGTCCCCGGGCCGACCGGGCATGTCGCCGCGGTCGTCCCACATCTCCGAGTCGCCGGGTCCATCGGAAAGCTCGCCGACGGCTGCCGCCGTGGCGAAGCCGGCGCTGAAGCCGATGCCGAGCAGAAGCAGCACGGCCAGGATGGCTCCCACGATCCGCACCCACGTGCGGTGCAGGAACGGAGTCGTCTCGGCCTGGGCCGGCGCGGTGGGAACGTACGCGACGTGCTCGGTGTGCACGTGCTGCTGTGGGTGCGACGGGGTCGGGGGGACCGGTGCGTGCGCGCCCGGCGCCGGGTGCGTCGGCTGCGGTGGCGTGTGCGCGGCAGGCGTCGCGTGCGCGGCGGGGTCGGGGGTCAGGTCTTCCTTGTTCTGGTTGGGGTTGGTGTTCTCAGGCATGACCACACTGTCGCGCGCGCGTTCCAAGACGGTTCCAAGAGTCGGCCGGTCCAAGCCAGTTCATAGCATCGTGATCGGGGACTGTCAGTCAGCCCGGGCTGCGCCGTGCCTGCCGCGCGCCGGCAGCGTCAGCAGGAACGCCGTCCCCTGCGGCGACGTGCTCTCCAGCTCGATCGATCCGCCGAAGCGCGTCGCGATGTCGCGCACCAGCGCGAGCCCCAGCCCGAATCCGCTCCGGCCGCTCGGCTCGGTCGATCGCGCGAAGCGCTCGAACAGGCGGTCGGGGGCGATGCCGGCGATGCCGGTGCCCTGATCGATCACGCGGATCGCCACGTGCCGCCCGGCCGGCCGCGCCTGCACGCGCACCGCGGATCCGGCGGGGGAGTACCGCACCGCGTTGTCGATCAGGGCGATCAGCGCGCGGGTGAGCGCGGCGCGGTCGGCCCCGACCTCGAGCTCGGCAGGCGCGTCCACGACGATCGCAACCCCTCGCTCGGCCGCACGCGGCTCGATCACCGCCGCGGCGTCGGCGGCGGCCGCCGCCACCGGCGCGACCGCGCTCTCGTCCCCGGCGCGAGCACCCGCCGACTCGGCGCTGACGAGCAGGTCGGTCAATGCGGCATCCATCACCGCAGCATCCCTGCGCAGGTCGGCCAGCACCGCGTCGACGTCGCCGCCGCGTTCGGCGCGATGCTGCGCCAGCTGAATGCGGCTGGTGAGCGTGGTCAGCGGGGTGCGCAGCTCGTGGCTCGCGTCCGCGACGAATGCCCGCTGTACGCGGAGGGCTTCGGCCAGCGGCTGCGCCGCGCGTTTGGAGGCGTACCAGGCGATGACACCGAGGGCGATGACGCCGAGGATACCGAGGGCGATCGCGAGGGGCACGACGTCGTCGAGGTCGATGACGCGCGCTCGGGGACCGCCGTCACCGAGGTCACCGAACGCGCCGTCGCCGTCGCGCGGCGGCCGGCGCTCAGGGCGCGAGGCGACGATCATCACGGTCACCGTCACCGCCGTGATCAGCCCGACGACCGCGGCGGATGCCAGCGCCACCCACAGGCCCGCGCGCAGTGCGGCGCGCTCCACCCGCCGCTGGTCCGCGGCGATGGCGGCATCCGTCTGCTCACTCATCGCGGTGTCCCGGCGCGGTAGCCGCGGGCGCGGACGGTGTCGATGATCTCGGGCGTGGACTTGCGCCGGATGTAGTGGACGTAGGTGTCGACGGTGGCCGCGGATCCGCCGGGGAAGACGCTCGCGATGATCTCGTCGCGGGAGAACACGTGCTCGGGGCTCGAGGTGAGCAGTTCCAGCAGCTCGGTTTCGGCCTGCGTCAGCGCGATGCGGCCGTCGGACGGCGAATACAGCGCCTGGCTGGCCGGGGTGAACACCCAGTCGCCGATCTCGCGGCGATCTCCGGCGCCGCGGCCGCGGCGCAGCGCTCGGAGCCGGGCGCGCAGTTCGGCGAAGTCGAAGGGCTTCACGAGGTAGTCGTCGGCGCCGGCATCCAATCCGCTCACCTTGTCGTCGACGGCGCCGAGCGCCGTGAGCATGATCGCCGGGGTGGCGATGCGGGCGGTTCGCACCGCTTCGAGCAGGTCGACTCCCGACATGCCGGGCAGGCGCCGGTCGATGACCATCACGTCGTAGCGGCGGCCGAGCGCGAGGCGCAGGCCCTCTTCGCCCGTGGTCGCGTGGTCGATGTCGTACTCATCGGCGAGCACTTCGTTGACGATCGAGGCGATCTCCGATTCATCCTCGACATAGAGCAGTCGAGGCTTCTGGTCCATCCGGCCAGGCTAGGAGAGCGGATGGGTGCAGGAAAGGGGCCGGGCAAGCCTCAGCGTTTAGACCTGACCGCACTAGGTTCGGCTTGTGCGTGAATTCGTGCGATATCAGAGCATGGTCCCGAGCCGGAGCGGTCGGTTCCCCGGCGTGTTCGCTCTCGCGAACGGCCTCGTCAATTCCGCGCTGCTGTCTCCCGACGATGCGATGTGGGTGCGGTCATCGAACGATCGAGCCAATGCCGCATACGCTGATCCGACGACCTTGGTCGCGAACTGCTACGACCCGATCGTGAATCCAGGAGCCCGCTCGTGGTTCAGATCCTCGGCGCAGGACCTCCTCGCGCTCACCCGCGGATACCTCGATCTTCTGGATCGTTACGAGGTCCGATGGGTTGAGTTACGGACGAACACGCCTGGCAGGATCACTTACGAAGACGATGTCCAGGTCGTCGCGGTCCCGTGCGCCTATCCCGATGGTTCGGTGTCTGACCGCTGACTCCCATGTTCAACTCGGATGCACCGGAAGACCTCGTTCACCGGTTCGCTCCAGACGTCCTGGTGTGTCAGCCTGTGGCCGGGAGGAACAGATGGCGAATCACAACGTGAACTCTGCCGAGGCGAAGGTGGTCGCGATCACGGGTGGATCCCGCGGGATAGGTGCGGCCATTGCCCGCCGACTCGCGGCCGACGGTTTTCGCGTAGCAATCGGATACCGCGCCGACGAGGCGAGCGCTGACGCGCTGGTCGACGAGATGCTCGCTCAGGGCTATGTCGCTCAGTCTTTTCTCGTCGACATCACCGACTTCGACTCGCTTGAGAGATTCCTTGACGGAGCGATTGAGATGGGCGAGTTGGTTGGCGTCGTTGGGAACGCGGGTGCTGTCCGCGCCGTGGGCGTTCTGACATCTCTCGATCCCTCCGAGATTCGTCGCGACATCGACGTCAACTTCCTCGGGCCCGTGCTGACCTGCCGCGCCGCCGCAACGCGTCTTGCCGACACCGGAGGATCAATCGTCCTCATCGGGTCAGCTGCCACAACGAGTGGCAGCCCGGGAACCTACGTTCACTATGCCGCCGCAAAGTCTGCCGTCGCGACGCTCACGGTCGGCCTCGCACGTGAACTTGCCTCCAGTGGAGTTCGCGTGAACTGCGTGGAACCCGGCACCATTTGGACCGACTTCCACGCCGACCCGGAGCGGCCAGCGAAAGTGGCCAGTTCCATCCCGCTCGGCCGAGCGGGAAGCCCCGAGGAAATCGCGGGAGCCGTGGCGTGGTTCCTGTCTGCGGATGCTGCGTATGCGACTGGCGCCGTGCTGAGAGTCGCCGGCGGTCTCTGACCTCGGCGCCCACGCCCGACGAGTCTCAGTCCGCCAGAAGCGATCGTTTGCGGCGATGGATGAAGGCACGCCGATCTGATGACTGCGGTTTCTTCGCCTCGACCGAGACGATTACCAGGGGCACGGGAGTCCGGTCGGAAAGAGATCGTCTGTTGCTACATCAACCGCCCAGAGCCTCTTTTCCGCCTCCTAGAATGCTCTCATGATTGCCCTGGGCATCCGACGCATCAAGCCGGAGCATCGCGCAGAACTACAGGCCTGGCTACTGCGGGTCAATACCGAGTTGCGAGACGAGGCGATAGCAACTCTCGTCGCCGAGGGAGTGACGCACGAGAAGGCTGTCATCGTGGACACGAGCGACGGCCCACTCCTGGTCTACGCGATGGAGACGAACGACCCTCAGCGCGCTGAGGAGGTGTCGAGTGCGTCCGAATCATGGCTGGATGCCGAGCATCGGAGAGTGATGCATCTTTCCGACGGTGGCGCCCCTAGTCGTCGGAAAGTACTAGATGTCTCAGCGCCTATCGACCTCTCCCGGTGAGGCTCCCCAACGAACAGCACATCGCCCTCAGGCAGACCGCCCGCGGAGCACGCCGACAAGCCTTGCCGAACCGGGGTTACGGGGCGCGTTACCGGCAGCTCACGAGAGCGCCCGGCAACGTCACCGCAAACGATCGTTACCGGTTGATAATCGGGGTGCCCTGGTGAAATCTCATGCGAGGCGCATCGCCCGCGGTATCCCGCGCACTGGTTCGTAGCGTGCTTCTCTGCCGCGCCGTATCTGGCGCAGACTCTCGGCCTCGGGGTCGTTGCCCTCGTACTTGCTTCCCGCGTGCGTGACGGCGCTGTGGAGGTGTTCCGCTCGGCGTGATCTGACCGTCCCTATACGAGCGGTATCGGGTCGAAGATCGGGGATTCGGCGGCGCGCTTCGGGACGCCTGCATTGCGGAGGAGCCGTAGGCGACTGGCCATACGGAAGGCATCGGGGCGCCGGGAGGCATCCGCGAGGAAGTCGTCGAGGTAGACGGCAGCGGAGAACCCGACCGGCACGTCCGCATCAACGAGGACGTCCACGAGGTTGATGAAACGCTGTTGAGCCTCGGGATCGGCGGCGCTGAATGCCGGCACCTCCGTTATCGACCAGCGGCTGAACTCGCGGGCCCATTGCAGGTATTCCACCGTTGACGTAGGCGTGCGGCATAACTGATCGAATGTCGCCGTCAGCTCGCCGTTGTCTGTCGAGGCCACCGGGAATGATCTTCCCCGCACGGTGACACTGCGCGGCTGGAACGACCTGAGCGGAGGTGTCGCTGTCGACCAGGTGCCCGCTGCGAAGCCGCGCGTGTGGTTGTGGGTGACCGTCCGGTAGTCAATGGGGCCGTTGAGCGGCCAGACCTCCATGTTGGCTTTGATCAGGGCGATGCCCGGCTCAAAAATGTGGTGCCAGATCGGGTTAGGCAGAAGGTCGTCGGGCGCGTAGTTCGATGTCGCCAGGACAGTCAGTCCTCGAGCGAACACGTGGTCGAGCAGCCGCGTGAGGAGGCGAGCGTCGCCGGAATCATGCACGTGCAGTTCGTCGAAGAAGAGAAGCCGGGTGCTCCCAGCCACGTCATCGATCGCGCGTTCCACAGCGTCGCGTTCACTCCGGTGATTGTGGATGCTGCGATGCAGCTCGTCGAAGAATCCGTGGAAGTGAACGCGCGTCTTCTGCTGGATCGGAAGCGCCGCGTAGAACGCATCGGCCAACCAGGACTTGCCTCGGCCGGCGTCGCCGTGCACGTAGAGGCTGCGCGCGGATCCCCGTCGGACCGAGCCTCCGGTCAGCTCGCCGCCCAGCACAGCGAGCCGATCCAATGTGGCGCGTTGGGCCGGATCGAGCGAGCACCCGTCAGCGGAGGCCGCTGCCGCTACGGCGCGAACGAGTTCGTCTGTCCGTTTCACGGTTCCAGCGTGGCACGCCCTGACGTCATGACAGCTGTCCGGGGCGCCCCGTCCACCCAGGACGCCCCGAAATGCTGGTCGGATGCGACGCCGCTGCCGGGCCCTAGGCTGGCGCGCATGTCGCTGCTTTCGATCGTCCGCTCCGCCGCGGGAGCGGCCCTGCTGCTCAACGCCGTGCCCCACGGGGTCAAGGCCCTGCAGGGGGAGCCGTTCCCCTCGCCGTTCGCCGACCCGCCGGGAGTGGGGATGTCGCGGCCCGCTGTCAACGTGGTGTGGAGCGCGATCAACGCCACCGCAGGCTCGCTGCTGCTCGGTCGCGGCGTGCGCACCGTCGGCGAACGCATCGCCGCGGGGCTCGGCGCGCTCGGCATGGCCTTCGTGCTCGCGGCGCAGTTCGGCGACGTGATGCGGGGCGGCACAGGCCTGGCAGGCAAACGCGTCAGGAGCTGACCCCTGTCCTCGCCCGTTGAATCTGACCCGGGCGGTGCGCAGACTGGCCCCATGGATTTCGAGGTCTCCGACTTGCTCCGGCTCGAGACCGCCGGCTGGCAGTCGCTGTGCGACGGCACGGGGGGCGACTTCTACGGGTCGGTGATGACAGACGACGGCGTCATGGTGCTCGCCGACGGAACGGTGCTCGACCGCGCACAGGTCATCGCCGCGCTGGCTGACGCCCCGGCCTGGTCGGCATACGAGATCACCGACGAGCGATTGGTCGAGCTCGGCCCGGATGCCGCGGCATTCGTCTACCGCGGCCGGGCCTTCCGCGCATCGGGCGGTCCGCCGTTCGACGCCGTGATGTCGAGCGTCTACGTGCGCCGGGAAGGAACGTGGCGCCTCGCCGTGTACCAGCAGACTGCGGTGCCAGACGAGGAGAGCGTCGAGCTCTGAGACGGATGCCGCCCGGGGCGGCGGTGCGGAGGTTGTCAACCCGTTCCGCCGCAGCGGGGATCACGGTGGGATGGCACTCATCCGCTGTCCAACGAAAGGACGCCCCATGGCTGACACGACCGAGCTTGAGAAGCTGAACGAGCTGCTCAAGAAGTTCCGCTTCGCGATGGTGACCACGCGGCAAGCCGACGGCAAGCTGACCGCGCACCCGTTGACCGTGCAAGAGACCGAGTCCGACGGCGACCTCTGGTTCGTCATCGGTCGTCACGCCGCCGCCGCCCAGCACGTGCTGCACGACCCCAAAGTGGGGGTCTCGTTCAGCTCCAACGACGCCTGGCTGTCGCTGGCCGGCACCGCCGAGATCGTCGATGACAAGGCCAAGTTGAAGGAGCAGTGGAACTCGGGGCTCGAAGCCTGGTTCCCGCAGGGTCCGGAGGATCCCGAGATCGTGCTGCTCAAGGTCAACGCCGAGAGCGGCGAGTACTGGGACAGCCCGGGCGGCCGAGTCGCGAGCGCGCTGGCATTCGTCAAGCACAAGGTCACCGGTGAGCGCCTCGAGGGCGAGAACGAGAAGTTCGATCTCACGTGACACGTCCGGTACGCGAGGAGGTCGGCCCCGGGCAGGAGTCGGTGTGGGACTATCCGCGACCGCCTCGCGTCGAACGTGTCGACCGGCGGGTGCGGATCGAGCTGGGCGGACAGCAGATCGTCGACACCCGCGACGTCGTACGGGTGCTTGAGACGAGTCATCCGCCGGTCTACTACCTGCCGATCGCCGATTTCGCGCCGGGGTCGCTCAGCCCAGGCCAGGGGACGTCATTCTGCGAGTTCAAGGGGGCCGCGCGCTATCTCGACGTGCAGGCAGGCGAGGTGATCCGTGCGGCGGCGGCGTGGAATTACCCTCGTCCCTCGCGCGGGTACGAGCTGCTCACCGATCGCGTCGCGGTGTACCCGCAGCCGATGGACCGGTGCCTCGTCGATGACGACGTCGTGGTGCCGCAGCCGGGCAGGTTCTACGGCGGGTGGATTACGCCCGACGTCGTCGGACCGTTCAAGGGCGCGCCCGGCTCCACCGGATGGTGACAGCAGTGGGGTGGATGCCGGCGACCGCGCGGCATCCACCCCTTCGTCGTCGTGATTACGCGGTCTGCGTTGCGGCGTCGCGCTTGGGCAGCACCCAGCCGGGACGCACGAAGTGGCAGGTGTAGCCGTTCGGGATGCGCTGCAGGTAGTCCTGGTGCTCGGGCTCGGCCTCCCAGAACGGGCCGGCCGGCTCAATCGTGGTGACGACCTTGGCGGGCCAGATCCCCGAGGCATCCACGTCGGCGATGGTCTCGCGCGCGATCTGCTCCTGTTCGGGGGTGAGCGGGAAGATCGCCGAGCGGTAGCTCGTGCCGATGTCGTTGCCCTGCCGGTTGAGGGTCGACGGGTCGTGGATCTGGAAGAAGAACGCCAGGATGTCGCGGTAGGTGGTCTTGGTGGGGTCGAAGACGATCTCGACTGCCTCGGCGTGACCGGGGTGGTGGCGGTAGGTGGGGTGGTCGTTCTGCCCGCCGGTGTAGCCGACGCGGGTGTCGAGCACTCCGGGCTGGCGGCGGATCAGGTCTTCGACGCCCCAGAAACAGCCGCCGGCGAGCACGGCGGTCTCGGTGCCGGGGGTGCGGGTGATGGCTCCGGTGTCGGTCATGATGCGTGCTCCTCGATGCTGTCGTGTCAGCGGCCCGGTAGGGCTCTTGAAGTATTTCAGGCTGTGCAGGCCGCTGGGCCGGGGTCGGTCATAGAGAGCAACGGATGCCGGTGCCGTTTTGGTCCCGTGAACCTGGGAGCGGGCTTTGAGTTGTGCTGGTCCGCCGGAGATCAGGTGGCGGATGCCTGCCAGCCGCCGGGGCCGAGCACGGCGGCGGACCGGGCGAATTGATCGAAGTACGCCCGCGAGACCAATTCGCGGCGGCTGGTCACGCCAGCCTTGTCGAACACCGACTTGAGGTGATCCTGCACGGTGTACGGCGACAGGTGCATCGCACCGGCGATCTCCCGGGTGTCGGCGCCGCGCAGCACCATCCCGACGACCTCGCGCTCGCGCACCGTCAGTCCGAAGGCGGCCGCGACGAGGTCGACGACCTCTTGCGGGCGGGCCTGCTCGATGGTCACGACCACGTCGCCGGCTCGGTCGCCGCTGCCGCCCAGGGGCGCGGCCTGCAGCACGAGCCACACGCCGTCGTGGCGGCGGACGCGTACGCGCGGCATCCGGTCGCTCTCGCTTCGCGTCAACCGGCGCGCGGCGCTGACCAGAGCCTGCACCGCCACCAGCGGGTCTCCCATTCCGGCGGCGGCGGACACCTGCCGCAGCTGCTGCTCGGCGGCGGGGCTCGATTGCACGATGCGATCGTGCGCGTCGATCACGACCACGGCGGGGCCGGCGGCGGGCGGTTCGTCGACGCTGCCCTGCTGGGCGAGCAGGCCGGTGCGGATGCCGCGGGTGAACGCAGGCGCAACCGCCGCGATGAAGGCGATCTCGTCGGGGGAGAACGGCGCGTCGTCGCTGCCCCGGAAGACAGCGAAGGCGCCCCAGCTGCCGTTGCGGTCCGTGAACACGGCCCGGGCTTCGTCGTGAAAGTCGAAGTGCGGCCGCAACAGCTGCGCCATGCGCGGGGAGCGCTCCACCTCGCCGGCAGTCGCCTCGTGCAGCCCGAGGGCGACCTCGCCAGCGGCGAGCATCGCGCTGTACGTGGTGGGGTCGTCGCCGCCGTACTCGATCTGCGCCCAGAGGATGTCCCCTTCATTGCGTCCGGTGAGCGCACCGAGCTTGGCGGTGCTGGACACCATCGCGGTGGCCGGGTCGAGCGTCGACAGGCAGGCTGCGACGAACGGGACTGCCGTCTGCAGGGCGGCGGCGGCCTCATCGGCGAAATGCAGCAGCGGCAACCCGGCGCGCGACATCACATCGATGTCGCTGCGGGCGCGCCCCAGGGCGAGTGCCGAGGCCATGCAGATCAGTGTGCTCGCGCCGCGTGGATTGCACCATCCCCCAGGTTTCTGGGAGTGACGAATTCCCTCCTGCACTGGGATGGTGGCGCCGCGGGGGCCTCGGCAGACTCGGCGTCGGCCCTATCCGTACGAGACAAAATCGGAAGAAGTTGAAATGACACTGCAAGACCAGCCCGTCGACACGCGTGCAACGCAGTTGCGGGACGCGCTCGGGGACCGGATCGTGCTCGCCGGCGACGCCGAGTACGACACCGCCCGCCTGCCCTGGAACGTCGTCGCCGACCAGCGCCCGTTCGCCGTCGCGCGGCCCGAGAGCGCCGAAGATGTCGTGGACGTCGTGCGCGCCGTCGCCGCCGCAGGGTTGCGCGTCGCGCCGCAGTCGACCGGTCACGCCGCCGGGGCGCTGTCATGGGCGGACCTATCCGACGTCGTGATCGTGAGCCTCGCGCGGCTGCGCGGCGTGACCGTCGACCCGGCCGTGCGCACCGCCCGGGTGCTCGGTGGATCGCACTGGAACGACGTGCTCGCCGCCAGCGCCCCGCACGGTCTCACCGCACTGCACGGCAGCGCGGGCGACGTTTCGGTCGTCGGCTACTCGCTCAACGGCGGAGTGTCGTTCTACGCCCGAGCGCACGGCCTGGCCGTGGGCAGCATACGCGAGGTGCAGCTGGTGACCGCCGACGGTGCGCTCGTGCGTGCGAGCGCCGACGAGCACAGCGACCTGTTCTGGGCGGTGCGCGGCGGATCCGGCGCGTTCGGCGTGGTCGTCTCGGTCGAGATCGACCTGCTGCCGTATCCCGACGTGTTCGCAGGGATGCTGCTGTGGGACGTGTCGCACGCAGCGCGCGTCTCGCACGCGTGGGCGCAGTGGACCGCGGCGGCGCCGGAGAGCGTGACCACAGCGCTGCGCATCCTGCACCTCCCGCCGATGCCCGAGCTGCCCCCGTTCCTGAGCGGGCGGTCGCTCGTCGTGATCGATGGAGCGATCCTGGAGACGGATGCCGCGGCATCCGCCCTGCTCGAGCCACTGCGTGCCCTGGCGCCCGAGATCGACACGTTCGCGCGCATTCCCGCCGCCGGCGTCGTGGAGATCCACATGGATCCGCCGACGCCCACCCCCGCCGTCTCGGCGCACGCCGTGCTCGATGGGCTGCCCGCCGGGGCCGTCGACGCGTTCGTCGCCGTCTCGGCCACGCCCGGACTGTTCGTCGCCGAACTGCGTCACATCGGGGGAGCCGCGGCGCGGCCGATTGCCGACGGCGGGGCATTGTCGGCGATCGCCGGCGAGTACGTCGTGCAAGGGCTCGCAATCGCGCCCACGCCGGAGAGCGTGCCGATGGTGGATGCCGCCGTGCGCGCGGCCGTCGCCGCGCTGGCGCCGTGGCACACCGGTGCGGTGGCGCTGACGTTCATCGATGTCGCCGACGCCGATGCCACCCCCGCCTACGGCGCGGGGCTGGAGCGGCTGCGGCAGCTGAAAGCCGAACACGACCCGCAGGGGGTGTTCGTGCCGGCGAGGCCGTTCTAGGCCGGTGCGCTCGGTCGTCGCGAACAGTCCTTCGCGGGGGGTTGCGGGGTCGGATGCGACGACCGAGCGCGCGGGCTTCGGCATCCACCCCGCTCGGTCGTCGCGAACGTCCCCTGCAGCGCGCTCGCGGGGGCCGGATGCGACGACCGAACCCGGCCCCGGTCACGATGATCCGTGCCTCGCAGAAGCTGCGCCGTACCGCCGCCTCCGGCTCCGTCGCGCTCGTGATCAGCTGACCGCTGGGTTCACTCGGCGACCTGGGGCACTCGCCCCAGTCGCACCAGGATCTCGAAGCGGTCGGGCACTCCCCAGTGCTCGACGATGCGGCCATCGCGCACGCGTGCGACGTCGATCACGGTGAAGCTCACCGGTCGCCCCGTCGCCGGTCCCAGGAACGGTCCGGTGTTCGTGGCCTCTGCTTCGGCGCGCACCCAGACGATGTCGTCGTGCTCGGCCCAGTCGGCGACCCGGAAGACGAGGTCGGGCATCGCGCGGTGCACGTCGGCGATGCCGCGCTTGACCTTCGCGATCGCCTCGGGGCCGCTGCCGGAGAGCCCGAACTGATGCTCGATGAGATCGGGCGAGCACAGCTCGTCGACGATGTCCTGATTGCCCGTGGCGAAGCCCTCGTGCAGCATCCGTTCGACCACCTGCAGGGCGGCCGATTCGATCCGTGTGGCATCCATGTCCTTGCCCCTCCGTTGGGTGCATTGGCTATGCATTCGATGCAGTAACACTGCAACGAATGCAGTAGCTAGTGTTGCTCTCGTGGAGCCGGACGTCAAGACCCATGGTTCGTCGTACCGCCAGGAGCAGGCGGAGGCGACCCGCGTGCGTATCGCGGAGGCCGCGCAGGGCCTGTTCGCGCGTGATGGCTACGCGGCGACGAGCATGGATGCCATCGCGAAAGAGGCCGGCGTCGGCAACCGCACCGTGTACGCCGCGTTCGGAGCCAAGCGCGAGATCCTCAACCTCATCTGCGAGCGCTGGCTGGAGCGCGCCGACGCTCGGGGGCTCGCCCGCGGCATCCTGGCCGAGCCCGACCCGGTCGCACGAGTGCGCGGCGCCGCGCACTGGCTCACGGTGCTGTACGCCACCGATTTCGACGTCGTGCGCATCCTCGATACCGCCATGGACGAGGATGCCGACACCCGCGCCGTGCTGCGCGCGAAGCTTCGCGGCCGCAACCGGGTGATGGACCAGCTGATCGCGTCGGTGGAGGAGTCGCTCGTGCAGCCGCTGGCGGATGCGCAGGCGATCTACCGGGCGTTCGCCGCGCCCGGGGTCTTCGGCGAACTCGTCGTCGACTCCGGCTGGGAGCCGGAGCGCTTCGAGGAGTGGCTCGCCGGCATGCTGGTGGCGCAACTGCTGCGCGCGACGCCGTGATGCGGCCCGCGTCTTCGGACCCGTCCAACCCGCGAACTACGATCGAAGCACCGACCAACCCGAGGAGTCCCTTCGTGCCTGCAGCCGCCGATGCGCTCGCCCATGCCGACGACCTGGCCGCGTTCGTCGCGTCGTCCCCGTCGAGCTTCCACGCCGCCGCCCATGTCGTCGAGCGACTGCTGGATGCCGGGTTCACGCTGCTGAACGAAGGCGAGTCGTGGCCGCACGTTGCAGGCGGTCGCTTCGTCGTCGTGCGCGACGGCGCGGCGATCGCGTGGGTCGTGCCGCAGGGCGCGACCGCGCAGACGCCGGTGCGGGTGTTCGGCGCGCACAGCGATTCGCCCGGGTTCAAGCTCAAGCCGCAGCCGACGACCGGCAAGCTCGGCTGGCTGCAGGCGGGCGTGGAGATCTACGGCGGCCCGCTGCTGAACTCGTGGCTCGACCGTGAGCTGCGCTTGGCCGGCCGGCTGGTGCTCGACGACGGCTCGTCGGTGCTGACGGCGACCGGCGCGCTGTTGCGACTGCCGCAGCTGGCGATCCACCTCGACCGCGAGGCCAACGACCACC
Source organism: Microbacterium sp. zg-B96 (assembly GCF_030246865.1). Taxonomy (NCBI): domain Bacteria; kingdom Bacillati; phylum Actinomycetota; class Actinomycetes; order Micrococcales; family Microbacteriaceae; genus Microbacterium; species Microbacterium sp. zg-B96. The sequence goes on along the minus strand of NZ_CP126738.1, from coordinate 2,531,635 downwards.
TGGCCCTGGACAAGCAGACCCAGACCCAGCCGGTGTGGGGTCTGGGCGAAGCGGAATCCGCGGACATCCTCGGTGAGCTCGCGCGGGAGGCGGGGGTGGATGCCGCGCGAATCCGCGGCTACGACATCGTCACCGCCGACGCTGCCCGCGGCACCGTCTTCGGGCTCGACGACGTCTTCTTCGCGTCCGGGCGCCTGGACGATCTGGCATCCGTTCATGCCGGCGTCGTTGCGCTGGTGCGTGCCGCCGACGGGTTCGACGGCGACCACATCCCGATGCTCGCCGTGTTCGACCACGAAGAGGTCGGTTCGGGGACGCGGTCGGGGGCGGCGGGGCCCTTCCTCTCGGACGTGCTGGAGCGGGTGTGGATCGGGCTCGGCGCCGACCGCGAGGAGCAGCTGCGTGCGCTCGCTGCGAGCTGGTGCGTCTCGAGCGACGTCGGTCACGCCGTGCATCCCAACTACGCGCACAAGCACGACCCGGTGGTGCAGCCGAAGCTCGGGCAGGGTCCGATCCTGAAGATCAACGCGAACCAGCGCTACGCGACGGATGCCATGGGAGCGGCGGCCTGGAACGGCTGGTGCGCCGCCGCGGGAGTCGCCTCGCAGGAGTTCGTCTCGAACAACGCGGTGCCCTGCGGCTCGACGATCGGCCCGATCACCGCGACGCGGCTGGGCATGCGCACGGTGGACGTGGGCATCCCGATCCTGTCGATGCACTCCGCCCGCGAACTCGCCGGCGTGAGCGACCTGTGGGACCTGCAGCGCGTCGCGGAGGTCTTCTTCCGCGGCTGAGCCTCGCCGGGAGCGGGGCGCGCGGAGGTCACTCGCGGGGGAGCGGCTCGACCGCCGGCGCGGGGTCGGTGGCCAGCCGCGCGTGCAGTTCCACGTCGAAGCGGTCGTCGCCGTAGCGGAGCTTCGCGCGTTCGATCCCTTCGGCGATGAACCCGCCGCGGGTGGCGACGGCGCAGGATGCCGGATTGTTCACCCGGTGCCCGAGCTCCAGCCGGAAGAGGGCGCCGTCGGTGAACGCCCACTCCGCGGCGGCGACCACGGCGCGGACCGCCAAACCTCGACCGCGGAATCCGGATGCCAGCCAGTACGAAACCCACGCGGTGTTGTGCCGGGCATCGATGCGGGTGAGCGCGACGTTGCCGACCGGCAGCCCGGCGGCGACGATGACCCAGTTGCGCGTTGTGGCATCCGATCCGAGCGACTCCGCGATGAACGCGCCCGCCGCAGCGGGGGAACCCAGTCGATCGACGGGCAGCTGCGTCACGAGATCGGGCGTGGCGGTGACCGCGTCGACGAGTGCCGGTGCGTCGTCGGCGGTCCAGGCGCGCATCAACGTCGTCATCCGACCAGCGTATTGGGGGCGGGCCGGGACGGGCTCACGCGTCGGCGGTCACGCGCCACGCCAGCCCGGGATAGTCGATGACCATGCCGTTATGGTCCACCGTGATGTCGGACGTGAACTCCCCGTCGCCGGTGCGATAGCGCACCTTGCGCTCGACGCCGTCGTAGTGCGAGCTGTACAGCTGCTCCTTGCGCAGCACCCGCAGCGTCGGCACTTCGACCCACGCCATGGCCAGCCGGGTCTCGTCGTGATCGCTGCGATGCAGGTCGAGTCGGCGGATCGGCATGACGTTCGTCACGGGACACAGCCCCAGGTCGCAGTCCACCGCATCGTGCAGGTCCACGTCGGGGCCGATGCCCGGCGCGGGCAGGTCGACGGTCCCGGTCTGCGCGACGGTCGAACGCCACTCGCCCGCGCTGTCGCGCCGCAGGTCGAGGGAGCGCGACCAGCCCTTCCCGAGAACCCGCACTCGCAGGTGTTGCGTCAGCCAGCCCTCGCCCACGTCAAGCGTCCACGACAGGGTGTACTGCCGCGTGACCGAGGAGCCGTGCGCCCGCATCGCGGCGGGCCGGAACCGCACATAGGCGGTGTCGATGCGCGACGGGTCGTCCTCACCGCGCCATTGGTATCGCTCGCTGTCCACGCATCCGGTCTACCTGGTGCCCTGTTGCGGGGCAATGGCCTTGCGTGGCGACGGATACCGGGTCATACGGCGCCGCGCGGCAGCGTCATGCGCACCTGCAGCCCACCCTCGCGCAGCGCGGTGATCTGCAACTGGCCGCCGTGCGTCCGCACCACCGACGCGACGATCGCGAGCCCCAGCCCCGCCCCCTCCTCCCCGGTGGGGCGGGCACGCCCCGCGCCGCGGACGAACGGCTCGGTCAGCGTCTGCGCCACCGCCGGATCGATGACCGGTCCGGTGTTCGACACCGTCAGCACGGCGGCACCGCCCGGTGCGGTATCGGTCGACAACGCCAGCCGCCCACCCTCGGGCAGGTTGTGCACGAGGGCGTTCTGTACGAGGTTCGCCACAGCGCGGGTCAGCAGGCCGCGGTTGCCGTAGGCGGATGCCGCGTGCAGCGCCTCCTCGATGTGCACCGTGCCCGCGCCGCGCGAGCCCTCTCTCACGTCGTCGAGGACTTCCGCGACGAGCGTGGCGAGGTCGACCGGCTCCTTCGCGACGTCGCCGCGACCGGCGCGCGCGAGCAGCAGCAGCGCCTCGGTGCTCGCGATCGCCCGCTCGTTGGTCGCGGCGATGCGCTGCAACACCAGGTCGATGTCGCGCCCCTCGGGGTCGGCCTGCGCGACCTCGACCATCGTGCGGATGATCGCGTGCGGGGTGCGCAGCTCGTGCGACGCGTTCGCGGCGAACCGGCGTTCCTCTTCGATCGTGTGCTGCACGCGGTCGAGCATTCCGTCGAAGGCATCCGCGAGGTCGGTCAGCTCGTCGCGCCGCCCGGGCAGGTTCACCCGATCGTCGAATCCGGCATCGCCGGCACGCTGGACGACCTTGGCGATGCGGTCGATGGGCGCCAGCATCCATCCCGCGAGGAACCAGCCGCCGGCCAGGCCGATGACGACCAACAGCGCCAGTGCCCAGCCCGCGTAGCGGACGAACACGTCCATCAGGTCGCTTCGGTCGGGCACCCAGCCGCCCTCGAGCAGCGTGAGGTTGCCCTCGGGCACGAACCGCAGCAGCAGCACCCCGACCGCGAAGAGCGCGAGTCCCGCGATCAGCAGGAACACTGCATAGCTCAGGGTGAGCTTGACGCGTACGGACGGGCCGGGCAGGCGCGGCGTCACGATGCGGCATCCGTCATGCGATACCCGACGCCGGGGACCGTGTCGATCACCCACGGCTCGCCGAGCCGCTTTCGCAGTGACGAGATGGTGATGCGCACGGCGTTGGTGAAGGGGTCGGCGTTCTCGTCCCAGGCCCGTTCGAGCAGGTCTTCGGCGCTGACCACGCCGCCGGCGGCGTTCATCAGCACCTCGAGCACGGCGAACTGCTTGCGCGAGAGCGCGACGTAGTGACCGTCGCGGTAGACCTCGCGGCGGAAGGGGTCCAAGCGGATGCCGGCGAGCTCGAGCACCGGCGGGTTCCCCACCGCCGGGCGTCGCCCGAGGGCGCGCAGGCGCAGCACCAGCTCGCGCAACGCGAACGGTTTGGTGAGGTAGTCGTCGGCGCCGGATTCGAACCCGGCCTGCTTGTCGTCGAGCCGGTCGGCGGCGGTGAGCATGAGGATGCGGGGGCCGCCGGGCGTGGCCGACAGCCGCCGGGCGATCTCGTCGCCGTTGGGGCCGGGGATGTCGCGGTCGAGCACGACCACGTCGTAGCTGTTGACCGCCAGCTGCTCCAGCGCGGTGTTGCCGTCGCCGGCGATGTCTGCGGCGATCGCCTCGAGCCGCAGCCCATCGCGGATGGCCTCGGCGAGGAACGGTTCGTCCTCGACGATCAGCACCCGCATGCGCCCATCGTAGGTGCGCCGGTGTATCGGGAGTGTCTGAGTTTTCGGCGACGCCCTGGCAACACGCGCCCGCGTGGGATGGGTGTCATGTTCCAGAGCACCCAGCGCCCCGTGCGCCGCCGCCAGACCGTCGTCATTGCGTCCCTCATCCTCGTGATCGTCGCGGTGCTGCTGAGTCTGGCGATGCTGTCGCCCATCCTGTGGGGTCCGATGAAGGCGGCGCTGCACACGCCCGGCGAGGCCGACGGCCGGCTCGCCGACGGCATCTCGGTGACGCTCGACGCGACGCACCTGCCGGCGATCTCGAGGCTCGACCCGGAGCTGCGGGAAGCGATGCTGCGGGCCGAGACGGATGCCGCCGCAGACGGCGTCACGTTCGAGATCACGAGCGGCTGGCGCAGCGCCGAGCTGCAGCAGTGGATGCTCGACGAGCGCATCGAACTGTGGGCCGATGAGGAGTTGGCGCGCCAGTTCGTCGCGACGCCGGAAAACTCGCACCACGTCACCGGGGACGCCGTCGACATCGCGTCGCTCGATGCGCAGCTATGGCTGATCGACAACGGATCCCGGTACGGGCTATGCCAGACGTACTCGAACGAGCGGTGGCACTTCGAACTCGCGACAGAGCCCGGGGGAGTGTGCCCGACGATGCTGCCGGATGCCGCGGGGTGAGATGCTCAGCCGACCCAGCTGGGATCGCTCAGCAGCTCCTGCAGTTCGTTGACCAGCCGTGCAACGTGGAACCCGTCGGCTGCGGCGTGGTTCATCTGCACGGCGAGTGGCAGCATCGTGCGCCCGTCGCGGTCGACGTAGCGGCCGAGCGTGAAGATCGGAGCGAGGTGATCCTCGTCGCCGCGGATGTTCAGGTTGAAGCCGGTGAACGACGCCCAGGGCAGGGACGAGATGTCGAACGCGTTGGGCGGGGGAGCGCCCTGCGGGAAGAACTCCGTCGCGTTGCGGTGCTCGGCGACCACCAGAGCTGCAGCCTCGTGGAACGCCGCGAAATCGGGGTCGTGGGGCGCCCAGACGCACGAGAACGTCTCGCGCTCGGCGTTGAAGACGGTGAACGCCGGGTGCGCGCGGGACCAGATTGCCGGCTCGCCGTGGTCGTCCAGGTGCATCCGAAACTCGTCGTAACGGTTGACCAGCGTCGCGAGCGCCCAGATCTGAGCGAGGTACGTCTTGCGTGATGAGGCCTGCAACGCGGCGACGAAGGCGGTCGCATCCAGCTCCACTGTCATCGAGTAGGTGCAGGCATTCTGGCGGTAGTGCTCGAAGTGTTGGCGCCGATGCCACGTGTCGAGGGCGATAGGGGTCGAGGCATCCATCCGTTCATCCTTGCAGTGGCCGGGTTCGGTGCCGGATACGCGCCCCAAACGCGGGGTATCGCGGGTTCGATGCCGGATACGCGCCCCAAACGCGGGGTACCGCGATCGCACGAGCCCCTGTTGCATCCGCCGTGAACGATATATCGTCAGGTATCGGTGAGACTCGCCGACAGTAAGAGGGGGACCATCATGAACGGTTCATTCGGTACGGGCGGCTTCGGCGGAAGCGGCAGCGGCGGAGCCAGCGGTTTCGGCGGCGCAGGCTCGCACGGCTTCGGCATCGGCGACCTCGGCCAGGGCGTGTGGGACGCGGTCGACCAGCTGCGCCGCGCATTCGAACCCCGCCCGAGCGGCACCAGCCGCATGGGACGCGGCGACGTGCGCACCGCGGTACTCGCGCTGCTCGCGGAGCGCCCGATGCATGGCTACCAGATCATCCAGGAGATCGAGGAGCGCAGCGGCGGCTCGTGGAAGCCCAGCGCCGGCAGCGTCTACCCGACCCTGCAACTGCTTGCCGACGAGGGCCTGATCACCGCGGAAGAGGCGGGCGGTCGCAAGACCTACGCCCTCACCGAGGCCGGGCACATCGAAGCGGATGCCGCTGCAGGCAAGTCCGCGCCCTGGGAGAGCACCACCAAGGAGAACGTCCGCGTCACCGCTCTGCCGAAGGCCGGCATGGACCTGGCTCAGGCCGCCGCTCAGGTCGGCCGCTCGGGCACGCCCGAGCAGGTGCAGGAAGCCGTCGAGATTCTCAACGAGGCCCGGCGCCGGCTGTACGCCCTTCTCGCACAGAGCTGATCCGCGTGACGACGGAGCGCCGGGAACCGCACGCGAGCGTTCCCGGCGTGGGGAGCATGCGCGCTCGCCGCGGGCGCATCCTGCGCTTCGCCGCGCGCTACATGCTGCAGTCGTGGTGGTACGAGCTGTTCCTGCCGCGCCTCGGGCTGGCACGGGTGACGGCGCGCAGCCGCGCGGCGCGCATGACGCGCATCGCGGAGCGCTTCCACGTGCTGGCGGTCGAACTCGGCGGCCTGATGATCAAGGTCGGTCAGTTCCTGTCGTCGCGCCTGGACGTGCTGCCGCCCGAGATCACCAAGCAGCTCGAGGGGCTGCAGGACGAGGTGCCGCCGGTGCCGTTCCCGGCGATCCGGGAGCTTGCCGAAGCCGAACTCGGGGTGTCGCTCGACCGCGCCTACGCCTGGTTCGACGAGGTGCCGGTGGCTGCGGCATCCCTCGGTCAGGCCCATCGCGCCGGGCTCGCGCCGCTGGATGCCGAAGTGCTGGGCTCCGACGCGGTCGTGGTGAAAGTGCAGCGGCCCGGCATCCAGCAGGTCGTCGACGTCGACCTGAAAGCGCTGCGCAGGGTCGCGGTGTGGCTCAGCCGCGTGCAGGCCGTCTCGCGTCGCGTGGACATGCCCGCCCTCGTCGAGGAGTTCGCCCTGACGAGCCTCGCCGAGATCGACTACATGCTCGAGGCCCAGAACGCCGTGCGGTTCGCCGAGAACGCCGTCGGCGACCCGCGCGTGACGGTACCCGAGGTGGTGTGGGAGCGCACCACCCGGCGGGTGCTGACACTGTCGGATGTCACCGCGATCAAGATCAACGACGTCGCGGGGCTGCGCGCGGCCGGCATCGACCCGAGCGAGGTGGCCAACGTCTTCGCGTCGGTGATGTTCGGGCAGCTCTTCGGCGACGGGTTCTTCCACGCCGACCCGCACCCCGGCAACATCTTCGTCACGCCCGTGCTCGCTTCGGACAATGGGACGGATGCCGCGGGGTCGCGGCCGTTCCAGCTGACTTTCGTCGACTTCGGGATGATGGGCGAAGTGTCGGAGTCGCTGCGCCGCGGCCTGCGCCGGCTCGTGATCGCCGTCGCCGCGCGCGACGGTAAGGGGCTGGTGGACAACATCGGCGACGTCGGCGTGCTGCTGCCGTCGGCCGACACCCGCGAGCTCGAGCGCGCGATGACGCAGCTGTTCGCGCGTTTCGGCGGCATGGGGTTCGCGGAGCTGCAGCAGGTGGATCCGAAGGAGTTCCGCGACTTCGCCGTGGAGTTCGGCGACGTCGTGCGCGAGATGCCGTTCCAGCTGCCGGAGAACTTTCTGCTGATCATACGGTCGATGTCGCTGGTTTCGGGGGTGTGCAGCTCGCTGAACCCCGCCTTCAACATCTGGGAGGCGATCGAGCCGTTCGCCGGTCAGCTGATGCGCGACGAGCAGGGCAACCTCGTGCAGGACGTGATGAAGCAGGCGGGCTCGGCGCTGTCGGTCGCTGCCGCGCTGCCGGGGCGTCTGGACGCGTTCATCGATCGGATCGAGTCGGGTGGGCTCGCGGTCGAGACGCCGCGGATCGACCGGCGCCTGGCGCGGCTGGAGCGCGCGGCGCGGCGGATCATTTCGGCGGTCCTGTTCGGGGCGCTGCTGGTGGGCGGCGCGCTGCTGCGGGGGACGGATGAGGTGTTCGGGATCGTGCTGATGTGGGCGTCGGTGCTGCCGCTGCTGCACGCCGTGTTCGCCGGGTGGCTCGGCGGCGGCGGGTCGCGCGGGGCGGGTTAGCGGAGCTCGCGCGGGTTCGAATCCTACGAGGAGAGCAACTTGCGGCGGTAGGGATTCACGACCAAGAGGCGCGGGTACGCGTACCGGCGAAGTCGCTTGGCCAGCTCCAGATACTCGCGGCTCAGATCGGTATCGGGCTCACCGTCCTTCAGGACGTATCGGTCGAAGATGCTGTTGTCGCCGGTGTACTGCAGCATTTTGGAAAGCCACAGGCGCGTTTCATCGATGGTCTCGGGTGACGAATCGGCGAGGAGTTTCTCTGCCTGCTCGATGAAGTCCACGGCGGCGGAGGGTCCGGGCCGGGCTACCTGCTTGAGAAGCGCCGCGAATCGGAGCATGTCCGTGGTCAAAGCGGAAACGTCAGTGTTCACCTAATCACCGTTCACATACGAGTCGTCGGGCACTATGCGGAGTTGGTGCAATGCGAAACAGCATATGGGTGCGGGGAAGGCGGAGAAAAGGATTGAGTTATGCGCGACAGCCGTCGAGCGCCGAAGAAGAAGAGACGTGCGACATTTCGGACCGTGTCGGGGAGGCAATAGGCTTATTGCGTGACCTCGATCGAACTGCCGGGGCTGAGCCGCATCGGCATCCTGAACGGCTAGTCGTCTTCTGAGGCCTTGCCTCTCCTCTCTTGTCCGGTCCCACGCCGCGCTGTCGCGCGCACCGACGAGAGAGATGCACAACCATGCCCGAAATCCCATGGACTGACGACCAGCTCCGCACGTTCCTGTCAAAGCTGCGCGAGGGATCCCCGTTCAGTCAGACGGACCCGGAAATGCGGAACATTTTCCTCCCGCATGCGCACGTTCGGGTCGTTCCCGCCGTCATGCGCGCGGCGTTAGGGGACGTCGGAGCGATGGTCGATCCGACCGGTGTCGCAGCACTCGCCTATGACGTGCTCACCGAGGAGCGTTGGAGCCAGCCAGCGAACTGGCTGCTGGTCTCCACGAACCCGTGGGATGTGCTCGTGGAACTCGTCGCCGCGCGGATCCGCGCCGGTCACCGTCAGGTGGCGAAGATCAGCGGGCGCTCGACGGAGCTCGAGGACGTGATCGCGCTGACCGAGCCGACCGATCCGCCGGACGCGACACCCGCCCGCGAATCGGACGGGTAAGAAACGGGAGCCGAGCGCTCGGGTCAGGTCTCCTGCCGAGCGCTCGGTTCGTCCCTCGTAAAATTCGTTCCCGATGCGGGAGTTGCGCGGCGGGGAAGCAGAGCACGGATGCCGAGCCCGATCGCGGCCGTCACGACGGTGGTGATGATCGGTCGCAGGGCCAGTTCGGGGATGAGGAGCGCCGATCGGAACACACCGAGCCCGAAGTCGAGCATCTCGGCTGGATGGTCGACGTATACGCGCGCACCCAGGGCGCTGCCGATGCCGGTCATAGCCGCGGGTGCGACCCAAGCCAGCACCACTGCGACCACTGCCGAGATGACGCGGCCGACCGTGTTGATGCCTGTCCAAGCGATCGCGACGCCCACCAGCACCGGGGTCACCCACTGCGCAACGATGAGCGCGTCGGGGATACCGGCGGATGCCGAGCCGAACGGGACGATGAGCGAGGCTATCCACGCGCGCATAGCGATCGCGCCGACCGTGAGCCCGAGCAACGCGCCGGCGCGTGGCGCACGCACGATGAGTCGCGTGACGAGCGCCCCGACGGCGATCGTGAAGACCGAGCCGCCGGTCAGGCCCGCGAGGTAGATCGTGGACTCGACGCGGTCCTGCAGGCTGCTGGCGACCGTGACGGCGGTTTAAACCGTCGCGATGAGCTGGGGACCGATGACCCCCGTGATGAGCAGGGCCGGGGCCCACGGGGTATCGCGCGCGTCGAGTGCGCGGCCGGCGATGCCCGCCGCCGCCGCGCCGACGATCAGCAGCGCGAAGATCAGGTCCACGGCGTACTGGCTGAACGGCAGCAGCACGACCGGCAGGTCGGTCGGCTGGAAGGCCCACAGGTTCTGCATCGGCATGCGCGCGCCGGTCATGAGCCAGGGGAGTAGGCCGACGAGGGCGCTGGCAGCGCCGATGGCGAGAAATAGCCAGGGGGAGCGGACGCGCATCGGCAGGGCTGCGGAATCGGAAGTGGTGACTTCGGCGGTCAACGTGCCCCCTCTGGTCATGCCGCCATGGCGATGGTCGACAGCCTAGGGCCCTCTGATTCTCTATTCGTATTTGACGTGCTCGAATCCACCTCCAATTGAGGCGCAGCGACAAATGTAAAAGCGGTCGCCGATTACGAGCGCGCAACGAACTCGCTGATACGACTCGAGCCTTAGATCGCCGCCGCGAACAAGTCACGTGGACTCGCTCGCAAAGGAGCCGACGCGCTAGGGCTTATCGGAGACTCAGTACCAGCCGACCGACTGCGACTGACCCCACGCGCCGCACGGGGTGCCGTAGCGACCGGAGATGTAGCCGAAGCCCCACGCGATCTGGGTGGCGGCGTTGGTCTGCCAGTCGGCGCCGGCGCTGGCCATCTTGCTGCCGGGCAGTGCCTGCGGGATGCCGTAGGCGCCGCTCGAGGGGTTGTGCGCCTTGTAGTTCCAGCCGGATTCCTTCTGCCACAGCGACACGAGGCATCCGAACTGGTCGTCGCCCCAGCCGTAGCCGCCGAGCATCGAGCGGGCAGTCGCCTGCGCGTCTGCCGGGCTGCTGCCGCCGACGGCACCGCCGGTGGCGTAGACGGGGTTGGCAGGCGCGGCCGCGGGGGAGGACTCTTCCACCGCGGCGGCGGCGGCGGCCGCGGCCGCTGCGGCCTCGGCTGCGAGACGTGCCGCCTCGGCGGCAGCGGCTTCCGCAGCGGCCTTGACGGCGATCGCGGCGTCTAGCTGACCGCGCAGTCCGGCGGCCTGCTCGGTGACCGAGGCGGCCTCGGCGGTCACATCTTCGGTGACCTCCGAGAGATCGGCGAAGGGCAGCGCCTGCGCGCGCTCGAGTTGCTGCACCGACGTCGCAAGCTCCGTCGTGTCGACAGTGGTGACGGGGCTACCGATGTCGAGCCCGGATGCCGTGATGTCTGCCGTGACCGTCGTCGACGCCGTCATCGCGGACTCGGCGAGGGTACGCGCCTCATCGGCTGCGGAGGCGACCTCGATCGTCGAGTTCGACTCGACGGCACCGGGCTGCAGCGGAGCAGTCGACGATGCGAGCACGAAGTTCGGCGATGCCCCGGATGCCTGTGCGGTCGAGGCCGACGTTCCGGTGACTCCGACGGCGGCCACGAGGCCGACCGTCAGGGTTGCCACGACCAGAATCGGGCGGCGCTGGATGCGGCGCTCAGCGCGGCGTTCCGTGCGGCGCGCGGTGCGGCGATCGGGCAGTGACGTGGAGGCAGAAAGCAAGAGAAAACCGGTTCCGTATGTCGATGGCACGCCGATGTGCGACGCGTGGCATCCGTTCGGGCGGACGCAAGTGCCCGAGTCTGGTTGCACTTTCTGGACGCTTCCGGTGCGTTACCTGGGTGGTTCCTGGCAACGGCGTCGAGGAAAAGGCTGGATCAGCGCCGAATCGGCGCGTGGATTCGCGGGCTCAGACGAACCGCACCCAGTTCGCACCGTTGCCGGTTTTGGCCTGCTGCAGCAGCACCACGCTGGAGCCATGGACCGAGTACAGCGAGACCGTCGTCGATCGCTCGCCGGCGGTGACGAGGTAAGCGCCGTCGGGGCTCACGGCGAATCCGCGGGGCTGCGGCTCGGTCTCGAAGAAGATCTCCGGAGCCGACACGGTGCCGTCGTCGGCGATCGACACGGCGCCCAGGGTGCTCTCGGTGCGCTCGGAGGCCCACAGTAGGCGGCCGCCGTCGGCCAGGTGCAGGTCGGCGCCCCAGATGAAGTGGTTCGCCATCGGATCGGCACCGAATTCGCTGTGGCCGAGACCCAGCGTGGTGTCGTATGCGGTGGTTGCGCCCTGCAGGCTCAGCGTGCCGGTCTCGGTGTCGCGGGCGTAGTGCAGCACCTCGCCGGAGAACTCGGTCAGCACGTAGACGGCATCCTGCGCGTCGCTCAGCACGAGGTGCCGGGGGCCGCTGCCCTCGGGTGCCGCAACGGTTGCGGGGTCGAGGGGAACCAGGGCCAGGTCGTCGGCCAGCGCATACTGCGCGACGAGGTCGGCGCCCAGCGAGACGAAGTAGGCGAAGCGGCCATCGGCGCTGGGGAGCACGGAGTGCAGGTTCGGGAACTCGATGCGCGACACCGGTTCGCCCACGACGCCATCGACGATGGGCGAGCTGATGCCGAAGCCGCCGCTGTACGAGGCGCCGAGCAGTCCGGCGCCGTCGCGGGTGAGCGCGAGGTAGTTCATCCCGCCGCCCTCGAGGTCGCGGCTGCTCTGCGGCGTGAGGCGCCCGCTCGCGCGGTCGAGCGACAGCGTCAGGATGCGGGAGGGGTCGTTCTTCGAAGCGCCCTTGACACCGGCGTAGACCAGGTCGCGGTCGGCGTCGACAGCGAACGTGGAGCAGCCGGTGAGACCGTCGGTGACGGCGAGACGGTCGAGCGTTCCCTCGGTGAGACGGAAGGTGCTGATGGAGCCGTCTTTGGCGTTGGCGACGAGGACGAGGTGCGAGTCGGTCATCCTTCGATCGTAGGCGGCAGGGGAGATCGGGCCGGAGGGGTTGCGCGTTGCGTCCCGCGCCGGTGGCGCTCCCTCAACGACCGAAAGCGGCGAGGATCCGGCGCAGCGTGCTCTCGCCGAGCCGACTCATGCCGGGACTGGTCTCGCGGTAGTACCAGACCAGCCCCATCGACTGCTGCAGCGCCCACGCCGCGCCCCGGCGCCACTCGACATCGTCGCACTCCAGCTCGGCTCGCAGCACCGCGCGCATGTCGACGTCGAGCAGGTGCCACGCCCCGACGAGATCCAGTGCCGGGTCTGTCGGCCCGAAGCCGCCGCCGTCCAGCACGCCGACGAGGTGCTCCCCGTCCACGAGCAGGTTGCCGGGGATCAGGTCACCGTGCGTCATCACATCCGGCCCCGCCGCGGGCAGGTCTCGCAGCTCCGCCCACAGCGCGCGAAGGCGATCCACCGGCAACAGCCCGACGCTGCGCTCGAAGCACACCTGCATCCACTCGTCGGCATCCGTCAAGCTGCCGCCACGGCCGGACCCGGCGAATGCGCGCCCCCTCGTGTCGGCGGCGCGGAGCGACTGCACGAGGTGGACCAGGTCGCGGGTGAAGCCCTCGGAGTGCGCCAGTCCGTGGGGCGTCGCGACGGTACCCGGGAGCCACGTCTGCACCGACCACGGCAGCGGGTAGCCCGCACCGGGAGCGCCTTCGGCCACCGGAAGGGGTGTGGGAAACGGGCAGGATGCCGCGAGCTCGCGCATCGCCGCGGTCTCTTCCGCGATGAGGGCACGCGCCTCGCGCGGGTCGGCGTCTCGGAGCGGGAACCGCGCCGCGAGGGCGTCGCCGATGCGGAAGATGGCGCTGACGGTGCCGTCCGTCGTCATGCGGTGCACCGGCTCGTCGCGCCACTGCGGAAACTGCTCGGCGATCAGCCTGCGCACGACGTGCTCGTCGATCGCGAGCTCGTCGGCGTGCATCGGCATGCGGTGACGTTAGCGCGGTTCGGCCCGCCTGCGGCTCGCTCAACGACCCGGGGTGCAGGCAGCGCACCGCGGCATCCGGGATTCGGCGTAGCCTGAACGAATGCCCGCCGACGAGACGCCGCAGTACGCGCGGGCGCAGCTGGCCGCCCTCGCCGACGCGGCCGCAGCCGGTGACGGGCCCGGTTTCGAGGCGCTCAACGAACTGCCCGCCCCCGCGGACGCCCGCGCGGCCGCCGTGCTGATCCTGTTCGGCGTGCTCGACTCGTCGCCCAGCGCGCACGATGCCCAGGATGCCGCGGTGTCGCGCGATCTGGACGTGCTGCTGCTGGCGCGCGCGACGACCCTGCGTGCCCACCCGGGTCAGGTGGCGTTCCCCGGCGGACGCATCGACCCCGGTGACGGCGGCCCCGTCGCCGCCGCGCTGCGGGAAGCGCAGGAGGAGACGGGGCTCGATCCCGCCGGCGTCGAGGTGCTCGGCCCGCTGGAGAACATCCCGCTCGCCTTCTCCCGGCACCTCGTCACGCCTGTGCTCGGGTGGTGGCGGCATCCGTCGCCGGTGCACGCTGTCGACCAGGCGGAATCGGCCGACGTGTTCCGCGCGCCCGTCGCCGACCTGCTCAACCCCGCGAACCGCGGCATGACGGTGATCCATCGCGACGGCGCGGAGTACCGCAGTGTTGCGTTCCACGTGCCGAACGCGGACGGGGTGCACCTGGTGTGGGGCTTCACGGCGATGGTGCTGGACGCCCTGTTCGACCGGCTCGGGTGGACCGAGCCGTGGGATGCCACGCGCGAACTGCCGCTGGAAATCCTGCCCGATCGGTGAGGTGCGGGGCAGTCAGGTGACCGCTTGCTGCTGCTGTATCGGGACGAAGTCATCGATGAGGTACCGCTGCACGACGGCGCCGACCGAGGCGACCAGGTCGTCGTGTCCGAGCGCGACGATCGGCGGGAATGCCAGAATGTACCGGCACTGTTCGCGTGGCAATACACGGCGGGCTGGTTCCAGGACCAGACCGGCCTGGACAACGCGACCGTGCTGCAGCCCGTCGACCGTGCTGCAGCCCGTCGACCGTGCTGTGCCGTTCACGCTCGTCAGCCACTGCCGCTGGGACCACCTGCGCGACGTGCCCCCGGGGGTCATCGCCGACCGGATCACGTCTCCCGGCACCGCGCGCTCGAGCAGGTCGGTCTGCTCGATGCCCGACCACGCGAGCCGTGGTCGCGCGGGCGGTGAATCTCGGTGTTATTAGTCGTCGTTATTCGTCGTCGCGCCGGCACCACTCCACGAACTTCTGGGCGCGGCCGTCGGGCGCGAAATGCACCTCCCAGAGGTTGACGTAGGAGGAGTGCCCCGGGTAGGTGACGTGGCCGGAGATGATGCCGACCTGATCGTTCTCGACGAGCACGTCGAGGTTGTGCTCGGCCTTGGTCGGCTCGGGGTCGAGCCATTCCTCGATGATCTTGTCGATTCCGCGCGCCGCCTCCGGATCGTCGGGTTGGAAGAAGTACTCGGCATCCTCGGTGAAGATCTTGCGCACGTCGTCGGGGTCCTTCGACTCCCACGCCGTGATGTAACCGTTCAGCCATTCGCGTGTTCTGCTCATGCGACCGGTCTAGCGCTGGGGTCGGACATGGGCAACGGGGTGGTGGCGGCGGCCTCTCGGGGTCCGGGGTGGGGGATTCTTGAGTCCGGCATCCGTCGTGTCGGGGGTGGCTGCCATCATCCGGTCATGACTCGGTTCGCAATCGACGCGCCCACGGCGCTGCGGCTCCTCGCCGACGGCCGCCCGCTCGGCGCCGGACACTCGCTGGTGGCACCATCGGTGCTGCGCTCGCATGCGCTCTCGTGCCTGTATCGAGCGGTGCGGGAGGGAACGCTCGACGAGAAGCTCGGGCGCGCGCGCCTGGAGGGAGTCGCCGAGCTGAAGATCCGGTTGCTCGGCGACCGCGTTTCACGCGCGACGGCGTGGAAGCTTGCCGCGCAGCTGGGGTGGGAGGACACCCCGCTCGCCGAGTACCTCGCGGTCGCGGTGCTGCAGGCCGATGCTCTCGTGGCCGAGGACGCGCGACTGCTCGCCGGAGCGCAGGGGGTGGTCGCCGTCGCGGAGTTCGAGGATCTGATGAAGTGATTTGGTATGGGTCGGTGCGGCTGGGCCCGGTGCCTATGCGTCGGATCCGAAGCGGTTGACCAGGCGCGCCAGGGTGCGCAGGCCGCGCGAGGTCGCGGGGTGGCCGGTGAGCTGCTCGATGACCGGCGTGCCGTTCCCGTCCCCCTCGATGTCGTTCAGCGACACTGCCCAGCCGTCGGCGAACTCGAGGATCCGGCACCGGTACTCGGCAGCGACCCGCACGACGTCGGGGTCGGCGATGTCGATGCTGCCGCCGCGACGGCCGTGGAAGCTCACCTCGCGCCGACTCGCGTCGGGCTGGTCGGCGTGCCCGGCGACGATGCGCTCGATCTCGGTGAACGGCAGCGCGTACGCGGCACGCTGGAGCCCGGTGCGGGCGGCCAGTGCGGTCACGGCATCCGCGATGACGGCTTGCGGATCGTCGGCGGTGAACAGGACCGTCCCATTGCTCTGGAACGTGACGGCGTCGGGAGCCCCGGCGTCGGCGAACGCCGCGAGGATGTCGGCAGTGGACGGGTGCCCGCGCTGGCCCTGGTTGACGTTGCGCAGGAATCCGACGGCGTAGATCACGGTCGGATGCTACGCCGCGGGGGAGCGGTGCGGCGGTGGCTCCCCAGTCGGTTAGGCCGGCGAGTTGTCCACATCTCGCCCCTACCCTCGAACAAATGTCCGAGGGTAGGAGCATGATGTCGGTATGACCTTCCTCGCCGAGTTCGCCACGAGAGCGCAGGCCGTCAGCGGCCACGACGCTCTCGATGTCGAGCCCGATGCGTTGCTTGCGGCAGTGCGGAACCTGTCCGACGACGACGTCGTGGCGCTGTTCCAAGACTCCGCCGCGGTCATCGGGTGCGCCGAGCGGCTGCAGGTCGTGGCGGCGGCTGTCATCACGGAGCGGTCCGCGGCGCCGCACGGTGGTCTCGCGGGCAAGCGAGGGCATCGGTCGCCGGTGACGATGATCCAGGACATCACGGGCGGTTCGCGCGCGGATGCCACCCGCACGGTGCGGGTGGGCTCGTCGCTGCTTGACGACGTGGCGGCGGTGGAACCGCGGGATTTGGGTGCGCCGGGTGGGCCGGTGCCGGTGGTCGCGCCTCCGCCGCCGTGGCACGCGGGGCTACGGGCGGCGATGCTTGACGGCACGCTGACGACGGCGCAGCACGACGCGATCCGGCGCGGGCTGGGGGAGCCGTGCGACGGCGACGGGGCGGCGGCCGTCTGGGCGATCGCGGCCGAGCAACTCATGGACGAGGTGCCCGGGATGCCCGTGGAAGAACTGGCCAAGCGGGCGCGCGCCGTGCGCGATGCGCTGGATCCCGCCGGCGCCGAGGAGCGGTTCGCGCGCCGGTTCGCCGACCGCTCGTGGCGCATGTGGACCGACGCCGACGGCGTGCACCACGCGCGCATCGACTTCGACGACGAGATGTACGCGTGGGTGGACTCGATGATCTCCGCGGCATTGCGGCCGCGACGGGGTGGTCCGCGGTTCGTCACCGATGCCGAGCGCGCCGAGGCTGAGGCGCTCACGCACGACCCGCGCACGAACGACCAGCTGACCTACGACCTCATGATGGACGTGCTGCGGGCCGGCGCCCTCGCGTCCGTCGAAGACGTGTTCGGCGCTCGCCAGCCCGGCGTGCGGCTGATTGCGGTGAAGGATGCCGTCGGTCCGCGTGACGCCTTCGGGCGGCTGTTGAGCGTCGCCCACGTCGAGGACGGCGGGGCAGCGATGCCCGGCTCAGTGCTCGACCGGACGCTGTGCGACACCGCGTCGGTCGTGGTGACCGTCGACAGCTGTGGCAACCCGCTGGATGTGGGGCGCGAGCGGCGCCTGTTCACGGCGAAGCAGCGCCTCGCGCTCGCGGCGCGCGACGGCGGCTGCATGGCGCCGCGGTGCGACCGCCCGGCTTCGTACTGCGAAGCGCATCACATCGACCATTGGGGTGAGGATCAGGGCCGGACCGACATCGACCGCGGCATCCTGCTCTGCCGCTTCCATCACATGCTGCTGCACAACGCGGGGTGGAAGATCACCCGCGATGGGCAGGGACCGTTCATCCTGCATCCGCCGTGTGGGGGTGCGCCGATCGTGCTGCGGTCGAAGTCCCCGGTGAAGTGGGCGTGGGACCCGCCGCCCGACAGATCCGGTTGGCGCGCGGCGTGAGCGGCGGATCAGCCCGCGCCGCCCGCGCCCGTCTCGTCGGCCGCTCCGAATGCCGCCGCGCCGGCTGCCGCCGCGGTGGCCGCGGCCACCTGCTCGTACGTCGCCGCGTCGAACGCGACGATCCGCGCCTCTTCCACCGCGGTGTCGGCGGCGGCGATCGTCTCCACGGCGGCGGCGATGGCATCCGCCTTCGGCCAGCCGTAGATCCCGGCGCTGATCAGCGGGAACGCCACGGTGCGCGCCCCCAGGTCGTCGGCCACCTGCAGCGACCGCCGGTAACAGGACACCAGCAGCGACCGGTCGCGCTGCCCAGCGGCGAAGTTCGGGCCCACCGTGTGGATCACCCACCGCGCCGGCAGTTCGCCGGCGGTCGTCCAGCCGGCGTCGCCGGTGGCGAGCCCGTCCGGAAAGCGCGCGACGCAGTCCCGCAGCACCGCCGGGCCGCCCGCCCGGTGGATCGCGCCGTCGACGCCGCCGCCACCGCGCATGCCGTTGTTCGCGGCGTTCACGATCGCGTCCACCCGTTGGTCGGTGATGTCCCCGTGCACCGCGATGATCTTCGTCATGACGCCAGTGTCACCCGCGACCGCGCTTCTCAGCGAGGGGTTGCGCCGCCCCAGCGACGCGGCATCCGTCGCCGCAGACTGCGCTGGGTGCGGCCGGCGTGGTATCCGTTGGGGGACCGAAGGGACGCCATGGCCACGACGAGCGCCGCCCCGCTGCCCGGGCTGCCCGACCTCACCGGCCGCAACGCGCTGGTCACCGGCGCCAGCGACGGGGTCGGCCGCGAGATCGCCCGCGCGCTCGCCGCCGCCGGCGCGCACGTCATCCTTCCGGTGCGCAACCGCGACAAGGGCCGCCGCGCGATCGACGACATCCGCCGCACGGCGCCCGACGCGAGCCTGCAGTTGCGCGACCTGGACCTCGCGCGCCTCGACTCCGTCACGGCACTGGCTCGCGAGCTGAACGACGAGCGCACCCCGATCCACCTCTACCTCGCCAACGCCGGCGTCGTGATGCTGGGCGACCGTGAGCGCCACGTCACCGCCGACGGCTTCGAACTTCACTTTCAGACCAACTTCCTCGGCCACTTCGCCCTCACGGTGGGGCTGCTGCCGCTGCTGCGGGCATCGCGGGCGCGCACCGTGATGCAGACCAGCCTCGGCGCCGCGGTGTGCCGCATCCATTGGCACGACCTGCAGCTCGAACGCCGCTACGGTGCGCTGCGCGCCTACGGCCGATCCAAGCTCGCGCTGGCGCTGGTCGGCACCGAACTCGCCCGCCGCAGCGCCGCCGACGGCTGGGGGATCACCGTGGCGCAGGCGCACCCCGGCATCGCCCCCGGTTCGGCGATCGCGTCGGACCTGCGCCGCCGACTGCCGCAGGGGTTCGTCCACGCGGCAGCGACGAACTTCGGCAACCCGCTGACGCAGGCCGCGCAACCGGCGCTGCAGGCGCTCACCGTGGATGCCACGGATGCCACGGATGCCACGGATGCCGCGCACGGCCACTTCTTCGCACCATCGGGGTTGCTGCAGATGGTGGGAGCCGCGCGCCGGTGGCATCCGTTCCGCCGCATGGTGAACGCCGACGACGCGACGCGGATGTGGACCGTCGCGGAGGAGTTGTTGCGCACCGGTGCCCCGCGGGGCACCTCTGGACTAGCGTCGAGCCCGTGACCCACCGGCTCACCCTCGACCAGGCGCGCCGCATCGCGGTGCGCGCGCAGCTGCTCGACGCGGTGCGGCCCGGCGACGTCGTCGAAGTGGCCGAGCAACTCGGCAGCATCAAGATCGACCCGACCGCCACGATCGCGCCCTGCGAGCACACCGTGCTGTGGTCGCGCATCGGGTGGTCGTACGAACCGGGGCAGCTGCGCAAGGTGGTCGAAGGCGACCGGCTGCTGTTCGAGTTCGCCGGCACCTTCCGCCCGATGAGCATGCTGCCGCTCATGCTCCCCGAGATGCGGGCGTGGCCGCAGCGGGAGAGCAGCCGGCGGTGGCTCGAGGCGAACGACCGCTTCCGCGCCGACGTGATCGCGCGCCTGCGGGCCGAGGGGCCACTGCTGGCCGGGCAGATCCCCGATACCGCGCAGGTCAGCCGCCCGCCCGACGGCTGGTCGGGGGCCAACCAGGTTCCGCAGATGCTGGAGTTCCTCATGTGCCAGGGCGTCGTCGCGATCGCCGGCCGCGAGGGCCGCCAGCGCGTGTGGGACCTCGCCGAACGCGTCTACCCCGCCGACCTGCCCGAGTACGACCCCGAGGAGGCCGCGCGCCTGCGGAACATGCGGCGGCTGCAGGCGGCGGGCATCGCCAAACAGCGGTCACCGTGGACGCGTGTCGGCGACGCGGGGGAGCCGGCGACGATCGAGGGCAGCACGCGGAAGTACCGCGTCGACCCCGATGCGCTCGCCGCCCTCGACGAGGACGACGGCGGGCGCGTGGCCTTCCTCAACCCGTACGACGGGATGCTGTTCGACCGCCCGCGGCTGAGTGAGATCTTCGAGTTCGACTACGTGCTGGAGCAGTTCAAGCCCAAACCCCAGCGCCGCTACGGGTTCTTCGCGCACCCCATCCTGATGGGCGACCGGTTCGTCGGGATGCTCGACGCCGAGGTCGACAAGAGCCGCGGCGTGCTGCGCGTCAACGCGGTGCACGAGTTCCTGCCGTTCGAGCCAGAGGAGCACGAGATGGTGCGCGCCGAGATCGCCGAGCTCGGCGAGTGGCTCGGGATGCCGGTCGACGGGGAGGAATGAAGGCCGATGTCCAGCGTCAACCAGGGAAGCTGCGCCCGGCCCACGGGTCGTAGTCGACCTCGAGCGGCTCCTGCGCCGGGCGTTCGGCCTCGCGAACGTGCTGCAGATTGACGCGGATGCGGTACCAGAGCGTGCTCGACCCGCGCATGCCGTCCACGAGCACGTCGGCGGGGGACAGCTGCGACACGACCTCCGGATGCCGCGCCTTCCAAGCCTCCAACCCCGCCAGCGCCTCGTCCTTCGTCTTGGCGCGCGCGATCTCGATGAGCGGCATGGTCGACACGCGCCGCCCCTCGGCCGTGCCCGATCCGCGCGGCGCCCGCTCGGCCGGACCCAGCTGCTCCGCCAGCGCCAGCAGCGCGTCGAGCGACCCCGGGGCGTCGTCGATGCCGGCGTGCGGGTCGCCCCGCTCGGCGAACCGGGTGCGCACCGTCGGCACCGTGAACTCCTCGGGGCGGCGCGTGCGCAGCTCGTCCCACTCCAGCGGGGTGGACACCCGGGCATCGGGGAGCGCCCGCACCGAGTACGCCGATGCCACGGTGCGGTCCTTGGCGTTCTGGTTGAAGTCGACGAACACGCTCTCGCCGCGCTCCTCCTTCCACCAGTGGGCGCTGGCCAGCCCCGGCGCGCGGTTTTCCACTTCGCGGGCGAGCGTCTGGGCGGCCAGCCGCACGGCGGCGAAGTCCCACTCCGGCCGCAGCCGCACCAGGATGTGGATGCCGCGCGACCCCGACGTCTTCGGCCACCCCACGAGCCCGTGGTCGGTGAGCACGTCCTGCACGACGAACGCGACATCGACGATCTGCTGCCAGTCGACCCCCGGCATCGGATCCAGATCGATGCGCAGCTCGTCGGGGTGATCCAGATCCCGCGCGCGCACCGGATGGGGGTTCAGGTCCAGGCAGCCGAGGTTGACGATCCACGCCAGCCCCGCGGCATCCTGGATCACCGCCTCTTCGGCGCTCGTGCCCGACGCATACCGCAGCGTGGCGGTCTGCACCCAGTCGGGGTGGTTCTCCGGCACCCGCTTCTGGAAGAACGCTTCGTGGTCGATGCCCTTCACGAAGCGCTTGAGCACCATCGGCCGGTCGGCCGCTCCCCGCAGCGCGCCGTCGGCGACGGCGAGGTAGTAATCGACCAGGTCGAGCTTGGTCAGACCGGGTACGGGGAAGACGACCTTGTGCGGGTGGCTCACCCGCACATCGTGGTCGCCGATCTGCAGCATGACGGCGTCGTCCTTCGCGGATGCCATGCGGTCACGATACGCCCAGGGCCGCGGTGGCGCGGGGTTGTCGCGGCGAATGACGGGGACCGGTGCCCCGGGGGGCGCGACGTGCCTACGATGGGCTCCGAGGGGTCCAGCCGGATGCCTCGGGTCGAAGGGAGCACACATGGTGCAGGTGCGTGTGGCCGGTGTCGCCCTCGACCCCGAGGGGCAGCGCGTCGTGCTGCTCAAGCCCATCGACGCCCTCCCCGGCGAAGGCGCCATCCTGCCGATCTGGATCGGCGCGCAGGAGGCGACGTCGATCCTCATCGCCGTCGAGGGGGCGATCACCCCGCGGCCGCTCGCGCACGACCTGATGCGGTCGATGCTCTCCACGCTCGGTGCCGAGGTCGATCGCGTCGAGGTCGCCCGCATCGACGACGGCACCTTCTATGCCGAGGTCACGCTGACCTCGCCCCGCGGCACGCAGTCCGTCGACGCCCGTCCGTCGGATGCCATCGCGCTCGCCTCGCGTACGGCCGCCCCGATCTTCGTCGCCGACGAGGTGCTCGCCGAAGCAGGCATCCCCGATGTGCTCGCCGCGGCTGACGCCGAGGACAACATCGAGGAGTTCAAGCACTTCATCGACGACGTGGAGCCCGAAGACTTCCGCGAGTGACCGCGGTGCGCGCGTCGCTGCGCGGGCCTACACTCGGCCCATGATCTTCGCCAACGTGGGCACTCTCGGCGCCATCGCCGGAAAGCGCGATGCGCTCGTGGCGCTGCTCATCCAGCGCAGTGACACGCTCGATCATGTCGGATGCCTCGCCTACGAGGTGGGCATCAGCGACCGCGAGCCCGACACGGTCTTCGTGGTGGAGCTGTGGACGAGCGCGGACGCGCACCGCGCGTCGCTGACCCTGCCCGAGGTGCAGGCGGCGATCGCCAAGGCGCGGCCGTTGCTCAGCGGCGAGGTCGGCGGTTTCCAGTTCGACGTCGTCGGATCGCCGCTGCGCGACTGAGAGCGTCGTGCCCGCCGGATCCGAGGCGATTACTTCGTCAGCTGGCTGAGCAGTTCGGCGTGGTCGGTCGTGCCGGAGAACTCCGCGATGCGTCCGTTGGTCACGCGGTACATCGCGAACTCCGCGACGTTGACGTGCCGTCGCGTCGGCGCGATGCCGCGGAACGGTCCCTGGTGTGTGCCGCTTGCGCGCAGGTGCGCGGCGATCCGATCATCCTCGACGACGAGCTGGATGCGGCGCCAGCGCCAGTCGGGGAACGCACGGCACAGCTCCGCCATGTCGGCGACCCAGGCATGGGCTCCGCCAGGCAGGTGCGCGCGCCGCACCGACGGATCGACGAACGCGCGGATCGCTTCCAGATCGTGACGGTTGCAGGCATCCAGGTAGTCGGCGTACCACTCGCGCATCTCCCACGGCTCCACCCGATCATTATCCGCGGCGGCGGCGGCGGCGGCCGCGGCGGGCGCTGCACCCGGTGAAGCGTGAGCGGCCTAGATGGCGCGAAGCACGTGCGGGTCTGCGCACCCGCGCGCGAACCCTTCGAGCCGTCGGTCGATGTCGCGCTGCAGGACGCGCTCACCGATCCACTCCGCCACGGGCGCGAGCCAGCGGGGCCGGCACGCGAAGTTGTACTTCCACGTGGCGATCGTGCTCGTCGGGTCGTTCGGGGCGGGCGCGAACCGCCAGCCTCCGCCGAGCCGTTCGAAGAACCACGACCCCGTCACCATCTTCATCCCGACGTTCGTGGGCGGGTTGTAGGAGACGTATTCGCTGACCATGCGGAAACCGAGACGATGCACCGTCAACGTGCGGACGCCGGGCGCGGGCACTTCGGCGCCACCGACGAAATACTGGCGTCGGATGAAGGGGTCCCAGCGCAGGCGGGCTTCGCCGGTCGTCTGCGAGACGGCGAACGCCACCTCGACCGGCACAGGGATGGTGACCTGGGACTGAACGACGGGCATGAGTGTTCCTCCGGGGGGCCGCGCTCTGGTCGCGCTCTGCGGTTCTCCGCAACCTATCGCACGTCCCACCAACCACCCCTTGTACAAATGCATGTTTGTGATCAGAATGAGCGCGGAGGAACCATGACAGCTCCAGCTCTTGACGACGCGTTCCACGCCCTCGCTGACGGCAACCGGCGGGCGATCCTGGCGCTGGTGCGCGATGGTCGTCGCCCGGTGGGCGAGATCGCGACCGAACTCGGCCTGTCGCAGCAGATCGTGTCGCACCATCTGAAGGTGCTGCGAGAGGCGGGACTGGTCTCAGGCAGCCGGGCGGGCACGCGACACCTGTATGCGGTGCGGGTGGAGGGGCTCGCGGTGGGCAAAGCGTTCTTCGACGACTTCTGGCCCGAGCGCCTGACGCGCCTCAAGCAGGCGATCGAGCAGACCGGGGAGCGCGACGGGGGAGACCGCGATGGCTGAGCACCGGTCGACCGTGGACATCGCGGCAGCGCCCGAGCGGGTCTTCGAGTACCTGGTGACCGCGGCGGGGATCACCGCGTGGATGGGTGACTGGGCCCGCGTCGAGCCGATCCCCGGCGGCGAGTTCGCCGTCAACATCGCCGGCTACGGCGCCCGTGGGACCTTCCTCGAAGTCGACCGGCCGCGCCGGGTGACCGTGTCGTGGGGCTTCGAGGGCAGCGACACCCTCCCGCCGGGGGCGTCCACGGTGTCGTTCGAGTTGAGCGAGACCGCGGACGGCACGCGCCTGGAGGTGATCCACACCGACCTGCCGGAGGGAGAGGTCGCCGGCCACGTCGGCGGATGGGAGCATTTCGTCCCACGGCTCGCGCTCGCCGCAACGGGGCA
This sequence comes from Microbacterium sp. zg-B96, assembly GCF_030246865.1. Lineage (NCBI taxonomy): Bacteria > Bacillati > Actinomycetota > Actinomycetes > Micrococcales > Microbacteriaceae > Microbacterium > Microbacterium sp. zg-B96. The sequence continues at coordinate 2,507,291 of NZ_CP126738.1, read as the reverse complement.
GATCCTGCCCCCCGACGGCTGGACCCCCAGACCATGACCGAGATCGAAGGAGATGACCGGATGCCGAACACCAACACACCTGTTGCCATCGTCGACGCTTACCACCGCGCCTGGACCGGGGGCGACGTCGATCGCGCTCTGACCTATCTCGCCGACTCGGTCGTGTGCTCCGCGCCCGACCCGGAGATCACGACGAAGGCGCACTGGCGGGAGTACCTCGCCGGGTTCGTCCCGATGCTCACCGGAGCCCCCGAGCTGACCCGCATGGCCGACGGCAGCCGGGTTGCCCTCTGGTACTACCCGCAGACAGCGGTCACCGACAGCACCCTCGCCAGCGAACTCTTCACCGTCGAAGGCGACCAGATCACCGAGATCCGCCTGGCCTTCGACCGGCTCGGCTACATGCCGGCACCGCCGCAGTGACCGATGAGAATCGATGACCGCCGCGCGCTCCTCGACAGGATCGTGCGCCTGCTGCCCGGCGGCTCGATCCGCGAGGTGGCGATGTTCGGGGCGATCGCGGTCATGTTCGACGAGGCGATGCTTGTCGCGGTGAACGGCGACGGCAGCCTGCTTGTGCGCGTCGCACCCGAAGCGGATGCCGCGCTGCTTCACCGTGGCGGAGCCGCGCGCGCCGAGATGGGTACTGGTCGATCCATGGGGATCGGATGGATCCGCGTCACAGGCAACACGATCTCCGGCGACGCGGAGCTGGCGCTGTGGCTAGAGCATGCGCTGCGCCGACGCGGGCGAGCGGTCGGAAAAATCGGCGGAGGATAGGGGATTCGAACCCCTGAGAGCTTTCACTCAACACGCTTTCCAAGCGTGCGCCATAGGCCACTAGGCGAATCCTCCGTAGCCCCGAAGGGCCGCGGGACAGTCTACCTGGTGCGCGAGGCCGCTCGTGCCGCAGGCCACCGAAGGGCCGGGTCAGGCAGGGACCCGCGCTGCGGCATACGCGCTGCCGGGGCGCACCACGAGCGAACGCGGGACCATCACCGCCAGCAGCCGCCGCCCGCGGGTGGCGCCGGACAGCAGTCCGCTGTGCACCGCCGACGCGGCAGCGGCCAGGTCACTGCGCTGCGAACTGGGTTGCGAACCACGTCCAGACGCCGCACCAACCGCACCCACAGCCCCAGCCGGAGCGTACGACGCTCGCTCGATCGACGACACGAGCAGCGCCACCGCATCCGCGGGCACGTCGTAGTCGGCGACGAGGCGCGCGCCGAACGCCCGCGGCGATTCCGACGCGGGCACCGGGATGCCGAGGTCGACGGCCGTCTCCCGCACACTCAGCCACGCTGCGGCGGCATCGCCCCGGCCGGCTGCCGCCAACCTTCGTCGGCGCACGACGTCGCGCACTGCGCCGGGGATCGCCAGCGCCAGCAGGACTCCGAGCGCCGTCAGCGCGGTCGTGAGCGAGACTCCGCGGCTCGCGGCCTGACCTGCGCCCGCCTGGTCCTCGAGTTCCGGCGCCAGCGCCGGGTCGGTGGGGCTGGCAGACGGCACCGGTGCCTCCGCCGCCGCCGCACCCTCGGTGATGTCCTCACCGGCATCGTCGGCGGCCGGCACACGCTCCGGCAGGAACGACGTGGGCGTGCCGAGGCTCTTTGTCGGCTCGAACGACACCCAGCCGATGCCGTCGAAGTGCACTTCGGGCCACGCGTGCAGCTGGTCGCTGGTGACCTCGTACTGCGTCTGGCCGTCGACCAGGTCGCCCGTGCCGTTGCCGGGGAGGTAGCCCACCACGACCCGAGCCGGCATGTCCAGCAGCCGCGCCATCACGGCGAACGCCGACGCGAAGTGCACGCAGTAACCCTCCTTCTGCTCCAGGAACTGACTGATCGCGGCGATGCCCGAGCCGTCGAAGCCGTCGGCGACAGGCGCCTGCAGCGAATAGGTGAACTCGTCGCCGCGGAACCAGCCCTGCAGCGCGATGAGTTTGTCGTAGTCGGTCTCCGCACCCGTGGTGACCGCCAGCGCCGTCTGCAGGATCGTGTCCATCGGCACGTCGGGCAGCGCGTACGTGGCGTCGCGCAGCACGGTGCCGCCCGCGCTGGACGCGCGGATCTGCTCGCGGGTGGGGCGCGGCAGCTGGCTGATCACCTCGTACGCCTGACCCTGCGTGTTCGAGGTGCTGCTGATCACGGTGCGGTTGAAGGGCATCGCCTCCCACTGCCCGTCGAGGCCCTCCACGGCGACCGCCGGGAACGACACCGGCAGCCACGTCGAAGCGAGGTTCGTGATGTCGACGGTGGTGCGGTATTCGGTGATCCGCAGTGACTCGTCCACCTTCAGCTCGCCGAACCCGTACTCGCTGTCCAGCGGGAGGGTGCGGATGCGGTCGGGCTGCCATCGGCTGCCGTCGAACGTCGACAGCGTCGCCACCCGCAGATAAGGCGGCAGGGGGGAGTTGGCGCGCAGATAGAGCACCGGAACGTTGTTCAGCCGCCGCAGGTCCTCGCCCAGATCCAGGCTCGGGTTGATCGTCGCCGCCACCCCGAGTCCAGCGGCCCCGGGCCGCATCGTCGGGGTGGGCAGCAGCGGGGTGACGGCGATGGCCACGACGACCGCGATCGCCCCGATGCCGACGGCGGTGGCGCCCACGCCGGCGCGGCGGCCGGTGTCGGCGGCCGGTGTCGACGGCGGCTCGGCGACCTCCCGCGTGCGGGTCTCGGCGCGCAGCAGATACAGGATCGCCACCGCCAGGAACGTGAACGACCACACGTCCATGTCGCTGGGAGCGGCGATGGCGGGAACCAGCCACACCGCGACCACGCCGACCGCCGCCAGCAGCGGCATCCGCGCCGTCACGACGACATGGTCCAGCGCGATCGCGAACAGCCCGACCGCGGCGACCAGCAGGAACGCGAGGCCCTCGCTGGCCTCCAGCGGCGCGGAACCGACGAGGATCTCGTTCATCCCGGAGGAGAACAGTGCCGGCACCTGGCGCACCGTCTCGGGAGTGGGAACGACCCACACCAGGCCGGTGTCGGGCAGATACACCGTCGTGAGGAAGACCGCCCACAGCACCAGTTGGAAGCCGCTGACGGCCACCGCCGGCACCCGCCGGGCGTGCGCGAGGTGGCCGGCGGTCAGCAGCAGCCCGGTGAGGAAGAGCGACTCGCCGAGCCACTGCGCCGGAACGATGACCCGTAGCAGCGGCAGCATCGCCGCGACGACGACGCCCGCCACCGCGAGCGTGAGTCGCAGGTCGGGTCGCCGCCGCCGGCCGGTGCGCGGCGGCGGTGGAGCCGTGCGCTGGGTGGTGGTGATCGGGTCGGCGAGCACGTGCACGCTATCGAGGTGCGCCACGTCAGGCGACCACATGACCGGCCCCCCGTTCCACGGCCCCCGCCCAGGCGGCGGCGAGGTCGGCGGCCGGCCCGATCGCGGCGACATGCCAGCCGGATGCCACGGCCTGCGGCAGCGCGTCGGCGATGGGGGCGACGGCGAGCAGCACGGGCAGCGACGTGTGATGCGCGACGGGGGCGAGCGTCGCGGCATCCGTCTCATCGAAGTGCCCGACGATCACGACCACCGGCCCGCCGATCGCCCCGGCGAACAGCGGCACCAGCTGCGGGAGGCGGTCGTCGCGGCGGGTGAGGAGGGTGGCGAAGTCGTTGGCGAGGATCTCGACCGCCGCCATGTCGCCGCCCTCGATGGGGTCGGCGAGGGCATGCCCGTCGGAGTCGATCACCGCGACGGTATACCCCTCCCGCACCAACCGGGCAACCGCCGACACGCACGCACTGACGGCCGCTTCGAAGCCGGGGTCCAGGCCCGGCCCGCGCATCGCGGCGACGGTGAACCGGGGCGTGGACAGATCGATCACGACGGTGGCGGACGGTGTGGACTCCTGCTCCTCTTGACGCACCATCAGCTCATCACGGTGTGCGCTGGCGCGCCAGTGGATGCGGCGGCGGGAGTCGCCTGGCACATACGCGCGGGGAATGAGGTTGTCGGTGCCCTGCCCGAGCTCGTTGGTCGCGGCGTGTCTGGTGCCGCCCGCCTCGCCCGGCAGGTCGCTCAGCGCGGGAAGGTCGACGATCTCGGGTGCGACGATCACGGTGGTGCGGGTGCTGAGCACGTGAGTGCGCCGCACCAGCCCGAACGGATCGGTCGAGGACACCGTGAGCGGGCCGAGCGTGTGCATGCCCCGACGGATGCCGCGCACCCGGTAGTCCACGTCGACGGTGTGCGCTTCGCCGCGCAGTCCGGAATCGAGTGCGGGAAACACGCCGCGGGCAGAACCCTCGGCGCGGGCGCGCCCATCCGGGCGCGCGAAGCCGAAGCCGCGCCCCGCGCCGTCCGTCTCGCTGTCGGAATCCGCCTCCGGGCCGCTCCACGCCAGCCCCGGCGACAGGGTGTCGCGCCAGGCGCCGGGCCCCGAGGCGAGCGCGGCGCGCACCGACACCCGCACCGTGACCCGGCCTTCCCGTCCGACGGCGAGCACGTCCGGCTCCACGGTGCGGGTGAGACCGTCAGCCCGCCGCACCGCGAAAAGCGTGAACAGGGCCGCCCCTACCACCGCGAACAGCAGCATCGCCACGTACAGCAGCTCGACCAGCCCGCGGTCGGCGGCGACGATCAGGCACACCAGGCCCAGCAGCACCGCGCCGGTGCCCCGGATCGTCAGCGGCCACAGGCGTCCCACGGTCACCTCACGCGCGGGCGGTGAGCGGCACCCGCACGGATGCCGCGATCTGCGTCAGCACCGCGGCGATCGCGTCGGTGGTCGTGCGGGCGCGGGCTGTGCCGGCGCTGCGGGTGGCGATGAGACGGTGCGCGAACACCGGGACGAGCAGGGCGGCGATGTCGTCGGGGATGACGAAGTCGCGGGCGTCCAGGGCGGCGCGCACCTTCGCGGCCCGCACCAGCTGCAGCGTCGCGCGGGGGCTCGCCCCCAACCGCAGGTCCGCGTGCGTGCGGGTGGCCTGCGCGAGCGCGACGGCGTACTCCTCGACGGCGGGGGACAGGTGCACGCTGCGCGCCCACGCGATCAGCTCGCGGATGCGGGTGGCGTCGACGACGGGCGTGATGGCCAACAGCGGATTGACCGAGTCGCGCTGGCGCAGCATGAGCTTTTCGCTGGCGGCATCGGGGTATCCCATCGAGATGCGCATCATGAACCGGTCGCGCTGCGCCTCGGGGAGGGCGTAGGTGCCCTCCATCTCGAGCGGGTTCTGGGTGGCCACCACCAGGAACGGCTCCGGCAGCGGATGCGACTCGCCGTCGACGGTGACCTGGTGCTCCTCCATCGCCTCCAGCAGCGCCGACTGCGTCTTGGGGGAGGAGCGGTTGATCTCGTCGGCGATGACGATGTGCGCGAAGATCGCGCCGCGCTTGAACTCGAACTCGCGGTCGACCGGGTTGAACACCGACACGCCGGTCACGTCCCCCGGCAGCAGATCGGGGGTGAACTGGATGCGGCGCACGGTGGCATCCACCGATGCCGCCAGTGCCCTGGCGAGCATCGTCTTGCCCACGCCGGGCACGTCCTCGATCAGCAGGTGCCCCTCGGCCAGCAGGCACATCAGCGCCGACCGCACGGCATCCGGCTTGCCGTCGATCACGCGGGTGACCGAATCGATGATCGCTGTGGTCGACCGGGCGAATGTCTCTGCGGTGATCGGCTCGACGGACTGGTCGCTCATGCCATCCCCTCGACGGTGGCGGGGTGCGGCGCATCGATGCGTCGCTGCCCCGATCGTATCCCGCGGGCGCGACCGGTGGGTCGATCGGGATACACTGGTGTCAGCTCTCCGCGAGGCGGCATCCAGGCCAACTCCCCCAGGACGGAAACGTAGCAAGGGTAACCAGGCTCTGCCGGGTTCGCGGAGAGTCTTAATCTTCCCCCCGGCACTGTCGCCGTGCGAGGGTCAGGAGCGACTGCGCTCGTAAGTGATCTGCACCATGCCGTTGCCGAACGCCCGTTCGCGTACCAGGCGCAGCCCCAGCCACAGTCCTTCCGGGAACACGCGCATGCCGCCCCCGAGGACGACGGGGCACAGCAGCAACTCCACCACGTCGACCAGTTCCATGTGCAGCGCGCTCTTGGCGATGGTCGGCCCCTCGATGGTCAGGTCCCCGTGCGACTCGGCCTTGGCCCGCTCGATCGCCTCGGCGGTGAGGGTGTGCTCCAGCCGCGTGCGCTTGGTCCACACCGCTCCCAGCGTCGAGGAGAACACGACCTTGCGGGCGCGCTTCCAGGTGTGGGCGTACGCGGCCGACTCCGGCGATTGCGCGGCGGCGGACGGCTCCGTCTCCCACACCGCCATCGTCTCGTACATGCGGCGCCCGTAGAGGTAGGTGCTGACGGATGCCGCGTCCGCCGTGAGTGCGGCGATCACCTCGTCGTCGGGGACGGTCCAACTGAAATCGCCCTGCAGATCGGTGTGATAGCCGTCGAGCGAGGAGGCGACGGAGTAGATGACGCTACCCATGCGCACACTCAACCGGGCGGCCCCGCACACCCGCAAGGGGGGGCCGTCGGGATTATTCACGGACCCCTGCCTGTTCGCCCGGCGGGGGCCCGCCTAGGGTGGGCGTGTGGCGCAGAGCATATACATCACCTCGGTCGAAGGTCATTCCGGCAAGTCCACCATCGCGCTCGGGGTGCTGGACGCCCTGAGCCGGGCGACCCCCCGGGTGGGGGTGTTCCGCGCGATCGCACGGTCGACGGACCGGCGCGACTACGTGCTGGAGATGCTGCTCGACCACGACGGGGTGGACCTCGAGTACGACGAGTGCATCGGCGTCACCTACGACGACGTCCGCGCCGACCCGGAGGGGTCGCTGGCGACGATCGTCGAGCGGTTCAAGGCCGTCGAGCGGCAGTGCGACGCGGTCGTGGTGGTCGGCAGCGACTACACCGACGTCGGCAGCCCGGCCGAACTGGCCTACAACGCGCGCATCGCCGCGAACCTCGGCGTCCCGGTGCTGCTGGTCGTCGGTGGGCGTGACCTCCAAGGTCAGAGCGAGCAGCTGGGCACCACCATCGCCCGCACCCCCGAGGAGATGGGGCAGATCACCTCGCTCGGCCTCGCCGAACTTGCCCACGGGCGCGCCGACCTGTTCGCCGTCGTCGCCAACCGTGCCGACGCCGATCGCCTCGGCGAGACCGTCGACGCCCTCACCGCCGCCGTCGCCGCAGCGCTCCCCGGCCGCGATATCCCGGTGCGGGCGATCCCGGAAGATCTGTACCTCGTCGCCCCGTCGGTGCGCGACATCCTGCACGCGCTCGAGGGCACGCTGGTCAAGGGCGACCCCGAGATGCTGACCCACGAGGTGGTGAACATCGTCGTGGCGGGCATGTCGATGGTCAACGTGCTGCCGCGGCTGACCGAGTCGGCCGTCGTGGTGATCCCCGCCGACCGTACCGAGGTGTTACTGGCGACGCTGCTGGCTCACACATCGGGTACCTTCCCGTCGGTGGCCGCGGTCGTGCTCAACGGCCCGTTCCCGCTGCCGGAGACGATCGACAGCCTGATCGACGGGTTGGGGTCGACGCTGCCGATCATCGCGACCGACCTCGGCACCTACGACACCGCGGTGCGCGTCATGGGCGCCCGCGGGCGCCTCGCCGCCGACTCGCCGCGCCGGTACGACACCGCGCTTGCCCTGTTCGAGAAGCACGTCGACACCGAAGATCTCACCCAGGCACTCGGGGTGGCCAAGACCACCGTCGTCACGCCGCTGATGTTCGAATACGGCCTGATGGAGCGTGCCCGCAGCGCCCGTCGCCGCATCGTGCTGCCCGAGGGCGACGACGACCGCGTGCTGCGCGCCGCGGCCACCGTGCTCACCCGCGGCATCGCCGACGTCACGATCCTCGGCAAGGAGACCGATGTGCGGGGCCGCGCCCGGGACCTGGGTATCGACCTGACCGGCGCCGACATCATCAGCCCGTTCGACGGCGAGTACGTGGACAAGTTCGCGCAGGAGTACACCCGACTGCGCGCGCACAAGGGCATGACCTACGAGCGCGCCGCCGACACCGTCACCGACGTGTCGTACTTCGGCACGATGATGGTGCACCTGGGCCTGGCCGACGGCATGGTCTCGGGCGCCTCGCACACCACGGCGCACACCATCCGGCCGGCGTTCGAGATCATCAAGACCAAGCCGGGCGTCTCGGTCGTCTCGAGCGTGTTCCTGATGGCGCTCGCCGACCGCGTGCTCGTCTACGGCGACTGCGCCGTGATCCCCGACCCCACGAGCGAACAGCTCGCCGACATCGCGGTGTCGTCCGCGGCGACGGCGTCGCAGTTCGGCATCGAACCGCGCGTGGCGATGCTGTCCTACTCGACAGGCGAGTCGGGTACCGGTGCCGACGTGGAGAAGGTGCGGGCGGCCACCGTGCTCGTGCGCGAGCGCGCGCCGCAGCTTCCGGTGGAGGGACCGATCCAGTACGACGCGGCAACCGACGCCGCCGTGGCATCCAAGAAGATGCCCGGCTCCAGCGTCGCCGGCCGGGCGACGGTGTTCGTCTTCCCCGACCTGAACACCGGGAACAACACCTACAAAGCTGTGCAGCGCTCGGCCGGCGCCATCGCCATCGGCCCGGTGCTGCAGGGGCTCAACAAGCCCATCAATGATCTGTCGCGCGGCGCACTCGTCGACGACATCATCAACACGATCGCCATCACTGCGATCCAAGCGCAGGGAGAGGCAACCGCATGAGCGTCGTGCTCGTCGTCAACAGCGGATCATCGTCGTTCAAATACCAGCTGGTCGAACCGGAGGACGGGCGCGTCCTCGCCTCGGGTCTGGTCGAGCGCATCGGCGAGTCGATCGGCGCCGCCAAGCACAAGGTCACCATGGGCCTGCCTTCGGGCGGGGGCACCGAGGCAGTGACGGCGACGGCTGCCACGTACACCCGTGAGTTGCCGATCCCCGACCACACCACCGGCTTCGGCGTGATGCTCGCCGCGTTCGCCGAGTGGGGGCCGTCGCTGACGGAGAACCCGCCGGTCGCCGTCGGTCACCGCGTCGTGCACGGCGGGGCGCGCTTCTTCGAGCCGACGCTGGTGTCCAACCTCGTGGAGATCAACATCGACGAGTTGTCGGTGCTCGCGCCGCTGCACAACCCCGGTGCGTTGCAGGGCATCCGTGCCGCCAAGGCCGCGTTCCCCGAGCTCGCGCACGTCGCCGTCTTCGACACCGCGTTCCACCAGACGCTGCCGCCGGCCGCCTACACCTACGCGATCGACAAGGACCTGGCCGAGGCGCACCGTATCCGCCGCTACGGGTTCCACGGCACGTCCCACAAATACGTCAGCCGCACCGCAGCGGAGTTCCTCGGCCGACCGCTGGAGGAACTCAAGCAGGTCGTGTTCCACCTCGGCAACGGCGCGTCGGCGACCGCCGTCGACGGCGGCAAGTCGGTCGACACCTCGATGGGCCTCACGCCGCTGCAGGGCCTGGTCATGGGCACCCGCTCGGGCGACATCGACCCGGCGGTGCTGTTCCACCTCGCCCGCCGCGCCAGGATGACCATCGACGACCTCGACGACATGCTCAACAAGACCAGCGGCGTGCTGGGGCTGGCCGGGGTCACCGACATGCGCGACCTGGAAGAACGGGTCGGAGCCGGTGACGAGGATGCCACGCTCGCGATGGACGTGTACCTGCACCGGCTGCGCGCCTACGCGGGCTCCTACATGGCCCAGCTGGGCGGGGTCGACGTGATCGTGTTCACCGCCGGCGTGGGCGAGAACTCCCCGATCGTGCGTGCCGGGGCCGTCTCGACGCTCGGTTTCGCCGGTGTGAAGCTGGACCCGGAGCGCAACGAGGCACGAGGTCGCGGCATCCGCGTCATCTCCGCCGACGACTCCGCGGTCACGGTGCTCGTCGTCCCCACCAACGAAGAGCTCGAGATCGCCCGCCAGGCGCTCGAGGTCGTCGCCGGGCTGTGACGCGCACGCGCATTCCGGCGTACAGAATGCGCGACTACGCTGACTGAGTGTCCACACGCACTCTTCCCGAGTTGACCTCCTACGACGCCGTTCTTTTCGACCTGGACGGGGTGCTGACTCCGACCGCCGAAGTGCACATGCACGCCTGGCAGGCGATGTTCACGGAACTGTTCACGGCGTGGGGCATCACTCCGCCGTACACCGAGCGTGACTACTTCCAGAGCCTGGACGGCAAGAAGCGCTACGACGGCGTCGCGAGCCTGCTGCGCAGCCGCGACGTGGAAGTCCCCTGGGGCGACCCGTCGGACCCGCCGACCGCCGACACGGTGTGCGGCATCGGCAACCGCAAGAACATCGTGTTCGAGCGGGTGCTGCGCGAGGAGGGCATTGCGCCGTACCCGGGGTCGCTGCGACTGCTGGACAAGCTGCAGGCGGCAGGGATGCCGGTGGCGGTCGTGTCGAGTTCGAAGAACGCCCGCGAAGTGCTCACCGTCGCCGGGCTCATCGACCGGTTCCCGGTGATCATGGACGGCCTCGTGGCCGAGCGCGAGCACATCCCCAGCAAACCCGCACCCGAGATGTTCCTCGTCGCCGCGCAGATGCTGGGCGTGGACCCCGCCCGCAGCGCCGCGATCGAAGACGCCCACAGCGGCGTGCAGTCCGCCGCTGCCGGTGGCTTCGCCCTCGTCGTGGGGGTCGACCGCGGCGTGGGGGCGCAGGTGCTCCTCGACGCCGGTGCCCACGTGGTCGTCGACGACCTCGACGCCTTCCTCGACTGACTTTTCCCGAACCTGACAACACCCGGAAGGCCCCCCATGATCGACCGCGATCGCTTCCCCGTCGACCCCTGGCGTCTCGTCGAGAAGAACTTCTCGCTCGAGGACGTCGGTGTGACCGAGACCCTGTTCGCCGTCGGCAACGGGTACCTCGGCATGCGCGGCAACCAGCCCGAGGGGCTGCACGGTCATGAGCACGGCACGTTCATCAACGGGTTCCATGAGACCTTCCCGATCCGTCACGCCGAGCAGGCGTACGGGTTCGCCGAGGTCGGGCAGACCATCATCAACGCCCCCGACGCGAAGGTCATGCGCATCTACGTCGAGGACGAGCCGCTGTCGTTGGACATCGCCGACGTCCGCGAGTACGAGCGGGTGCTCGACATGCGCGACGGGGTGCTGCGCCGCCACGTGCTGTGGGTGACTCCCAGCGGCAAGGAGGTGCAGATCGACTTCGAGCGGATGGTGTCGTTCGAGGAGAAGCACCTTTCGGTGATGTCCATCACCGTCACCGTGCTCAACGCCGACGCCCCCGTCACGATCAACTGCCAGCTGGTCAACCGCCAGGACGGCGAGGACGTCTACGGCGGCACCGCCGTCACGCCGCGCCGCGCCGGCTTCGACCCACGCAAGGCCGATCGGATGCAGGAGCGGGTGCTGCAGCCGCAGGACTACTGGCAGGACGGCGCGCGCACCGCGCTGTCGTACCGCGTGACGGCGTCGGGGATGACCCTCGCCGTCGCCGCCGACCACATCATCGAGACCGAGAACGAGTACGACGTACGGGGCCTCATCGAGCCCGACATCGCCAAGAACCTGTACCGCGTGCAGGCCAAGGCGGGCGTGCCCACCACGGTGACCAAGATCGTGACCTACCACACGTCCCGCGGCGTGCCGGCGCGGGAACTCGTCGACCGGTGCCGTCGCACCCTGGATCGCGCGCAGAGCGTGGGCGTGCCCGCCTTGTTCGAGCAGCAGCGCCAGTGGTGCGCCGACTTCTGGGAGCGCTCGGACGTCAAGATCGCCGGTCACGACGACCTGCAGCAGGCGGCCCGCTGGTGCCTGTTCCAGCTGGCGCAGGCCGCGGCCCGCGCCGACGGCATGGGCGTGCCGGCCAAGGGCGTCACGGGGTCGGGCTACAGCGGCCACTACTTCTGGGACACCGAGATCTATGTGCTCCCGTTCCTGGCGTATACGACCCCGCGGTGGGCGCGCAACGCCCTGCGCATGCGGTACCTCATGCTGCCGGCCGGCCGCAAACGCGCCGCCCAGCTGAACGAGGCCGGCGCGCTGTTCCCGTGGCGCACGATCAACGGCGAGGAGGCGTCGGCGTACTACGCCGCCGGCACCGCGCAGTACCACATCAACGCCGACGTGTGTTTTGCGCTGGCCAAGTACGTGCGCGCCACCGGCGACCTCGACTTCCTCTACACCGACGGCGTGGACATCGCGGTGGAGACGGCGCGCCTGTGGGCGACGCTGGGCTTCTGGCGCACGAGCGACGGCATCCATGACGACGACGATGACGCCGACGGCGACACGTTCCACATCCACGGCGTCACCGGGCCCGACGAGTACACCACCGTCGTCAACGACAACCTGTTCACCAACGTCATGGCCCGCTTCAACCTGCGCTTCGCGGCGCGGACGATCCGCGACATGCAGCAGGACGCGCCCGACGCGTACCAGCTGGCGGCGGACCGGCTGGGACTGGAACCGGGTGAGGCGGAGTCGTGGGATCGCGCGGCCGATGCCATGCACATCCCGTTCAGCGAGGCGCTCGGCATCCACCCGCAGGACCACGTGTTCCTGGAGAAGGAAGTCTGGGACCTGGAGAAGACTCCGGCGGACCGCCGGCCGCTGCTGCTGCACTTCCATCCGCTGGTGATCTACCGCTACCAGGTGCTCAAGCAGGCCGACGTCGTGCTGGCCCTGTTCCTGCAGGGCAACCACTTCACCGACGAGGAGAAACTCGCCGACTTCAACTACTACGACCCGCTGACGACGGGGGATTCCACCCTGTCGGCGGTCGTGCAGTCGATCCTGGCGGCGGAAGTGGGCTATCAGGAACTCGCGCTGGAGTACTTCCTGGAGTCGATCTACGTCGACCTCGGCGACCTGCACCACAACGCCTCCGACGGCGTGCACGTGGCATCGGCCGGCGGGGTGTGGACGGCGCTGGTGTCGGGATTCGGCGGCATGCGCGATCACTTCGGCGACCTGTCGTTCGACCCGCGCCTGCCGGCCGACTGGCCGTCGCTGTCCTACTCGCTGCTGTGGCACGGCACGCGGCTGGACGTGGAGATCACCGCAGACGCGATCACGCTGAGCGCCGGCCCCGGTGGACCGATCGTGCTGTCGGTGCGGGGTGCGGGCCACGTGATCGCCGGCGGCGAGACGCTCGTGGTGCCGCTGCAGGGGCAGGGGCCGAACATCCCCGGCCGCCCGTCGCTGCGCCAGATCGAGGATGCCCGTCGCGACGACGGCACCTTCCTGTCGGCGTCGATCCCCACCCTCACCAGCTCCATCCCCGTCATCTCCGACGAGGAACTGCTGTCCGGCGACGACGCGAACGTCCGGGCCGACACGTAAGCACCCGATGAACGGCCGGCGGCGGGGCCACGTGAGGTCCCTGGCGCCGGCCGTTCGGCTGTGCGGGTTGTCGGGGGCGCGGGCGCGGTCGCGCGGCGTCAGCCGACGGTCGCGAAGGTGACCACCCCGACCACGACGGCCACCGGACCCGCGTCGGCGCCGAGGCCGCGCACCGACGGGACGTGGTCCCGCGTGAGCACGACGCTCTCATCGGCGACCTCGGTCCCCACCACGCGCAGCAGATGCGCGGCGGGGTCCGTGCCGTCCTTCCGGGACGTCGTGGTGTAGCCGGCGGCCTCAAGCACGGCGATGGCGGCGTCGGCGTGGGCCGCGGCCGCCGCGGCATCCGGAAGGACCCACGCCCGCACATCCGAGGTCGCCTCGAGCTCGTCGATGTCGGTGAAGGAGCGGTGGGTGCCGCGGAACGCGCAGGCGGGGGCGGCGAGCCGGGTGAAGTCCACCGTCGGGTCGCTCGGCGCGGGCGTCGCGACGCGCTCGTCGGCGATGAGCCCGGATTCGCCCAGGATCCACGCCGCGAGGTCGTCGGTGCACGACAGTGCCGCGTCGGCGCTGTCGGGGGATTCCGGGATGGTCGCATCGGGCCGCGGCGCCGGTGTCGTCGGGGTCGGCGTGACCGTCGCGGTGGGGGTGGCAGGTGCGCGGATGCGCGGGGTGCAGGCGACGAGCATTCCGGATGCCGCGACGGATGCCGCCAGTACCGCGGCCACGATCGCCCTGGCGCGGGTGGTCGGGAGCGGGCGGCGGGATGGGCGGTGTGCCATGCAGGAAGTCTCCCGCAGGCGGCGGACACGCGACAGGTCCGATTCGAGCCTGGGAATTGTGCCGGGCGCGATGTCGTGGGCACGCCGTAGGCTAGTGAAGTGACCACCGCCCTCTATCGCCGCTACCGTCCCGAGGCGTTCGGCGAGATGATCGGGCAGTCCCAGGTCACCGACCCGCTCATGACCGCACTGCGCGGTGACCGTATCGGGCACGCGTATCTGTTCTCCGGCCCGCGCGGCTGCGGCAAGACCACGTCTGCGCGCATCCTCGCCCGCTGCCTCAACTGCGCCCAGGGACCGACCGACACCCCGTGCGGCACCTGCCCGAGCTGCGTCGAACTCGGCCGCGGCGGTGGCGGTTCGCTCGATGTGGTCGAGATCGATGCGGCATCCCACAACGGCGTCGACGACGCGCGCGACCTGCGCGAGCGCGCGATCTTCGCGCCCGCCCGCGACCGGTTCAAGATCTTCATCCTCGACGAGGCGCACATGGTGACGCCGCAGGGCTTCAACGCGCTGCTCAAGCTCGTCGAAGAGCCGCCGGACCACATCAAGTTCATCTTCGCGACCACCGAGCCCGAAAAGGTCATCGGCACGATCCGCTCGCGCACCCACCACTATCCGTTCCGGCTCGTCCCGCCCGGGCCGATGCTCGACTACGTGCAGGAGCTGTGCACGCAGGAGGGCGTGGAAGTCGAAACCGGCGTGCTGCCGCTGGTCGTCCGGGCCGGTGGCGGGTCGCCGCGTGACACCCTGTCGCTGCTGGACCAGCTGATCGCCGGGTCGGATGCCGCAGAGAACGGCGCCGTGCGCGTGCGTTACGAGCGCGCCGTGGCGCTGCTGGGCTACACCCACGCCGAACTGCTGGACGAAGTGGTGGAGGCCTTCGGTTCCGGTGACGCCGCCGGTGCCTTCGCCGCCGTCGACCGCGTCATCCAGACCGGCCAGGACCCGCGTCGTTTCGTCGACGACCTGCTCGAGCGCCTGCGCGACCTGATCGTGGTGGCCGCCACCGGTGACGGCGCCGCCGGAGTGCTGCGCGGCGTCCCGGAAGACGCACTCGAGCGCATGGGCCGGCAGGCCGGTGTCTTCGGCACCGAGCGCCTGTCTCGCACGGCCGACCTGGTGGTCGCGGCCCTCGACGACATGACCGGGGCGACGTCGCCGCGGCTGCAGTTGGAACTGCTGGTCGCGCGCGTGCTGGCGCAGACCCCACCCGCCGGGCGTGCGCCTGCGGGTGCGGGTGTCGCGGCTCCCACCGCGGCTGCGCCGGTCGCTGCGCCTGGCGTGCCGGCACCGACTGCGGCGCCCGCGGCCGCGCCTGCGCCTCGGCAGGAGCGCCCGGTCGCGCCTGCTGCAGCGCCTGCCCCTGCCGCCGCTCCGGCTTCCGCCGCTGCTCCTGCCGCCGCCGCTGCGCCCGCCGCGCCGCCGGCCGCCGCACCGCCGGCGACGTCCGCAGCGGCATCCGCTGCTCCCCTCACCGACACGGCACCCGCCGATCCCTCCGACGCGCCGCCGTACGACGAAGAGGAGCACGGTCCCGACCCGACCGTGCCCGACCCCGGACCCGACGCGGCGGCCGCCGATGCCCCCGTCGTCCCTGCCGGGCCCATCACCTACGCACACGTCCGCGACGCGTGGCCCGAGATCCTCAAGCGCCTCGAGAACGTCAGCCGCACGTCGTGGCTGGTGGCCACTGTCGCCCGCGTCGCCGCGTTCGACGACGACGTGCTGACGCTGGCGTTCCAGAGCCAGGCCGACGTCACGGCGTTCAAGAAGCTGCAGGCGGGCCAGGGGCCCAGCGAAGACCTGCGCGGCGTGATCCAGCAGGTGCTCGGCATCCGCGTGAAGTACATCGCCCGCCACGACACCGACCCCACGCCGCCGCCCGCCGGCGCCGTTCCGCCGGGTCCGCCGTCGGCCGGCCCCGAAGGATCCGGACCCGCCCCGAGCGGTCCCCGCGACGGTGGGGGCTCCGGCGGCTCGCGGGTCCCGTCCGCCGGTCCGGCCGCGCCCGCACCGGCATCCGCGTCGGCGCCCGTCACGCAGTGGGCGGTCGCGGCTATTCCCGCCGACGACCCCACCGTGCCGGTGGCTCCCGCCCAGTTCGCCGTCGACGACGAGCCCGAAGATGCCGCCGCCCGAGCACGCGTGGCCACACTCGCGCCGGTGCGCGAGGGTGACGTGCTGCCGGCGGATGTCGTCGCGCCCCCGGAGCCCGAAGACGCCGACGAGCCGGACGTCCCCGATGTCCCCGTCGACGTGCCCGTGCCGCCGGTGGTCGTCACGAGCCGTCCGATCGCGACGCGCGGGGGAGTGGAGCGCTACGGCGAGCCGGTCGTGCGCCAGATGCTCGGCGCCACTTTCGTGCGCGAAGAGCCGTACACCCCGCCGACGAGGTTCAACTAAGCCATGTACGACGGCATCGTCCAGGATCTGATCGACGAGTTCGGGCGCCTGCCCGGCATCGGTCCGAAGTCTGCCCAGCGCATCACCTTCCACATCCTGCAGACCCCCAACTTCGACGTCGCACGGCTGGCGTCGCTGCTGAGCGATATCCGCGAGCGGGTGCGCTTCTGCGAGGTCTGCGGCAACGTCTCCGAGCAGAACCGGTGCGGCATCTGCCGCGACCCGCGGCGCGATCCCACCCTCATCTGCGTCGTCGAGGATGCCAAGGATGTGTCGGCCATCGAGCGCACCCGCGAGTTCCGCGGGCTCTACCACGTGCTCGGCGGCTCGATCAGCCCCATCGCCGGCATCGGACCCGACGACCTGCGCATCACGCAGCTCATGCAACGCCTGGCAGACGGCACCGTGCAGGAGGTGATCCTGGCCACGAACCCCAACCTCGAGGGCGAGGCCACCGCGACCTACCTCAGCCGCCTGCTGCACACGCTGGAGATCAGCGTGACCCGTCTCGCATCGGGCTTGCCCGTCGGCGGAGACCTCGAGTACGCCGATGAGGTGACACTGGGGCGCGCGTTCGAGGGTCGCCGCTCGATGTGACCCACACCGGGCGCCACATCGGCGCCCGGGGATGGCTGCTCTACGCCGTCGAGTCCTAGTCGCCGGCATCCATCGTCGCCGGATGCGCCGCGCGCGCCGCGTGCCGAGCGTAGGAGATGTGCCCGGCGTAGGACGTTTCCGCGGTGATCGGTCCTACCGTCGCTACATCTCCTACGCTCGCGACGCCCGGGCGCCGTCACATGGCAGAGCGGGAATGGCGGGATCCATAGAATGGAGCGTCGGGCGCGCGTGCGCCACCATCCCTTGGAGCTTTCCCTATGGCGTTGATCGTGCAGAAGTACGGCGGCTCATCGGTCGCCGACGCGGAGAGCATCAAGCGCGTCGCCAAGCGCATCGTCGACGCGCGCCGCGCCGGCCACGAAGTGGTCGTCGCCGTCAGCGCGATGGGCGACACCACCGACGAACTGCTCGACCTCGCCCACGAGGTCGCCCCCATGCCGGCACCCCGCGAGCTGGACATGCTGCTCTCCAGCGGTGAGCGCATCTCGATGGCGCTGCTGGCGATGGCGATCCATTCGATGGGGTTCGAGGCGCGCTCGTTCACCGGCAGCCAGGCGGGCATGATCACGGATGCCACGCACGGCGCGGCCCGCATCGTCGATGTGACCCCGGTGCGGCTGCGGGAAGCGCTCGACGAGGGCGCGATCGTCATCGTCGCCGGGTTCCAGGGGTTCAACCGCGACACCCGCGACATCACCACGCTCGGCCGCGGCGGCTCCGACACCACCGCCGTCGCCCTCGCCGCTGCGCTCAACGCCGACGTGTGCGAGATCTACAGCGACGTCGACGGCGTCTTCACCGCCGATCCGCGCGTGGTGCCCAAGGCCCAGAAGCTCAGCGTCGTCAGCAGCGAAGAGATGCTCGAGATGGCCGCCAACGGCGCCAAGGTGCTGTATATCCGTGCGGTGGAATACGCCCGCCGCCACGGCGTCATGATCCACGCAAGGTCGACGTTCTCGTCGGGCGTCGGCACCTATGTGCTTGCGCCCGGGATGAGCATGCCGGACCGCGAAGAGGGAGCAGAGATGGAAGAGCCGATCGTCGCGGGAGTCGCAACCGACCTCGGGCAGGCCAAGGTCACCGTCACCGGCGTTCCCGACGTGCCTGGCAAGGCCGCCGAGATCTTCAAGGTCGTCGCCCGGTCAGGCGCCAACGTCGACATGATCGTGCAGAACGTGTCGGCGGCCACCACCGGTCGCACTGATATCTCCTTCACGCTACCCAAGAGCGACGCCGCCACCGCGCTGCGTGCCCTTGCCGCCGACCAGGGCGACATCGGGTTCGAGAACCTCGTGCACGACGACCAGATCGGCAAGCTCTCCGTCGTCGGCGCCGGCATGCGGACGCACTCCGGGGTCTCGGCGACGCTGTTCGAGGCGCTGAGCACGGCAGGCATCAACATCGAGATGATCTCCACCTCGGAGATCCGCATCTCGGTCGTCGTCCGCGGCGACGACCTGGCCGCCGCGGCACGCGTCGTGCACACCGCATACGGCCTCGACGGCGACGGCGAAGCCGTCGTGCATGCCGGCACCGGTCGCTGACGCGGCATCCATCCTCTCCCCACCACAGGAAGACTCACCGACGCAGGACGTTCCGGCCGGAATCGTCCTGTTTCCGGGAGTTCGCCTGCGCTGGTGACGGATGCCTCCGACCGCCCCCTGCCCGACCGCGCCGGGTAGAATCGCGGCACCGCCCACTCGGGCACGACCGCACCCCGCACCCCGGCGCCACGCAAGGATCCACCATGACCCGCATCTCCGATTCAGGACTCACCGTCGCCGTCGTGGGCGCCACCGGCCAGGTCGGCACGGTCATGCGCGACATCCTGGCCGAGCGGGCCTTCCCGATCAGCGAGCTGCGGCTGCTGGCCACCAGCCGGTCCGCCGGCACGGCCGTGGAGTTCGGCGGCCACACCGTGATCATCGAAGACGTCGCCACCGCCGACCCCGCCGGCATCGACATCGCCCTGTTCTCCGCCGGCGCCACCGGCTCCCGCGCGCACGCCCCCCGGTTCGCCGCGGCCGGCGCCGTGGTCATCGACAACTCCAGCGCCTGGCGCATGGACCCCGACGTGCCGCTCGTAGTGAGCGAGGTCAACCCGCACGCCATCGCCGAGGCGACCAAGGGCATCATCGCCAACCCGAACTGCACGACCATGGCCGCGATGCCGGCGCTCAAGCCCCTCCACGCCGAGGCGGGCCTGGAGCGGCTCATCATCAGCACCTACCAGGCGGTGTCGGGCTCGGGCATCGCCGGCGCCGAAGAACTGCTCGGCCAGGTCGAGGGCGTCCTCGCGCAGGGCGACACGCTGCGCCTCGTGCACGACGGCTCGGCCGTCGACTTCCCGCAGCCGGAGAAGTACATCGCCCCCATCGCGTTCGACGTGATCCCGCTTGCCGGCTCCATCGTCGACGACGGCCTCAACGAGACCGACGAAGAGAAAAAGCTGCGCAACGAGAGCCGCAAGATCCTCGAGCTGCCGGACCTCCGCGTCGCCGGCACGTGCGTGCGCGTGCCCGTGTTCACCGGCCACTCGCTGTCGATCCACGCCGAGTTCGCCCGCGACATCACGCCGGAGCGGGCCCGCGAGATCCTGGCATCCGCCCCCGGTGTCGTGCTCGAAGAAGTCCCCACGCCGCTGCAGGCGGCGGGCAAGGATCCGGCCTTCGTCGGCCGCATCCGCGCGGACCAGTCCGCCCCCGAGGGCAAGGGTCTGGTGCTGTTCATCAGCAACGACAACCTGCGTAAGGGCGCCGCCCTCAACGCCGTGCAGATCGCCGAGATCGTCGCCGCGCGCCTCGGCGTCACCGCCTGACGCACACCGCACGCGCCGGCACGCGGCGGCATGCGGCGGCGAATGCTGGATGCCGCGCGGTCCGGCGCCCCTCCCAAGGCCAACTAGACTGGCTCATCGTGATCGAGACGTACGATGCCGTGCTGGTCGGGGGCGGAATTATGAGCGCCACCCTGGGCACCCTCCTCAAAGAACTCCAGCCAGACTGGAAGATCGTCGTCTACGAACGGCTGGGCGATGTGGCGCTGGAAAGCTCCAACGCCTGGAACAACGCCGGCACCGGACACGCCGCCCTCTGCGAGCTGAACTACATGCCCGAGGGCAAGGACGGCTCCGTCGATCCCGCCAAGGCGATCGCCATCAACGAGCAGTTCCAGCAGAGTCGGCAGCTGTGGGCGTCGCTGGTCGAACGCGGCATCCTGGATGATCCGTCGACGTTCATCAACGAGACCCCGCACATGACCTTCGTCCGCGGGGAGAAGGACGTCGCGTACCTCAAGAAGCGCTACGAGGCGCTCAAGGGACAGCCGCTGTTCGAGGGCATCCAGTACAGCGAGGACTCCCGCGTCATCCACCAGTGGGCACCGCTGCTGATGGAGCACCGCCGCAAGGGCGAACCGTTCGCGGCCACGCGCGTGCCGGCCGGTACCGACATCGACTTCGGGGCGCTCACCCGGCAGATGTTCGCCCACCTGAAGGAGCAGGGCGTCGAGGTCGTCACCAACCGCGAGGTGAAGCGTCTGAAGAAGCAGAAGGATGGCACCTGGAAGGTGTCGTACCGCAACACCATCGGCCGCACGCCCGGAAGCATCAACGCCCGCTTCGTCTTCGTCGGCGCCGGCGGCTGGGCACTCAAGCTGCTGCAGCGCTCCGGGATCCCCGAGGCATCCGGCTACGGCGTGTTCCCCATCGGCGGGCAGTTCCTCAAGACCTCGAACCCCGCTGTCGTGGCCAAGCACAAGGCGAAGGTGTACTCGCAGGCATCCGTCGGCGCCCCTCCCATGTCGGTGCCCCACCTGGATACCCGCGTCGTCGACGGTGAGGCATCGCTGCTGTTCGGGCCGTTCGCCACGTTCAGTCCCAAGTTCCTCAAGACCGGCTCGTTCCTGGACATCATCACCCAGGTGCGCCCGGGCAACCTCTTCCCGATGATCAAGGTCGCCATCGACAACCCGTCGCTGCTGACCTACCTCGTGGGGGAGCTGGCCAAGAACCACGCGAAGAAGGTCGACAGCCTGCGCGACTTCGTGCCGACGGCCAAGGATGCCGACTGGGAGCTCATCCAGGCCGGCCAGCGTGCCCAGGTGATGAAGAAGGATCCCGACAAGGGCGGTGTGCTGCAGTTCGGCACCGAAGTGATCGCGGCCGCGGACGGCTCGATCGCGGGCCTGCTGGGCGCCTCACCCGGGGCCTCGACGGCGGCGTCGATCATGCTCGGCCTGCTGAAGGACTGCTTCCCCGACCGTGTCGACGAGTGGGAGCCGCGGCTGCGGGAGCTGATCCCCAGCTACGGCGAGACGCTCAACGCCCGACCGGATGCCGCGCGGGCGTCGATGGCCGCCACGGCCGCTGCCCTCGGCATCCACCCCTAGCGAGCCGCATGCGGCTCTGGTCCCTGCACCCGGCGCTGCTGGACCGGGCAGCCCTCGTCGCCGGCTGGCGCGAGGCGCTGCTGGCGCAGGCGGTGCTCGTGGGGGCCACGCGCGGTTACACGCGGCATCCGCAGTTGGAGCGCTTCCGCGCGCAGCCTGACCCGGAGGGCGCAATCGGACACTTCCTGGGGACCCTGCAGGCCGAGGCGACGGCGCGCGGCTACCGGTTCGATGTGACACGCATCCGGTGCGCGGATGCCGCGAATCCGGCGATCCCGGTGACCGAGGGCCAGCTGGCGTTCGAACTGGAGCACCTGCGCCGCAAGGTCACCGAACGATCGCCGGAGTGGCTGGGGCGACTGCCCGCCGGCGCGCCGGCCGCCGGGCCGTCGTTCACGGTGGTGGCCGGGCCGATCGAGACGTGGGAGCGGCCGTAGCGCGGGGTTCGGTGCCCGATACGCGCCCCAAATCGGGGGATCGCGGGGTTCGGCGCCCGATACGCGCCCCAAACCGGGGGATCGCGGGGTTCGGCGCCCGATACGCGCCCCAAACCGGGAGATCGCGGGGTTCGGTACCCGATACGCGCCCCAAACCGGGGCGTGGGGAGGAGAGGGGAGGGACGACTCACAGCGCGGCGGCCTTGCCGCGCAGCACCGCGGCCTCGCGGTCGTTCGCGGCCAGCGCCGCCGCCGTGAGCAGCTCCGACCGTGCCTCGTCGACGCGGCCGAGCCGGCGCAGCAGTTCGCCGCGGACGCTCGGCAGCAGGTGCGAGCCGCGCAGCGCACCGTCGGCCTGCAGCCGATCCACGATCCGCAGGGCGGTCGCGGGGCCGGTGGCCATCGACACCGCCACGGCGCGGTTGAGGTCCACCACGGGGCTCGGCGCGATGCGCCCGAGGGCCTCGTACAGCAGCACGATGCGGTCCCAGTCGGTCGACTCGACGCTCGGCGCCACCGCGTGGCACAGCGCGATCGCCGCCTGCAGCGCGTACGGACCCCGCCCGCCCCGGCCATCGGTCTGCGCCAGCGCCCCGCGCCCCCGCGCGATCTGCCTGCGGTCCCACAGGGTGCGGTCCTGGTCGGTCAGCAGCACCGGCGTGCCGTCGCGCGCGGTGCGCGCGGCGAACCGCGACGACTGCAGCTCCATCAGCGCGACCAGGCCCCATACCTCCGGCTCCCGCGGCAACAGGCCGCTGAGGACCCGGCCGAGCCGCAGCGCCTCCTCGGCGAGCTCCTCGCGCATCCAGCGGTCCCCGCTGGTGGCCGCGTACCCCTCGGTGAAGATCAGGTAGATCACGCCGAGCACGCCGCCCAGTCGCTCCCGCCAATCGGCGGGGTCGGGGGTCTCGAACGGGACGTGCGCGGCGGCGAGGGTCTTCTTGGCCCGCGTGATGCGCGCCTGCACGGTGGGCACCGGCACCAGCAGCATCCGCGCGATCTCCTGCGTCGACAGTCCGCCCACGACCCGCAGCGTCAGGGCCACCTGCGATTCCCGCGACAGCACCGGGTGGCAGGCGGTGAACACCAGCCGCAGCATGTCGTCGTCGATCGGCTCCCACTCGTCGGCCGTCGTCGCCGACAGGTCGTGTGCGATCGCGCGGTAGCGCTCATCCAGCGCGCTGCGCCGCCGCCACCGGTCGATCGCGCGACGTTTGGCGACGGCGGTCAGCCATGCCCCGGGATTGCGGGGGATGCCGGCATCCGGCCACTGCTCGATCGCTTCGACCAACGCCTCCTGGGCGAGATCCTCCGCCAGCCCGACGTCGCCTGTCACCTTCGCGAGCGACGCGATGATGCGCGCGCTCTCGATACGCCAGACGGCGTCGACTGTGCGGTGGATGTGGTCGGTCATGAGGGCACGGCGTCAGGGGGTGTCGGCGCCCACGCTGAGACCGAGTTCGTCGCGCCAGCCCTTCTCCTTCTTCACGTACTCGTTGTCCTGGTAGTCGGCGAAGTCCGAGTCGTCGGTGACGCGGCGCACTTCGATCTTGTTTCCCGGTCCCAGGGGAGCGCGCTTGGCCCACTCCACGGCTTCCTCCCGGGTGGAGGCCTGGATGATCCAGAAGCCGTTGAACAGCTCGTGCGTCTCGCCATAGGGGCCGTCGGTGACGATCGGGGCGTCGTCGGTGAATTCGACCACCGCGCCCTGCGCGGCATCCGTCAGCCCATCGCCGCCGAGGAGCACCCCGGCCTTGATCATGGACTCGTTGTAGGCGCCCATGGCGTTGATCACAGCCTCGACGTCCATGTCTTCGTAACTCTGCTCGGAGCCGCTGTTGCGCATGACCAGCATGTATTTCGACATCGTCGCGTTCCTTCGTCTCGATGGGGCTCGTTGTCGCCCTCTACTATCGCGTCGAACGGCGACGGCGGGAATCGACATCGCACGTAGAATCCACGGGTGGCCAAACTGTACTTCCGCTACGGAGCGATGAACTCCGGCAAGTCGACGGCTCTGCTGCAGGCGGCCTACAACTACGAAGAACGCGGTCAGCGCGTGCTGCTGGCCAAGCCCGCGATCGACACGAAGGGTGCCGGCGAGGTCGCCAGTCGTCTGGGGATGACCCGTCCGGTTGACTTCCTCATCGCTCCGGATGCCGATCTGCGGTCGCTGTTCCGCGAACACAGGGAGCAGGTGCGCGCCGGCGCGGCCGACGAACTGCTCCCCGAGGCGCCCACCGACGTGGCATGTCTGCTGGTGGACGAGGCGCAGTTCCTCACGCGCGAGCAGGTGGACGATCTGCTGCGCATCGTCGTGATGGACGGGGTGCCGGTGCTCGCCTACGGCATCCGCACCGACTTCCGCACCAACGCGTTCCCGGGTTCGGCGCGGCTGATGGAACTTGCCCACTCGCTCGAGGAGCTCAAGACCATCTGCCGGTGCGGGCGTAAGGCGCTCTTCAACGCCCGGCTCGTCGGCGGCCGGTTCGTCTTCGACGGCGACCAGGTGGCCATCGACGAACTCACCGCCGATCGCGTCACCTACGAGTCGATGTGCGCGGAGTGCTACCTGCGGGAATCCGGGGGCCGTCTCGACGGGTGACGCCCGGGGGTTGCATGGTCTGACCACATCGATTATCGTGGTCGGACCACCAACGAAGGGGACCGTGCCCATGACGGACACAGCACCAGCGCCCGCGCGCGCCTGGAAGGTCGTGCTCGACAAGATCGAGACTGACCTGATCGAGGGTCGCCTCGGCCCGGGGGACAGGCTTCCCTCCGAACGAGACCTCGTCGCGCAGCTCGGCATCGGCCGCTCCAGCGTCCGTGAGGCGCTGCGAGTGCTCGAGGTGATGGGACTCATCCGCACCGGAACCGGCTCCGGCCCCTCCGCCGGCGCGATCGTCATCTCGTCCCCCACCGGTGGGATGTCGGCGCTGCTGCGGCTGCAGGTGGCCGCACAGGGTTTCCCCATCGAAGACGTCGTGGCCACCCGCCTGTTCGTCGAGGAGTGGATCGTCGGCACGCTCGCCGCGCAGTCGGACACCGACCTCGCCGTCGCGCGCGCCACCATCGACGCGATGGATGCCGAGCCGCTGCCCCCGGAGGACTTCCTCGCGCTGGACGCCCAGTTCCACTACGCCCTCGCCGCGGCATCCGGAAACACCGTCGTGGCGGCCACGATGGCCGGACTGCGCTCGTCGATCCAGGGCTACACCGCGCAGATCGCCCGCCACATCGAGGACTGGGGCACGGAGTCGCAGCGCCTTCGCGATGAGCACCACGCCATCCTCGAAGCGATCGAGGCAGGCGACGTCGAGCGCGCCCGTGCCCTCGTGCCCCTACACATTGCCGGCTACTACACCCACTGATCGCGAGAGGTCACCCCAAAATGGTCCAGCGCCAACTTCCCAAGCCAGCAGAGCTGCTCGAGCTGATGCAGTTCAAAAAGCCGCAGCTCAACGCCACCAAGCGTCGCCTCGACGGCGCCCTGACGATCGCCGATCTGCAGAAGATCGCCCACCGCCGCACCCCCAAAGCCGCCTTCGACTACACCGACGGCGCCGCCGAGGGCGAGCTGTCGCTCGCTCGCGCCCGCCAGGCGTTCGAGGACATCGAGTTCCACCCCGACATCCTGCGCCCCGCCGCGCACGTAGACACCTCGGTGGAGATCCTCGGCGGCCGCTCCGCGATGCCGTTCGGCATCGCGCCGACCGGCTTCACCCGCCTCATGCAGACCGAGGGCGAGACCGCCGGCGCCGGCGCCGCGGCCGCCGCCGGCATCCCCTTCACGCTGTCGACCCTCGGCACCGCCTCGATCGAGCAGGTCGTCGCCGCCAACCCGAGCGGGCGCAACTGGTTCCAGCTATACGTCATGCGCGACCGCGACATCTCGTACGGTCTGGTCAAGCGTGCCGCCGCGGCCGGGTTCGACACCCTCATGTTCACCGTCGACACCCCCATCGCCGGTGCCCGCCTGCGCGACAAGCGCAACGGGTTCTCGATCCCGCCGCAGCTGACCGTCGGCACGATCATCAACGCGCTGCCGCGGCCGTGGTGGTGGATCGACTTCCTCACCACCCCGAAGCTCGAGTTCGCGTCACTGTCGACCACCGGCGGCACCGTGGGCGAGCTGCTCAACGCCGCGATGGACCCGACCATCAGCTACGAGGACCTCGAGTACATCCGCAGCATCTGGCCCGGCAAGATCGTCATCAAGGGCGTGCAGAACGTCGCCGACAGC
The DNA here is from genome assembly GCF_030246865.1 of Microbacterium sp. zg-B96. NCBI lineage: Bacteria > Bacillati > Actinomycetota > Actinomycetes > Micrococcales > Microbacteriaceae > Microbacterium > Microbacterium sp. zg-B96. Next base: position 2,481,122 of record NZ_CP126738.1, on the reverse strand, counting down.
AAGCGCCTGATCGACCTCGGTGTCGACGGCATCATCCTGTCCAACCACGGTGGACGTCAGCTGGACCGGGCGCCGATCCCGTTCCACCTGCTGCCGCACGTCGTGCGTGAGGTGGGCAAGGATGCCACCGTCATGATCGACACCGGCATCATGAACGGTGCCGACATCGTGGCATCCGTCGCCCTGGGGGCGAAGTTCACCCTCATCGGTCGCGCGTACCTCTACGGCCTGATGGCCGGCGGCCGGGCAGGTGTCGACCGTGCGATCGAGATCCTCCGCACCGAGATCGAGCGGACCATGACGCTGCTGGGTGTGTCGAGCCTGGAAGAGCTGGAGCCGCGCCACGTCACGCAGCTGCAGCGCTTGACGCCGGTGGCGCAGCCCACCGACGCCGCGCGCGCCATGGCGGCGATGCAGGACTGATCCCGCACCCCCGAATGCAAGAACGGCCCTCCGCGTGGGGGCCGTTCTTGCGTTGCTTCGCTTCAGCCGTCGCGAATGTCCCTGCGGCGCCCGGATGCCGGGGCGTTTGCGACGACTGAACCGGCCACCGCCGCCGCGCCCCGCGGCATCCTCTGCTTCGGTCGTCGCGTATGTCCCTGCGGCGTCCGGATGCCGGGGCGTTTGCGACGACTGAACCGGAGACGCGCGCATGCGCCCCCGCAGGCCCCCCAGGACGCGCTGGGAGGTCTGGGTCAGACCCGGACGGGGAGGGTGGGGATCAGGGTCGTCAGGAAGGCGGCGGTGTCCTCCCAGCCCTCGACGGCCTGGCAGGCCACGCCCATGGCCAGCACCGGGTAGTCATTGCCGTCGGGGTCGAGGCGGTCGCCCACGAACAGCATGTCATCCAGGGCGATGCCGGTCTGCTCGGACAGCTGACGCATGCCGTAGGCCTTGTCGATGCCGCGGTGGGTGATGTCCACCGACGTCGACCCGCCCGATCGCACCTCGAGGTCGGGGATGCGCGCGGCCACGGCCTCGCGCAGGGCGTTCTTCTTCGCCCCGGTGGGGTCCCACGCGACCTTCGCCGCGAGGGGTGCCGTCTGGCCGAGCGCCGAGAACGTGATCTGCGAGCCGCGGTCCTCGAGGATGTCGCCCCAGGTCTCGCTCTCCCACAGCCGCAGTCGACGCGCCTCACCCTCGACGGCGGAGAGGGCACGGACCTTCTCGTCGTCGGTCAGCCGGTGGGCGTACACCGTCTCGACGCCGGCGTCGGTGAGTCGGTAGTACTGGGTACCGCAGGTGGGCATGAGGTGCAGCGAGGCCAGCACCGCGGCGGATGCCGCCGGCAGGTTGTCCACGACCTGCACCTGGAACTGCTGCAGCTGTCCGCCGGAGATGATCGCCACCTCGACGCGCTCGGCCAGTGCGACCAGCAGCTCACCGATCACGGGGTCGATCGCGCTCTTGGACGGAGCGAGCGTGTCGTCCAGGTCGAACGCGATGAGGCGGGGGGTCGGCATCGGGCTGCTCCTGTCGAACGCTTCTTGAACGAAGGGCCCCACCTTGCGGCGGAGCCCTTCTGATGTCGGGGTGACAGGATTTGAACCTGCGGCCTCGTCGTCCCGAACGACGCGCGCTACCAAGCTGCGCCACACCCCGTGGCAACCCATCCAGCCTACCCGATGTGCGGGTGTGCTCCGAACCGGGTCACGAACGCGGGACCAGCGTCAGCAGCGTCGCTTCGGGCGCGCACCCGAAACGCACCGGGGCGTAGATGGAGTGTCCGATGCCGGCACTGACGTTCAGCGGCACGGTTCTGCCGCCGCCGGTCCAGGTGCTCAGTCCCCGCGCCTGGTGGAGCGGGATGTCGCAGTTCGCCACGAGGGCCGAGGGTGACCCGGGGATGCGCACCTGTCCGCCGTGGGTGTGACCGGCCAGCACCAGATCGGCCCCGCGCGCGGTGAAGTCGTCCAGGATGCGCCGGTACGGGGCATGCGTGACGCCCAGCTCGAGGTCGCCGGCGGGCACGGGGGAGAGGGCGGCCGCCATCGCGTCGAGGTCGTCCCAATCGCGGTGGGCGTCGCTGACGCCATACGCACGGACGCGCAACCCGCCGGCATCCACCGTCGTCGCCTTGTTGTTCAGATCCGCCCAGCCGAGATCGTCGGTGAGGAACCTGTCCAGCGCGCCGGTGTCGAGCCGCGTGGTCTTGCGGCGGCGCTGCGAAGGTCCGCTGAAGTACCGCAGCGGGTTGCGCGGCGACGGGGCGACGAGGTCGTTGGAGCCGTGTACGAACACGCCGGGGATCCCGGCGAAAGGTGCGAGGGCGACGCGGATGCCGCGGATGCCGTCGGCGTGCCCGAGGTTGTCGCCGGTGTTGACCACCAGGTCGGGCTCGAGTTCGGCGAGCGAGGCGATCCATCGCTGCTTGCGGCCCTGCCACGGGGCCATGTGCGCATCCGAGATATGGAGGATGCGCAGCGGCCGCGAGCCGGGGGCGAGCGCGGGGAGCTCGTGACGGCGCAGTGTGTACAGGTGCCGCTCGATGCCGATGCCCCAGATCGCGGCGCCCGCGCCCACCGCTCCCACCGCCGCGAGGGCGGTGAGAGCGGCGCGCGGTGCTCGGGCGCGGTCAGCCACAGACGAGCGTGATGGTCGCGCTGCGGCCGGTCACGGTGCCGGCCGCGGGGTCGGTGCCGGTGACGGAGCGATCGTCATCATCGTCGTTGCCTGGGCCGCCGCCACCACCGCCGTCGGTGCACGGTGTGATGGAAGAGAACCCGGCGCTGCGCAGCGCGTCGACGGCCTTGTCCATGTCCATTCCGGCCACGGTGGGCACAGCCACGCCCTGGCCGTTGCTGGGACTGATCACGATGGTGGTACCGCTGGTCACGCGCCCGGCACCGGGATTTTGCACCGTGATGGTTCCGGCGGGTTGGACCCCGTCCACTGGCTCGGTCACATCGACGTTGAAGCCGGCATCCTCCAGAGTCCTGGTGGCATCATCGACGCCCATGCCGATGACGTTCGGCAGGTCCACGTAGACGCGGCGGGTCAGGTTGTTGTCGGGCGCGGGGAACGCGTCGCCGCCGTACTTGGCGTTCGCGGCGCGCTGCATGTCGGGCCAGATCGCGTGCCGCATGCGCCATAGTGCGTAGCCGTTGGCGTAAAGACGGTGCAGCTGGGACTCACCGATCACGTTGCCGACCCAGACGACCGTGGCGACCTTGGTCGAGCTGCCGTCCATCCAGGTCTGGAACTGCTGGTGGATGCCGGTCTTGCCGATCACCGGCACACCGTCGTAGGTGCGCGAAGCGACCGCCGATCCGTTGCTCAGCACGTTCGCCAGCGTGTAGGCCGCAGTGGCGGCCACCGACTGGTCGAGCACGCGGGTGCAGGTCCTCTGGGGGATGGGCAGTTCGGCCCCGGCGGAGTCGGTGATCCGGTCGATCGCCTTCGGCTCGCAATACGTGCCGCCCGAGGCGATGGTGGCGTAGACGCCCGCCATGTCGATTGGCGCGATGTTCATCGAGCCGAGGATGTCGTACGGCGCGTTGCCGGCCTCGTATGTCTTGGTGCCATCGGCGAGGGTCACCCCCATGCGGTCGGCAAGCTGGTTGATCTCGCAGACGTTGAGCTTCTCGGCCATCGCGAAGAACCCGGTGTTGAGCGAGTCGGCGGTGAACTTGAACGGGCTGCTGGTGTAGCCGCGCGACCCCTCGAAGTTGCCGATGTCCGCACCGACGACGGTCTGCACGCCGCCGTCGCAGCCGCGGTCGATCTTGAAGTTGCGCACCGTGCCGTTGAGGGTCTCGTTGATGGAGTGGCCCTTCTCCAGCCAGTCCAGCAGCGTGAACACCTTGTAGGTCGAGCCGACGTTGAAGCCGTTCGAGCCGCCGTTGACCTTGCGGGTGTTGAAGTTGATCGCGGAGTACGCCGGATCGGCCAGCTGGTCGCTGGATTGCGAGTACAGCGTGTTCTGCGCCATCGACAGCACGCGGCCGGTGCCGACTTCGATCTGTACGCCGGTGGAGCCGAGCTCGATGCCGGTCATCGTGGCAGGAACGATCGACAGGGCCTCTTCAGCCGCGAGTTGCAGATCCAGATCCAGCGTCGTGTAGACGCGCAACCCGCCCTGGCGCAGCATCGCCTTGCGTTCGTCGGGCGTTTCTCCGAAGACCGGATCGTTCTCGATGATCGTGCGCACATAGTCGCAGAAGTAGGCCGACCCGCCGGCCATCTGGCAGCCCTGATCGGTCGGGGTGATCTGCGGCGTGATCGGCTCAGCGACGGCCGCGTCGTATTCCGCTTGGGTGATCTTGCCGTCCGCGAGCATGCGGGTGAGCACGTAATTGCGCCGGTCGAGGGTCTTCTGGAACCCGTTGGCGGCGTTGTTGGACTCGCTGTCGCGGTCGATGCGGTACCCGTTGGGCTCCTGCACCATGCCGGCGAGGGTCGCGGCCTGGGCCAGCGACAGGTTCGCGGCATCCACCCCGAAGTAGTACTTCGCTGCGGCGCCGATGCCGTAGTTCGATCCGCCGAAGTTCACGATGTTGAGGTACCCGAGAAGGATCTCGTCCTTCGTGTACGTCTTCTCCAGCTGGATCGCGAAACGCATCTCCTGCAGCTTGCGCTGCAGTCCGCCCTCGGAGATGTTGGAGTTGGTCGCCTCGGAGTAGCAGGCGTTCTTCTCGTCTACCGTCGCGGCGTTCATTTCACAACGCTGCACGAGGATGTTCTTGACGTACTGCTGGCTGATCGAGGATCCGCCGCGGTCGTCGGTGCCGCGCACGTTGGCGATCAGGGCGCTCATCGTGCCGGCGAGGTCGACGCCGCCGTGCTTGTAGAAGTTCTTGTCCTCGCTGGAGAGCACCGCGTCGTAGGCGAGGGTGCTGATCTGGTCGAACTCCAGCGGTACGCGGTTCTGGTCGTAGAACCGTGCGAGCAACTGTGGCTGGTCGCCGACGGTCGCGTAGATCTCAGTGGGCTCCATGAGTTCGTCGATCTCGAGGTAGCTGGGCATGTTCTCGAACATCGAGATCGCGTTGCCTGCTGCATACCCGGATACGGCGATTGCGGGGGTGACCGTTGCGGTGATGAGAATGCCGGCCACGGTGCTCAAGCCGACCAGGCCGAGCACTCCGCCGAGCACGCCGCTGGCCGTCCGTTTCTTATGGGGCATAGGCTGATCGTAAGCCAGAACCCTGGGCGAAGGCTCGACAGGATGCCGTGCGTCGCGCCCTGTGGTATCGGCGAGACCACCCTCGAACTGTTCAGATCCGGAGCCGCGATGACCACGTGGGAATACCTCACCACGCCCCTGTTGATCCACAATACCGCCGCAATCCTCAACAACTGGGGCAAGCAGGGCTGGGAACTGGTGCAGGTGGTGACCGGCCCGGAAGGCGGGCTTGTGGCCTACCTCAAGCGCCCCACCGGCGGTGGCTCGACCAACGCCGGGTTGGATGCCGCCGCGCAGGCGGCCCGCCAGTTCGAGCAGGAGTGACCGTGAGCGTCACGCAGCGCCTGGCCGAACTCGGCATCGACCTGCCCACCGTCGTGCCGCCGGTGGCCGCGTATGTACCGGCGAAGGTACACGGCGATCTCGTCTACACCGCCGGCCAGTTGCCGATGGTCTCCGGCGCCCTGCCGGCGACCGGAAAGGTGGGCGACGGCCATGGCCTCGTGCCCGCCGCCGATGCCGCCATCTTCGCGCGGCAGTGCGCGCTGAACGCCCTCGCGGCCGCGGCTGACGCCGTCGGCGGCGTCGACCGCATCGCCGGTGTGCTCAAGGTCACCGGCTTCGTGGCATCCGTTGCGGAATTCACCGGCCAGCCCGGGGTCATAAACGGTGCCAGCGAAGTGCTCGGCGAGATCTTCGGCGACGCCGGGCGGCACGCCCGCTCGGCCGTTGGTGTGCCTGTGCTGCCGCTGGACAGCCCGGTCGAGGTCGAGGTGGTCTTCATCGTCGGCTGAGCCGGCGGCGCACGCACTCCCCGAGTGGATGCCGGTGGGGCGGATGCCGCTCAGCGCACCTGCGCACTGATGACGCTCATGACGGCGGTGTCGGCCAGCGTCGTGGTGTCGCCCACCTCGCGGCCTTCGGCCACGTCCCGCAGCAGGCGCCGCATGATCTTGCCGGAGCGTGTCTTGGGCAGCTCGCCCACGATGTACACGTCGCGGGGGCGGGCGATCGGGCCGATCTGCTCGCTCACCCAGGTACGCAGCCCGCCGGCCAAGCCGGCGGGGGAGTGCGCCGACAGGTAGCTCTGCTTGATGATGACGAACGCCACCACGGCCTGTCCGGTCGTCTCGTCCGAGGCGCCGACCACCGCCGCCTCGGCAACCGCCTCGTTCCCGACGAGGGCGGATTCGATCTCGGTCGTCGACAGCCGGTGCCCCGACACGTTCATGACGTCGTCAACGCGGCCCATCAGCCACACGTCGCCGTCGTCGTCCAGGCGTGCGCCGTCGCCGGCGAAGTAGTAGCCCTGCGTGCGGAACTTCTCCCAGTAGGTCTCGACGAACCGGTCCGGGTCGCCCCAGATGCCGCGCAGCATGCTGGGCCAGGGCTCGGTCACCACGAGCAGCCCGCCGTTGCCGTTGCCGACGTGCGTGCCGTCCTCGTCGACGACGTCGATCGCGATGCCGGGAAGAGCCACCTGCGCCGAACCCGGCTTGGTCTCGGTCACTCCCGGCAGCGCCGAGATCATGATCGCGCCGGTCTCGGTCTGCCACCACGTGTCCACGATCGGGGTGGTCTTGCCGCCGATGATCTTGCGGTACCACATCCACGCCTCGGGGTTGATGGGTTCCCCCACCGAGCCGAGCAGCCGCAGCGATGACAGATCGAAGCGCTGCGGCACCTCGCGCCCGATCTTCATGAACGACCGGATCGCGGTGGGGGCGGTGTAGAGGATCGACACCTTGTACTTCTCGACGATCTCCCACCAGCGGCCCGGATGCGGCATGTCGGGGGTGCCTTCGTAAAGCACCTGCGTCGCGCCGTTGGACAGCGGCCCGTACACGACGTAGCTGTGCCCGGTCACCCAGCCGATGTCGGCCGTGCACCAGAACACGTCGGTTTCGGGGTGCAGGTCGTGCACCACTTTGTTCGTGAAGGTCGTCTGCGTGAGGTACCCGCCAGAGGTGTGCAGGATGCCTTTGGGCTTACCCGTCGTCCCCGACGTGTACAGGATGAACAGCGGGTTCTCGGCGGGGAACGGCTGCGCCGTGTGGTCGGCCGAGGCCGCGGGCACGACGTCGTGCCACCACAGGTCGCGGCCCTCGGTCCACTCCACCTCGTTGCCGCCGCGACGGACCACCAGCACGTGCTCGACGGTCTCTTGGGTGCCGCTGCCGTTGCGTCCGGCCAGGGCGAGATCCACCGCGGTCTTCAGCGGCGACACCTTTCCCTTGCGGTACCCGCCGTCGGCGGTGATCACGAGCTTCGCGCCAGCGTCGTCGATGCGGGTGCGCAGGCTGTCGGCGGAGAACCCCCCGAACACCACCGAGTGGACGGCGCCGACGCGGGCGACGGCGAGCATGGCCGCCACCGCCTCGGGGATCATCGGCAGGTAGATCGCGACGCGGTCACCGGCGACCACGCCGAGGTCGGTGAACACGTTGGCGAGGCGTTTGACCTCGTCGGTGAGCTCGGCGTACGTGACGCGGCGCTCGTCGCCCGGCTCGCCCTCCCACAACAGCGCCACCCGGTCGCCGTTGCCCGCTTCGACGTGACGGTCGAGGCAGTTGTATGCCACGTTCAGCTCGCCGTCGGCGAACCAGGTCGCAAACGGCGGGTTCGACCAGTCGAGCACCTGCGTGAATGGGGTGTCCCAGTGCAGCAGCTCGCGGGCCTGGGTCGCCCAGAATCCCTCCCGGTCGCCCGCGGCCTGCTCGTACAGCTCGGCGGTCGCCACGGCGTTGGCCGCGAAATCCTCGGCCGGAGCGAACCGGCGGGTCTCGTTCAGCAGGTGGTCGATCTGGCTGCTCATGTCGGCGCGCTCCTTTGCGGGTCGGCGATGACGGGTCTTCGGTCATCGCGGGTCACTCTATGCAGCGACGCGGCGCGGTCACTACCGCCGATAGTGGGTGGCGCGCGCCGCGACGAGACGAATCTGCTTTGAAACGGCGCGCATATTTGGTGCGGCGCGTAGAGGTTTGTATGCTCGGGCCCAGCCGAATTCAAATTCTGGCATATGCAACGCCCGTCCTCCCCCCGGACGGTGTTCGTTGCCCTGGCGGCATCCCATTCCCCCCATGGGATGCCGCCACTCTTCTGCCCGGCGAGTCCACCGGTCGGTTCCGTCGCGGCAGGGGAGTCGACCCTGTTCGTCCCCGTGCCGCGCGCGCGCCTTGATTCCTCCTGCTCGTTTTACCGAGGTGGCGGTCCGGCCGGAGCGCCGGGCGGCGGGGGCGGAACCGGGAAGGGATCGAGCTGCGAGCTGAACGTCGTCCGCATCCGGGCCACGTCATCGAGGATGCTGGTGAGCACGACGCCCGGGCGCAGCAACTGGCCGCGCGCCAGACCAATGCCTCTCGGGGTGCCCATGAAGATGAGGTCGCCGGGCAGCAGCTCGACCGTCTCGGACAGCCGGGCGATCACCTCCGGAACGCCGTACACAAGCTCCCCGGTCGAGGCCGCCTGCACGGTCAGTACCCCGTCCACCCCCGGTCCTTCCAGGGTGGCGCTATAGGGGATGTCGTCTGGGTCGTCGAATTCGTCCGGCGTAACGAGGTACGGGCCGAACGGACCCGCGCCTGCGAAGGACTTGGCCATGCTGAACTGCTGAGGCACGGAAGCGTGCAGCATCCGGTCCCGGTCGCTGAGGTCCTGACCGACGCAGACCCCCGCCACGTGGTCCCACGCCTCGTCGGCCGGGATGCCCCGACCGCCACGGCCGACGGCCACCACGACCGCGGTCTCGTAGTCCACCATCGGCCCGCCGAGCGACACGTCCTCGAACGGGCCGGTCAGTGACGAGCGGAACTTCGTCAGCACGATGAGCTCTTCCGGGATGCTCATGCCGGGCAGCGCTGCGCCGTCGGGGTGGTTCGTCATGAGCGTGAACACCTGCGCGGGCCGCGGCACCGGCGCGAGCAGGTCGGTCTCGTCGAACGGCTCGCCGGCGGGCAGAGTGGCGGACCCCGCCCAGGAAGCGAAGTCCGGCCACGCCGCAAGCACGTCCATGGGATCCGGTCCGAAGCGACCGTCGCTCGCGACGGCGACGTCGACGGCACGGTCGCCGTCGATGACCACGGCGCGGCCACCAAGGTTGCCTACGCGCATGTCAGTCCTCCGACCGCGCGACGCCGAAGCGCACGCCAGGGGCGGCTGAGGCGGGCCGAGTGGCGCTGCCCCAGATGCCGGACTTGCCCGGGCTCAGGATGCCGTTCGGGTCGAGGGCGTTCTTGATGCGCTCGTAGAGCTCCGCCCTGGTTCCGCCGGCGAAGTCCTGCTCGGCGAGCACCTGGTCCATGAACAGCGTGCCGGCGCGATACTCGGTCCAGCCGCGCTGCGCGCACTCGTGAATGAGATCGGACACCAGCGCAACCGACACCGCGTTGTCGATATCCGCACCGCGGTTCGGAAGCATCGGCATCCCCTTGAGCGGCACCGGCGGGATCACGACGAGCGAGCGCGCGGAGTGCATGTGGAACCCGGGCGGCATACCTCCCACGCGACCGTGTCGCTCGAACACCTCGTTGATGAGGTTCCATACCTCGACGTATGCCTCTCCAATGTTCGGAATGACCGGGGCGATGAACAGGCCGTAGTGCGCGTTCTCCCAGTCTGGTTCCTCGAGGTCGGTCGGAAGCCCCGCGGCCATCCGCGCGTTCGCATTCCACATCGTGTAGTCGTAGGGCGCCTCGTACACCGCGGTGTCGTATGTGAGTCCATCGATGCCCTGGAGCGCCGCGAGCGTCGCCTCCCACTTTGCGTCGATGACGGAGCGGGGGCCGTGCCAGCCGAGGCGAGAGCGCAGGCGCTGAGGTGGTGGGCCGGCCGGAGCAGCGTCGTGTGGCGGGGGCACATCACCCGGCGCGCTGGCGGGGAAGTCCGGTCCGCTACTGACCCCATTCTCGAGGATGCGGCGCCGACGCAGGTCGCCGAGGATGTCCATGAACTCCGCCATCCGGCTGAAGTCCTCGAGGTACAGCTCGGAGTGGCGGAATGCCGCCGGCTCGGGGCTCAGCCAGAATCCGGCCTTCGTCACGATCCCGAAGTTCGACTGCGAGAACAGTCCATCAACGATCGGGCCGTAGCCGTACTTGTTCTCGTGCCACACGGTCGAGCCGTCCATCGACCCGGACCCGGTGCGCACCAGCGTGCCGTCGGCGAGGACGACCTCGAGCCCGCACAACGACTCGAAGCGCTCGGACATGATGTCGTAGCCGATCCCGCGCTCCAGCGCGTTGCCGATGATGCTCGAGTACGGGGACGACGTCGTGCCCGGCCACAGCTTCAGGCCGCGCCGCTCGATCTCTGCGAGCAGCTCACCGGTGGCCACCCCGGGCTCCACGACAGCGTAGGCGCGCTTCTCGTCGATCTCCAGGATGCGGTTCATGCGCTGCAAGTCGAGCGCGACATCCCCGCGACGAACCGGCGCCGGCCCGCCGTAGCCGAAGTTGCGGCCCCGCGAACTCGTCCACAGCGCCACGCCGGTCTCGTTGGCCAGCCGCACGATTGCCTGCACCTCCTCCGTAGAGGCGGGGCGCACGGCCCCGCCCGGGCGGGGCTCGTGCTCGGTCTCGTAGTAGGCGCCGAACCGGTCGCGCAGGGTGTCCAGCCGTTCGTCGTCCGACGCGTACACGTGCGCTTCGCCGACGATTCCGCGCGCACGGTCGAGGAAGAGGTGAAGCTGAGGTGATGTCATCGTGTTCTCCAAGATGTCTGAGATTGCATGCTCGCCCCTATCGACGCCGGGGACGCTGACCAGTTACGAAATCGAGCGCGCTGACGACGCCCACCGCTTGGGCAGGGTCATCCCACGAACCGGTCTCCCGCATGCTCAGCCGGTCACCCCGCCCTCGGTCAGCCCCGCCAGGACCCGGCGCTGCAAGAAGATGTAGGCGATGAGAAGCGGCACGCTCGTGAGCACGACGTTCGCGAAAACGAGGTTCCACCGGACGCCGTAAGTCCCCGAGTTGGCGAACTGGTACAGCGCGAGCGGCAAAGTCGCCGATTCGCTCCCCTGCAGCAGGAACAGCGCGAAGAAGAAGTCGTTCCATACCGAGATCACCAGTAGCACCGCCGCGGTGAACAGCACAGGTGCGAGCAACGGCAGGACGACGTGCCAGTAGATCTGCCAGCGGTTCGCGCCGTCGATCTGCGCGGCCTCCTCATAGCTGGTCGGGAGGGCCTGAACGAACCCCGTCGCGATGAAGACCACCACCCCCAGCCTGGTTCCGATGATCGTGAGCGCGTAGCCCAGCATCGATCCGTTCAAACCCACCTGCGTAAGTACGAACACCGAAGGAATGATGGCCGGCGGCAGGATGATCGACAGCGCGGAAACGAAGTACAAGGTCTTGAGCGACATGGACGAAGTCCGGGCGTAGGCCCAGGCCGCCATGGACCCCAGCAGGATGATTAGCGCGATGGAGGGCACTGCGACCAACAGGCTGTTGCGCAACGCCGTGAAATAGTTCCCGTCACTGATGACGGTCGCGTAGTTCTCCCAGGCCGCCCACTCGCTCGGCAGTCCGAGAGTCGGGACGGCCGCCTCACCCTCGGACTTGACCGAATTCACCAGCAGCATCCACAGCGGCAGGACCACCCACGGCAGCGCGAACACAGAGAGCAAGGTGTACTTCACGATGCTCCCCGGGCGAGGCCGCGCGATGCCGCGGCCCGCGCCGACGGTCAGTGCCTGTGTCGCGCTCACATCCGTTCCTCACGCTTGCGCATCCAGGCGATCAGGGGGATCGCGGTGCAGATCACGAGCAGTGCCACCACGAAGTTCAGGGCGCTCGCGGTGCCGAAAAGACCCTGGCCGTACTGGTCGTAGGCGGCCTTGTTCAGCACCGTGGTCGCGGTACCCGGACCCCCACCGGTGGTCGCGACGATACCGTCGAAGGCGCTGAACGCTCCCACGAAGGTGATCACGATGTTGAAGGTGAAGGCGGGAGCGAGCAGCGGGAACTCGATAGCCCAGAATCGCCGCCACGCCCCGGCCCCGTCGAGCGTCGCCGCTTCGACCAGCTGCCCGGGGATGCGGTTGAGCCCGGCGATGTACACCAGGGTCGCCATGCCGCTCCACTTCCACGCGTCGATGCACGCGACCGCGATCAGTGCGGTGACCGCGTTGCCGAGCCAGGCGAAGGTGAAGTCGCCGGGAACGAACAGCGAGATGACGTCGTTGACGAACCCCTCGGGCTGCAGCAGCGCCTTCCAGATATAGCCCGCTGCGAGCGGCGAGATGAGCACGGGGATGAAGAAGATGGAGCGGAAAACGGTGTTCGCTCGCCCGGTGTGCTGCAGCGCCTTTGCCAGTGACAGCCCGACGGCGTTCTGTGTGACCATCCCGATCACCGCGTACACAAGGGTGATCAGCGTAGCCTGCCAGAGCACGCCGCGATCGATCAGGTTCTGGAAGTTCTGCAGCCCATTGAACGTGATGACCGAGCTGTACCCGGTCCACTGCGTGAACGCGAAGAACGCGTTCGCGATGAAGGGGACGAAGAAGAAGAACAGCACGAGCACGGCGGCCGGCAACGCGAACCACCACTGGTACCACTGGCGCGGCTTGACGCCAGCAGCGCCGTTACCGACCCGTGGGGGGTCGTTCCGTCGGAATGACCCCCGACGGCGCTCGACAGAGCGGGTGACGACCTCGCGAGTGTCGAGCTCGGTCACAGACCCGCGGCCACCTTCGCCTGTTCGAAGGCGAGCTGCAGCTGGTCCGCGGTCTCCTGCGGGCTCTGCTGGCCGGCCAGCAGCTTGTTTGTCTCAGCGACGATGGCCCCGAAGCCGGGGATGGCGGCGTTGACCGTCAGCGTGGCGCCCGCCATGCTCGCGGCGACGTCCTGCATGATGCCCGGCAGCTCTGGCGCGGTGGCGGTGGTGAGCACCGGCACGATCATCGCCTCGTCGACATAGGCCTGGTAGCCGTCACCTGTCACGAAGTTGATGAAGTCGATCGCGGCGGCCTGCTTAGCCGCATCCTTGTTCTTGGGCACGTAGTAGGTGCCCGAGGGGCTCGGCGAGATGTTGCCGACGGCGCCGGTCGCTGACACCGAGATGAACCCGACGGTCTCGCTGACCAGCGCTGCGTCGCCGTCGTTCATGCCGATGAGCATGCCCGCCATGTCGGATGGGAGGGCGATGAAGGCCGCCTGACCGCCGAATACCGACGCAAGACCGCTCTCAAAGGTCGCGGTGGTCGCGTCGCTGTTGAAGCACCCATTGTCACGCATGTCGACATAGGCCTCGAGTCCGGCTACGAACGGACCCTTGGGGTCGTTGATCTTCGCATCTCCCGCGACGACCCGGTCGGCGTACTCGAGGTCGCCGTTGTGCTCGGCCATGTAGTTGAACACGCTGAGGATCATCGGCGGGAAGCCGGAGCCAGCGGCCTCGAAGATCGGAGTGACACCGGTGCCGCCCAGGGCGGAGCAGACGTCAGCGAGATCGGCGTAGCTCTCCGGAGTGCTCAGCCCGGCATCTGCGAGGACGGCCTTGTTGTAGAAGAGTCCGAACGAGGTCACCGGCCCCAACGACGCGCCGTAGGTGACAGCGTCGATCGAACCGGACAGGCCCGCCATGTCGCCGAGTGCGTCGACGAAGTCGAGGTCGCTCAGGTCTACGAGGTTTTGCGAAGGGTTGAGCGAGCGAAGGTCCTCGCGGGCGCCGTAGAACTCGAGGATGTCGGGACGGTCACCGGTCGCCCACTTGGTCTGTACGGTGGCGGGGAAGCTGTCGGAGGGGATGTCGACCAGCTCGATGGTGTTGCCGGAGTGCTCCTCGTACGCCTTGTAGAGGTTCAGCAGCGCGTCGCTGTCGGCGGTGGTGTGCCACATCGTCAGCGTCACGCCGGTGGGCACCTCGCTGGCACCGGCGGTCCCGCCAGAGGAGCACGCCGCCAGGGACAGGGTTACAGCGGCCGCGGCGACAATGCCGGCGGCGCAGCGAAGTTTCTTTTTCATCATGTGATCGCACCTTTGCGCAGGATTCGGGTAAGCGTCCCGGCCGCGACCGACCGGATTGCTCCGTCTACTTTGACGAGCGGAGAAAGTGAACAACTTCGTTCAGTGGGAAACTATCGTAAGAATCAACAAGATATCAAAATGGCGGAAAACGCCGGAACCGTCACCCTCCTCGCCCCCCGGTTGGGACAGCGGGAGAAGTGTACGAGACGGTTCTGTTGAACGTCGCAAACGGCCGCGGGGCCGACGTGCGGTCTCACTGCGGTCGACGAAGATCGTCCGCAGCCCCCGTGTCAGCTCCGTGACCACGGCCGCGATCACCCTCAATAATGCGAAGCTGTCGGCGGGTGTTGTCGAATTGTTTTCACGGCCCGCGGGCGAGGTCCGCCGCCACGCGGCGCGCTCGTTTGGTCGGCGCGTGCGGTGTTTGTAAGCTCGATCCGAGCCGATTTCTTTCGGCATTCGCAGCGCCCGTCCTCCCCCCGGACGGTGTTCGTTGTCAGGGCGGCATCCCATCCCCCCCCATGGGATGCCGCCCATCCTTGTTCCCGCCTCCTCCCAGGGCGGCTGCAGTCGGCGTTCGTCCACCGATCGCCCGGTGGGCACTCCGCCGCGTCCTGGACACGGCCTACCGTCGGTGCATGACCAGCACGTTCGTCGTCGTCCCGCGCCGCGCAGCGGCGGTGACCCCCACGGCTGAGGTGTCAGCCCTCGTCGGCGTCGAGCCGCGACCGACGGCCCTCGCGGATCCGTTGCTGCGCCCGCCCGCCGCTGTGGCCGCACCCCACCAAGTGCTCGCTCGCAAGCTGCCCACCGATGCCGCGCTGGCACCGCTCGCGCCCTACCTGGCCGACCCGGCGGTCACCGACGTGTTCGTCAACGGTGCCGAGGGGCTCTTCGTCGACCGCGGTCACGGCGCCCAGCCGGTGCTCGCGTGGCGGGCGGACGAGGCGGACGTCCGAGCGCTCGCCGTCGACCTCATCGCGCTCGGCGGGCGTCATCTCGATGACGCGACGCCCTGCGTCGACGTGCAACTGGCCGGCGGCATCAGGGTGCACGCCGTGCTGCCGCCGGTGTCGCGGGGCGGCACCATGATCTCGGTGCGAGCGCCCGCCGCCGAGGTCCCCGACCTCGACGCGCTGCAGACCCGCGGCATGTTCGGCACCCGCACCCGGGAGCTGCTCGAGGCGGTCGTCGACGAGCGCGTCAACGTGCTGATCACCGGTGCCACCGGGGTGGGAAAGACGACCCTGCTTGCGGCCCTGCTCGGCCGGGTGCCGTCCACCGAGCGGATCGTCACGATCGAGGACGTCGCCGAGCTGCGTCTGCGGCATCCGCATCACGTGCGCTTGGAGGCACGTCAACCGAACCTCGAGGGTGCCGGTTGCGTCTCCCTGGCGCGGCTGGTGCGCGAGGCGCTGCGGATGCGTCCCGATCGTCTCGTGGTGGGGGAGTGCCGCGGCGAAGAGGTGCGGGAGTTGCTCACCGCGCTCAACACCGGCCACCACGGCGGGGCCGGCACGCTGCACGCCGGCGGCATCGACGACGTGCCCGCCCGGCTGGAGGCTCTGGGCGCGCTTGCCGGGATGGATGAGCGCGCGGTCGCACGGCAGGTCGTCAGTGCGATCGGCTGCATCGTGCACGTGGCGCGCGGGGCGGACGGGGCGCGCAAGGTCGCGGGGATGGCGTGGCCCGTGCTGTCCGGCGGGGCGTTGTCGCTCGAGGCGGTGCCACGGTGATCGGCCGGCGCCCGCGAGCTCCGGATGCGAATGCCGCGGCGATCCGCCGGCGCCGACGCCCGCAAGCCCCCGATGCGGATGCCGCGGCGACCACCGTGCTGCAGCTTGCGGTGCTGCTGCAGGCCGGGATCACACCGGACCGTGCCTGGCAGCACCTCGCCTCGTCCGGAAACGCCACGGCGGCGGGCGTGTGCGCGCGGGTCGCGGAGGGTGCGGCGCTGCCGGCAGCCATCGCGGGGGCCGATGGCCCCTGGCGCCACGTCGCCGACGCCTGGTCGGTGGCGACGACCGTCGGGGCCCCGCTGGCCGTGAGCCTGCGGGCGGTCGCCGAAGCGCTGCGCGATGCCCAGGCGGCCGCCGACGATGTGCGGGTCGCGCTCGCCGAGCCGATCGCGACGGCACGACTCATCGCCTGGCTGCCGCTGGTCGCGGTCGCCCTCGGCGCAGCGCTCGGCTTCAACGCCGTGGGCGTCGTCTTCACCCAGCCGCTGGGCACGGTAGCGGTCGTGGCGGGCGCCCTGCTCATGTTCGCCGCGCGCGGGTGGACCGCCCGGCTGATCGCACGCGCGCAGCCGCCCCCGGGAGTTCCCGGCTTGGATGCCGAACTGCTCGCCGTCGCCCTCGCCGGCGGCGTCTCGATTCCCCGCGCCCGAGATCTCGTCACTGCGACCGGCATGCAAGAGCACCCGCGCACCGTCGCCGTGCTCGACCTCTCCCGCACGGCCGGCGCGCCCGCGGTCGAGCTGCTGCGCGCCGACGCCGCCCACGCCCGCCACCGTTCGCGCGTCGAGGGGCGGCTGCGCGCGGCGCGCCTGTCGTCACGCCTGCTGCTGCCGCTCGGCGTCTGCACGCTCCCCGCCTTCCTCCTGCTCGGGGTGGCGCCCATGCTCCTCGGCGTGCTCGCGACGACGCCGCTCACTCTCTGACCCGTGCCCGAACCACCTCACGACAAGGAGAATCATGACGAGAACGACACCCGACCCCCTGCCCGGCCTCACCCGCCGCCGCGCGGCCCGGCTACTGAAAGAGGACTCCGGCGCCGCCACCGCCGAGTATGCGATCGCGACGATGGCCGCCGTTGCGTTCGCCGGGCTGCTGGTGATCATCATGCGTTCGGACGAAGTGCGCGGCATCCTCACCGATCTCATCCGCCGAGCCCTCACCGTCGCCTGATGAGCAGCCGCCGGTGGGACGATCGCGGCTCGGCCGCCGCCGAGTTCGCGGTCGCCCTGCCGGCGGTGATCATCGTGTTCCTGCTGTTCGCCGGGGCGCTGACCGCCTCGGGGCGCCAGGTCAGACTCGAGCAGGGCGCGGCGCAGGGCGCGCGCCTGGCGGCGCGGGGCGAAGCCGACGGGCGCGTGCAGGATGCCGTGTCGCGCGCGGTCACCGGTGCCGCCGCCACCATCGGATCCGACGGCGACCTCGTGTGCGTCACCGCGACCGCGCCGACGGGCCTGCCGTTGCCGCTCGGCGACCTGCGCGCGACGGCGTGCGCCGTGGGGGAGGGGCGCTGATGCCCGGTACAGTCGCCACTGTCGGCGTGCTCGCGGCGGGCGTGCTGTTCGGCGCGTCGCTGTTGAGCGTCGGAACCGCGGCGGCGTGGAGCCAGCGGCTGGCGGGAGCGGCCGATGCCGCCGCGCTCGCCGCCGCTGACGCGGCATCCGGCGCCGTCGCCGGCGTGCCCTGTGAACGTGCCGCGCAGGTCGGCGCCACCGTGGGGGCAGAGGTGATCGCGTGCGAACTCGACGGCCTCGTGGCCACCGTCACCCTCGGTGCGACGTACGGCGTGCTGCCCGTCTCGGCGGCGGCGCGCGCAGGCCCGCCTCCCGCTGCGCCGTGACGCGCAGTGACGGACGTCACGGATTTTTCATAGCAGCTTCCAAATTGAGCCGCGAACGTCGCAGTGGTTATCCTGTCGCCGCGACTCTAGCGGTGGTCCCGACCGTCAGCCTCATTCGTCCGGGCCACCGATGGGTATGCGGCGTGGTCATTCCGCCGCATTGCCACGCAAGTCGGAAGGCAATCATGAACTCACACCTCTCTTCCCCCGCCCGTTCCCGCCACCGCAAACACGGTCTGCTCGCGCTTGTGGGCACACTCGCCGCCGCAGCCTTGGTGGTGACGCCGTTGACGGCCGCACAAGCGAGCGTCGACGACGGGACCCCGGTGGCCGACGCCAGAATTGGACCGAACACCGAGATCGTCACCAAGGCCCCCGCCGAGGGACTGCGGACCACGGTCTATCTGCCACCCACGGCCATCGTGCCCGACCCCGCAACCCCGTATCCGGACGATGCAGCGGCGGACTTCACCTCGCAGTACGGGTTCATCGGCATCATCACCACCACGTCGGTCGATGACCCGTCCCTGATCGGCGAGATGTACTGCATCTCCGTGCGCACTCCCGCCGCCGCAGGCATCAGCTACCAGTCGGGGACGTGGTCCGAGGCCAACGTGCCGAACCTCGGGTACGTCACCTACATCCTCAACAACTACTTCCCGGCGGTCGCTGCGCCGGCGGGGCTGACGCCCGACCAGCAGGCGGCCGCAGTCCAGGCGGCGATCTGGTACTTCACGGACGGGGTGGTGCTGGGCGCCGATTCGCCTGTTCGCGCTGCCACCGAGGCGATGATCGCGGCCGCCCAGGCCAACGGGCCGGTCACCGAGCCGGCGGCGCCCGAGGTGGCGATCAACCCGGCATCCGTCTCTGCACCCGTGGGGAGCGTGGCAGGCCCCTACGTCGTCACGGTCGAGGGTGCTGCGGCGGTGACCGTGAGCGTGCCGGACGGCTACAAGATGTACCACGACGACGCCGCCACGAAGCCGATCGCGAACGCGAGCAGCGTCCCAGTCCCATCGGAGACAAAATCCATATCCATCTGGATCACCGGGCCAAGGGTGACGGGCGTGGAAACCGTCCTGACCGCCCGAGCCACCGTGACGGTGCAGCGAGGCAGCATCTACCTCTACGACGGCGACACCCCGTTGTACAGCGAGGCGCAGCCGCTGGTCCTCGCCGACACGACGCAGCGGGATGCCGTCGCGACGGCGACGACGGAGTTCTTCACCGAGCTCACCGTCAACAAGGCGTATGCCGGGGGCGCGGTGGGTCAGCAGGGCGCGGCCCAGCTCGTGATCGACTGCGGCCAGGGCTACACGTTCACGCAGGACATCCCCGCGGGGACCAGCGCGACCCAGACCTACAGGTTCCGTGGCATCCCCGTGGGTAACACCTGTACGGTCACCGAGCCGACCACCGGAGCCACCACCGAGGTCGGCGTCACCACCGACGCCCCGCAGACGGGCACGATGGTCGATGCCGGCATCGCGCTGACGGTGACGAACACCGTCGAGCTCAATCCCGGCGCACTCAACGTCGTCAAGGTCATCAACGGCACGGGAGCCGGCCAGCAGTCCGCCATCTCCCTGTCGGTGACATGCGGCAACGGGCTGGCTGAGACCTTCGACATCCCCGCCGGCGCGGCCGCGGGGGAGTACGCGCGGACGTTCGGCGACCTGCCGGCCGGCACGGAGTGCACCGTCGCGGAGCGGGAGGCCGGTGGCAACAGCTCGGTGAGCGTCGCCGCTGACGACCCGGTGACGGTGACGATCGCGCCGGGGGCGATCACGGATGCCAGGCTGATCAACACCGTGCAGCCGGCGCAGACCGCCCCGAGCGGTGGCGGGCAGAGCACCCCGAGCGGTGGCGGGCAGAGCACCCCGAGCGGTGGCGCCGAGGGCACCCCGAGCGGTGGCGCGCACGGGACCCCGAGCGGGGGCGCGGAGACCACCGCGAGCGGGGGCGCGCTGGCGATGTCGGGAGGCGACGCGCCGATGCCGTTGCTGGGGCTGGCTGCGGGCGTGATCGGTCTCGGTGTGCTGCTGATGGTGGCCGTCCAGGCGAACCGTCGCAACGCCGAATGAGATGAGGGTGGGGCGGATACCGCGGCATCCGCCAGTCCGCCGCACTGCGAAGAATTCGGAAGGCAATCATGAACTCACCATTCTCTTCCCCCGCCCGTTCCCGCCACCGCAAACACGGTCTGCTCGCGGTCGTGGGCACATTCGCCGCGGCAGCCTTGGTGGCGACGCCGTTGACGGCCGCACAAGCGAGCATCGACGACGCGACCCCGGTGGCGGACGCCGGCAGGGGATCGAACACCGAGATCGTCACCACAGGCATCGACGAGGGATTGCGGACCACGGGCTATCTGCCCCCCACGGCCATCGTGCCCGATCCCGCAGCCCCGTATCCGGACGGCCCACCGGCGGACTACACCTCACGGACGGGGTTCATCGGCATCATCACCACGAAGTCGGTCGATGACCCGTCCAGCACCGGCGAGATGTACTGCATCGCCGCACGCACTCCCACCGCCGTCGACATCGGCTACCAGTCGGGGACGTGGTCGGAGGCCAATGTGCCGAACATCGGTTACGTCACCTACATCCTCAACAACTACTTCCCGGCGGTCGATGCGCCCGCAGGGCTGACGCCCGACGAGCAAGCGGCCGCCACCCAGGCGGCGATCTGGTACTTCACGGACGGGCTGGTGCTGGGCGCGGAGTCGCCTGTGGTTCGCGCTGCCACCGCGGCGATGATCGCGGACGCCCAGGCCAACGGGCCGGTCACCGAGCCGGCGGCGCCCGAGGTGGCGATCAACCCGGCATCCGTCTCCGCACCCGCGGGGAGCGTGGCAGGCCCCTACGTCGTCACGGTCGAGGGTGCTGAGGCGGTGACCGTGAGCGTGCCCGACGACTACACGATGTACCACGACGCCGACGCCACGAAGCCGATCGCGAACGGGAGCAGCGTCCCGTCGGAGACATCCATCTGGATCACCGGGCCAGGGGTGCCGGGCGTGGAAACCGTCCTGACCGCCCGAGCCACCGTGACGGTGCAGCGAGGCAGCATCTACCTCTACGACGGCAACACCCCGTCGTACAGCGAGGCGCAGCCGCTGGTCCTCGCCGACACGACGCAGCGGGAGGCCGTCGCGACGGCGACGACGGAGTTCTTCACCGCCGGCGAGCTCAATCCCGGCGCACTCAACGTCGTCAAGGTCATCGACGGCGCGGGGGCCGGCCAGCAGTCCGCGATCTCCCTGTCGGTGATCTGCGAGAACGGGTTGGCCGAGACCTTCGACATCCCCGCCGGTACGGCTGCGGGGGAGTATGTGCGGACGTTCGGCGACCTTCCCGCCGGTACCGAGTGCACCGTCGCGGAGCGGGAGGCCGGTGGCAACAGCTCGGTGAGCGTGGTCGCTGACGACCCGGTGACGGTGACGATCGCACCGGGGGCAGCCACGGAGGCCAGGCTGACCAACACAGTGGAGCCGGTGAAGGCCGTGCCCGGTGGCGCGGTGTCGATGTCAGGAGGCGACGCGCTGGCGAAGACGGGAGGCGACGCGCCGACGCCGCTGCTGGCGCTGGCAGCGGGCGTGATCGGTCTCGGAGTGCTGCTGATGGCGGCCGTCCGAGCGAAGCGCCGCAGGGCCGAGTGAGGTGAGGGTGGGGTGGATGCCGCGGCGTCCGCCCCACCCGCCACCGCGAAATGAGGGTCCTGCGCCCTGAGCGTACTCAGCATTCCCTGTGCTTGCCGGTGTGTATGGTGTGCACGGATAGAAAGGCGGCCACCGTGGCACAGGGCAAGAAGCTCGTCATCGTCGAGTCCCCGACGAAGATGAAGTCGATCCAGGGATACCTGGGCGATGACTATGAGGTGCTCAGCTCGGTGGGCCACATCCGCGATCTCGCGGATAAGAAGGACATCCCGGCGGACAAGAAGGCCGCCTACGGCAAGTACTCGATCGACGTCGACAACGACTTCGATCCGCTCTACGTCGTCAACGACCGCAAGACCAAGACGGTCGCCGAACTCAAGCGCGCACTGAAGGGTGCCGCCGAAGTGCTGCTCGCCACTGATGAGGACCGCGAGGGCGAGGCCATCGCGTGGCACCTCCTCGAGGTGCTCAAGCCCAAGGTGCCGGTCAAGCGCATGGTGTTCCACGAGATCACCAAGGACGCCATCCAGGCGGCCGCCGAGAACACCCGGGAACTGGACCACGCGCTCGTCGACGCGCAGGAGACCCGCCGGGTGCTCGACCGCCTCTACGGCTGGGACGTCTCGCCGGTGCTGTGGCGCAAGATCGGCAGTGGCCGCGAAGGGCAGGCGCTCAGCGCCGGCCGCGTGCAGTCCGCCGCGACCCGCATGGTCGTCGAGCGTGAGCGTGAGCGCATGGCGTTCGTCTCCGCGTCGTACTGGGACGTCGAGGCCACCGCCGCCAAGGACGGCGCGAGCTTCGGCACGCGCCTGGCCCGCGTCGACGGTCTGCCGCTGGCCCGCGGCACCGACTTCGACGACCGCGGTGAGCTGAAGAAGGCCGTCATCGTCTTCGATGAGAAGCAGGCGCGGGAACTGGCCGAGGCCATCGCCGCGAAAGCCACGGCATCCGTCACCTCCGTCGACTCCAAGCCCGGCACCCGCAGCCCGAAGGCGCCGTTCACGACGTCGACGATGCAGCAGGAAGCCGGCCGCAAGCTCTCGATGAGCGCGAAGCACGCCATGAGCGTTGCCCAGCGGCTCTACGAAAAGGGCTTCATCACTTATATGCGTACCGACTCGACGGCGCTGAGCACGCAGGCGATCGAGGCGGCCCGGGCGCAGGCGACGGCGCTGTACGGCGCGGCATCCGTGCCCGACAAGCCCCGCGAATACCGCAGCAAGAGCCGCAACGCCCAGGAGGCGCACGAGGCGATCCGCCCCTCCGGCGAGCAGTTCCGCACGCCGGCATCCGTGGCGGGCGAGCTCGACCGCGACGAGGCGCGCCTGTACGACCTCATCTGGAAGCGCACTGTCGCGAGCCAGATGGCCGACGCCAAGTACGAGACCACCACGGTCGTCCTCACCGCCACCGCGGCCGGCCGCAGCGCCGAGTTCACCGCGTCGGGCACCGTTTACACGTTCAAGGGCTTCCTCGAGGCGTACGAAGAGGGCCGTGACGAGAAGCGCAGCGACGCCGACCGTGACGCCGACCAGTCGCTGCCCATCCTCGCCGTCGGCGACACCCTGTCGCTGCGCGAGGTGGAGCCCAAGGGCCACGCCACGAGCCCCAAGCCCCGCTACACCGAGGCGAGCCTGGTCAAGGCGCTGGAGGAGAAGGGCATCGGCCGCCCGTCGACCTTCGCCAGCATCATCGATGTCATCCTCGACCGCGGCTACGTCACCAAGCGCGGCCAGGCACTCGTGCCCAGCTGGCTGTCGTTCAGCGTCGTGCGTCTGCTCGAGCAGTACTTCGCCGACCTGGTCGACTACGACTTCACCGCCGCGCTGGAAGACGACCTCGACGCCATCGCCCGCGGCGAGCAGCAGCGGGTCGCGTGGCTGAAGGACTTCTACTACGGCTCCAAGGACCACGTGGGCCTGCGTCACATCGTCGACAACCTCGGCGACATCGATGCGCGCGAACTCAACTCCACGCCCATCGGCGACGTGGCCACGCTCCGCTTCGGCAAGTACGGGCCGTATCTGGAGGTCCCCGACCCCAGCGGCGACCCCGAGGCCAAGCCCCGCATCGTCAACGTCCCCGACGAGCTCGCCCCCGACGAGCTGACTCCCGCCCGCGCACAGGAGCTCATCGACGCTCCGGTGGCCGGGGACCGGGTGCTGGGGGAGAACCCCGACAACGGCAAGCTGGTCGTCGTGAAGGACGGCCGATTCGGCCCGTACGTGCAGGAAGTGGAGCCGGTCGATCCGGATGCCGTCGACGCCGAGACCGGAGTTGTCGAAGAGGCGCCCAAGAAGAAGACCACGCGCAAGAAGGCGGATGCCGCCCCGAAGCCGCGCACCGCGTCGCTGTTCAAGAGCATGTCGGTCGAGACGGTCGACCTGAACACCGCGCTGAAGCTGCTCGCGCTGCCCCGCGTCGTGGGTGTGGACCCCGAAACGGGCGCCGAGATCACCGCGCAGAACGGCAGGTACGGCCCGTACCTGAAGAAGGGCACCGACTCGCGCACGCTGCAGAGCGAGGACCAGCTCTTCGACATCACCCTCGACGAGGCCCTCGCCGTGTACGCGCAGCCGAAGTACGGCGCCCGCGGCGCGTCCAGCGCGCTCAAGGAATTCGAGGCCGACCCGGTCAGCGGCAAGCCGATCAAGCTGAAGGACGGCCGCTTCGGTCCGTACGTCACCGACGGCACGACCAACGCCACCATCCCGCGCGGCGAGAACGCCGAAGAGATCACCTTCGAGCGCGCCGTCGAGCTGTTGGCCGACAAGCGCGCGAAGGGACCGGCGCCCAAGCGCGCCACCGCCCGCAAGGCTGCGCCGCGTAAGGCCGCGGCCAAGAAGTGAGCGCCGCGGGTCTCTGGGTCACGTTCGAAGGTGGCGACGGGGCCGGAAAGACCACCCAGGCCGGCCTGCTGCACGAGTGGCTGCAGGCGCAGGGGCGCACCGTCGTGCGCACCCGGGAACCGGGCGGCACCGAGGTCGGAGTGCTGGTGCGCGACATCGTGCTGCACCACCGCGGGGACATCGCGCCGCGCGCCGAGGCGCTGCTGTACGCGGCCGACCGCGCGCATCACGTCGCGACCCTCGTTCGTCCCGCGCTCGAGCGCGGCGACGTCGTGATCCAGGACCGCTACCTCGACTCCTCCGTCGCCTATCAGGGCGCCGGGCGGGTGCTGGATGCCGGTGAGGTGCGCGACCTGTCGCTGTGGGCGACAGAGGGCGCCCTGCCCGATGTCACGGTGCTGCTGGATCTGGACCCGGTCGCCGCGCGCACCCGCCTCGACGCCGACGACAAGCCGTTCGACCGGCTTGAAGCCGAGCTCACCGAGTTCCACGAGCGGGTCCGGGCCGGGTTCCTGGAGCTTGCGGCATCCGAACCCGACCGCTTCCTCGTCGTGGATGCCCTGCTGCCCGTCGACGAGATCGCCGCGCGGGTGCAGGCCCGCATCTCGGCCGCGCTGTCCTGACCGGGGCCGTCGTGTCGATGCCCGTCGATAAGCTGGAGCCCATGGAATCCGCCCCCACCGTGCACTCATTGCCATGGGGGGAGATCTGGGGGCAGGACGAGGCGGTCGCGCAGCTGCAGGCCGCGGCATCCGATCCCGCCGCGATGACGCACGCGTGGCTCATCACCGGTCCACCCGGATCGGGTCGCTCCACCATCGCGCATGCCTTCGCCGCGCAGCTGATCGCCGACGAGGGCGAAGAGCATGTGATGCGCCAGGTGCTCGGCGGCACCCACCCCGACCTCACGACGCTGCGCGCCGAGGGCGTGATCATCTCGATCAAGGACGCCCGCTCCCTCGTGGAGCGCTCCTACTTCTCGCCGTCGCTGGGCCGGTACCGCGTGATCGTCGTCGAAGACGCCGATCGCATGACCGAGCGCACCTCGAACGTGCTGCTCAAGGCGCTCGAAGAGCCACCTCCGCGCACCGTCTGGGTGCTGTGCGCGCCGAGCGACGCCGACCTGCTGCCGACGATCCGCTCGCGGGTGCGGACGCTGCGCCTGCGCGATCCCGAGATCGCTGACGTGGCGCGCCTCATCGTGCAGCGCACCGGGGTGGACGAGGCGATCGCCGAGCAGTCGGCCCGGCTCGCGCAGCGTCACATCGGCATGGCGCAGCGACTGGCGACGGATGCCGCATCGCGCGCCCGCCGCGAGCAGACCTTGCGCGCCGTGCTGAGCGTGCGGGGCGTGGGCGATGCCGTGGAGGTCGCCGGCCGCATCGTGCAGGCCGCCACGGAAGACGCCAAGTCGCTCACCGCCGACCGGGACGAGGCCGAACGCGCGTCGCTGCGGCGCACGCTCGGAATCGCCGAGGGCGCCGCCGTGCCGCCGTCGGTGCGGGGGCAGATCAATGCCCTCGAGGACGAACAGAAGCGCCGCGCCACGCGCAGCCTGCGCGACGGCATCGACCGGGTGCTCACCGACCTGCAGTCGCTGTACCGTGACACCCTGATGCTGCAGTTCGGCCGCGACGGCGACCTGATCAACCGCGAACTCGAAGCCGACCTGCGCGCCCTCGCCGCGGCGTGGACCATGCAGCGCACCCTCACCGTGCTCGACCAGATCGCCGTCACCCGCACCAACCTCGAGCAGAACGCCGCGCCGGTGCTCGCGCTCGAGAGCATGCTCGTCACCGTCGCCAGCGGAAGGACCCCGTGAGCATTCGCCGCCGTCTCCTGCTCGTCACCTCGTCACTCGCCGCGCTCACGCTCGCCCTCACCGGGTGTCTGTCGGCGATGATCCCCGACGAGGCCCAGCCTTCGCCGGGGCCGAGCCGTGCTCCCGTCGTCGACGGCGTCTCTGCCGAGCTGCTGCCGTTCTACGAGCAGGCCGTCGACTGGCAGCCCTGCGACGGCGTCGACGGCGGGTACTACGACTGCGCCACCGTCACCGCACCGCTGAACTGGGACGAACCAGGCGACGGCGAGATCGACCTGGCCGTCATCCGCCGCCACTCCGACTCGGGTGAGCCCATCGCATCGCTGCTGACCAACCCCGGCGGACCGGGAGCCAGCGGCGTCGCGCTCGTGCGTGATTCGGCGAGTTTCGCCACCGGTGAGGCGCTGCGGCAGAACTACGACGTCATCGGCTTCGACCCGCGCGGGGTGGGGGAATCCACCGCCGTGCGCTGCTTCGACGCCGCCGAGATGGACGCGTACCTGTACGACCTGCCGCAGAACCCACGCGGCTCCGTCGAATGGGAAGAAGAACTCACCGACCGCAACGCCGAGTTCGCCGAGTCCTGCGAAGCGAACAGCGACGGCATCCTCCCGTACATCACCACGATCCAGGCCGCGCACGACCTCGACCTGCTGCGCGGCGTGCTCGGTGACCACCAGCTGCATTACCTCGGCTACTCGTACGGGACGTTCCTCGGCGCCACCTACGCCAAGCTCTACCCGGAGCGGGTGGGCCGGCTGGTGCTCGACGGCGCCATCGATCCCGCCGTATCAGGGCTGGAGGTCGGCATCACCCAGGCGGTCGGTTTCGAGTCGGCACTGCGCGCGTTCATGGCCGCGTGTCTCGAGGGTCAGGACTGCCCCTTCCGCGGCACGGTCGATGATGCCATGGCCGACCTCGGCACGCTTCTGGCCAGCGTCGACGCACGCCCGTTGCAGGGAGCGGACGGCAGGCAGCTGGGAGCGGATTCGCTCATGACCGGCATCATCGCCGCGCTGTACGCGCAGGGCAGCTGGCCCTTCCTCATCGACGCGCTTGCCGACGCACTCGAGGGCAACCCCGACCTCGCGCTGCAGTTGGCCGACTTCTACAACGGGCGCCAGGGCGGGGTCTACACCGACAACTCGACCGAGGCGTTCCGGGCGTACAACTGCATGGACTACCCGGTGAGCGACGGCACCGAAGAGGCCGCCGCCGAAACGCTGCTGAACGCGCAGGCGCCGACGGTGGCGCCGTACTGGAGCGGGCCGGACTCCTGCTCCGTGTGGCCCTACCCGCCCACCGGCGTGCGCGAGCCGATCGCGGCAGAGGGTGCACCGCCGATCGTGGTGGTCGGCAGCACCAACGACCCCGCCACGCCGTACGAGTGGTCGGTGTCGCTGGCGAACCAGCTGGCCTCGGGTGTGCTCGTCACGCGCGTGGGCGAGGGACACACTGGCTACAACAAGGGCAACGCCTGTGTGGATGCCGCCGTCGAGGCGTATCTCGTGGACGGCACCGTGCCCGAGGACGGCCTGCGTTGCGAGTGATCCGCCGGTTCGCGAGCGCACTTTCGGCCATGTAAGATCGATGATCGTGCACCGCGCAAGCGGAGTACGCCACCTTAGCTCAGACGGCAGAGCGATTCACTCGTAATGAATAGGTCAAGGGTTCGATTCCCTTAGGTGGCTCTGACCGAAAGTGGGGCTCTTCGGAGCCCCATTTTCGTATCGGGTGATCGAGCGCGCAGGGGGACTCATGGATGCCGCGCTCGACGCGATCCTCGAGATCTTCAGCTGGGTTGGCCTCGGCGCCGGCGCGCTGGTCGGACTCGTCGCCCTCGTGCTGTGGGCGGTGGACGGATCGTGGCTTCCCACCCGCGGTGTCGTGGACCAGGACGAGGACCGCACCGTCGTCCGCTGGTTCGACGATGACGGGGGAGTGGGCGGCGCTGTCGCCAGCCACGCCGACGCGGAGCGCCTCGCCGGCGAGTCGATGGTCGACATCTGGTACCGGCACGGCTCCCGCGACCGCTTCCGATTGACGCACCACTCACCCGGTGTGCGCGCCGCCGCCTGGCTGGCCGCGGGGCTCGCGATGCTCGGGGTGCTGGCGTTCGCGGCATCCGGAATTCTTCTGTTCGTTCGCGGCTGAGGTCGCCCGGTGGCGATCTCGGTGATCGCTAGATAAGCTAGCAATATGGCAAATGAGCGAACCGTGCCGCGCTGGTTGCGCATCGGAATTCCGGCGATCCTGGTGCTGGTGTGGCTGATCGGCGGTTCGATCGGCGGCCCGTACTTCGGCAAGGTCGACGAGGTCGCGATCAACGACCGCTCCGCCTACCTGCCTTCCAGCGCCGACGCGACGCAGGTGAACGAGCGACTGGGGGCGTTCCTCGGCGATGACAGCGTGCCCGCCCTGGTCGTGGCCACCGGCGACGGCGAGCTGACCGAAGAGCAGCTGGCCGAACTCGGCGAGGTTGCCGCGGGCCTGGCCGACCTCGACGCAGTGGCCGGTGAGGTCTCGCCCGCGGTGCCGTCCGAGGACGGCGAGGCAGTGCAGATCTTCGTGCCGTTGGATGCCGACGCCGAGCTCGCCGACGCCGTCACCGAGCTGCGTCAGCACCTCGTCGACGTGGCACCAGCCGGCATCGAAACGTGGGTGACCGGCCCCGCCGGGTTCTCCGCGGACCTCGTCGAAGGGTTCCTCGGCATCGACGGGATCCTGCTGGCGGTCGCGCTCATCGCCGTGTTCGTCATCCTCATCATCGTTTACCGGTCGCCGCTGCTGCCGGTGCTCGTGCTGCTGACCAGCGTGTTCGCGCTGTGCGTGGCGCTGCTGACGGTGTGGTGGCTCGCGAAGGCGGGCATCTTCGTGCTCAACGGGCAGGTACAGGGGATCTTGTTCATCCTCGTGATCGGCGCGGCCACCGACTATGCGCTGCTGTACGTCGCGCGCTTCCGGGAGGCGCTCGCCTCGGGCAAGCATCGGTGGGAAGCGACGATGGCGGCTTGGCGTGGGGCGTTCGAGCCGATCCTGGCCTCCGGCGGCACCGTGATCGCGGGGCTGCTGTGCCTGTTGCTCAGTGACCTCGCCACGAACCGGGCGCTCGGCCCGATCGCGTCGATCGGCATCGCGTTCGCGATGCTGTCGGCTCTCACCTTCCTGCCGGCGATGTTGGCGCTCACCGGGCGGGCGGCGTTCTGGCCGTTCGCTCCCAAGCCCGACGCGCTCGGCATCCCGGATGACTTCACCCAGCCGCAGAAGGGACTGTGGCCCCGCCAGGCCCGGTTCGTCTCGCGGCATCCGCGTGCCGTGTGGATCGTCTCCACGCTGGTGCTGCTGGCCGCGTGCTTCGGGGTCACCCAGCTGAAGGCCGATGGAGTGCCCTCGAGCGACCTCGTGCTCGGTGCGTCCGAAGCCCGCGACGGGCAGGACGAGCTCGTCGAGCACTTTCCGGGGGGCTCCGGCAGCCCGGTGTACGTGATCCTCCCGGAGGATCAGCTCGCCGCAGGTGTCGAGGTGCTCACCGCCAACGACGGCATCGACTCGGTCGCCGTGGCGTCGGAGGATTCGCCCAACGGTCAGGCGGGCGTGGCCTTGGAGGGTGGGGACGTCGTCTTCACCGCGATGGGTCCCCCCGGAACGCCCGTGCCGGCGCCCACCGTGGCCGAGGGCGACGTGCTGCTCGTTGCGACCCTGACCGACACCGCCGACTCGATCGCCGCGGAGGACGTCGTGCGCGACCTGCGCACCGAGCTCACCGACACCGTCGGCAGCGACGTGCTGGTGGGTGGCGAGACGGCGACCGACGTCGACACCAACGACACGTCGATCCGCGACCGCACGCTGATCATCCCGATCATCCTGCTGGTGATCCTGATCATCCTCATCGCGCTGCTGCGATCGCTGCTCGCGCCGGTGCTGCTGATCGGCACCGTCATATTGTCGTTCGGCTCCGCGCTGGGGGTGAGCGCGCTGGTCTTCAACGGGATCTTCGACTTCCCCGGGGCCGATCCCGCCGTCCCGCTGTACGGGTTCGTGTTCCTCGTCGCGCTCGGCATCGACTACAACATCTTCCTCATGACGCGCGTGCGGGAGGAGTCCCTCGCGCACGGCACCCGCCTCGGCATCCTGCGGGGGCTCGTCGCCACCGGCGGGGTGATCACCTCTGCCGGGCTCGTGCTCGCAGCGACCTTCGCCGCGCTGGGCGTTATCCCGATCCTATTCCTCGCGCAGCTGGCGTTCATCGTCGCGTTCGGCGTGCTGCTGGACACGTTCATCGTGCGGTCGCTGCTGGTGCCGGCGCTGTCGTATGACATCGGCCGGGCCATCTGGTGGCCGTCGAAGCTGTGGCGCAACGACATCGGCGGGCGGCAACGGGCTGCGGGTGAGGTCGGCGCCGGCGCCGGCGGCGCTGGCGCTGGCGGCGGCGCTCCCGCCGAGCACAACGTCGCCAAACCGGCGCCGACAGGGGCCACCCGCCGCTCCTTGCGCCGTCGCTGACCCGGATTAGCGACGTTGTGCACGCGCGCGACGGCGTACCCTAGCGAGCATGAGTAAGGCACTGTTCATCGTCGACGTGCAGAACGACTTCACCGAGGGCGGCGCGCTGGCCGTGCAGGGCGGTGACGCGGTCGCCGAGGCGATCACCCGGCACCTCGCCGCCAACCCCGACGGCTACGACCTGGTCATCGCCTCCCGCGACTGGCACGATGCCGACGGCGACAACGGCGGGCACTTCGCCCGCGGCGAGCCCGACTTCGTGGACACCTGGCCGCCGCACTGCGTCGCCGGCACCGAGGGCGCCGAATACGACCCCGGCCTGGTCACCGACGCCGTCACCCACCACGTGAAGAAGGGGCAGGGCGTTCCCGCTTATTCGCTGTTCGAGGGCAGCACCGAAGAGGGCGAGTCCGTCGCGGAGCTGTTGACCGCTCGCGGCATCCTGGAGGTCGATGTCGTCGGACTGGCGACGGATTATTGCGTGCGGGCGTCGGCGCTGGATGCCATCGCTCACGGCATCCGGGTGCGCGTGCTGACCGACCTGGTCGCCGGCGTCGCACCGGAGTCGAGCGATGCCGCGCTGGCCGAGCTCGCCCACGCCGGCGCCGAGCTGGCCGAGTCCGGCGCCTGAGCCGCGCCTGCCGGCGCGGTGTTGCCGAGCTGCGGAGATCGGCCGAGCTGAGGGTGGATGCCGCGCCGCGGCCCGCGCCCGGGCGGATCTCCTCTCCCCGGTAACCCGAGGCCGGAGCCGCGCCCGATTCGCCGAAATGCGGGGATCGGCCGAAGTGAGGGCGGATGCCGCGCTGCGGCCCGCGCCCGGGCAGATCTCCTCGCCTCGGCAGCGCGCGGTCCTCGAAATCGCAACCTACGGGACGGACGTCGGAAGGTGTATTCTCGCGCCCAACTCCAAGCCGTGTGGGGGCGAGTCCGTGGAGGGCATCGTGGCTGAAGAAGAGGTTTCGCGGGGGCGAAGGCTCCGGTCCTGGGTGCTCGGTCACCTGGACGGTATCGTCACGGCACTCGTCGGTGCGGGAGTGGTGGCCGTCGCCGCCGCGTTCATTGCGCCGCGCCCGGAGCCCATGTGCGACGACCCCGGGGAGTTACAGCGAGTTGTGCCTGTGCCTGTGGAAGCCTCCAGCACTTATACCGAACCGGGCTATGAGGCGAGCAATCTCATTGATGGGGATCTCAATTCCGCGTGGATTGAGGGGATGGCGGACCACGGGGAGGGCGTGACCCTGCGGGTTGAGCTGCCTACCGACACCGATCTGGCATTGGTCTGCCTGGCCAACGGATGGGCGAGGAGCGAGGCGCTTTTCGCGCGGAACGCCACGCTGGCCACGGTCGAGGCGGCGACCGAACATGGTGTGGAACGCAGGTCGCTCCGCGAGAAATCACCGGATGAGCTTCGGGTTCGGCAGTCCATCGCGATCGTGCCAGGCCGCACCGACTTCATCGAGTTCACGCTCGTGTCCGTCCATCTGCCATACGAGCCGGTCTCCGGGGAGCGCGACCTCGCGCTCTCGGAGCTGGAGTTCTGGGCGCGCTGACGTCACCCCAAAGAAGAGCTCGTGGCGCAGGGCGGCTTGGGCACGGCGGGCGCGGACCTGGCCGAGTCCGCTGCCTGAGCCGCGCCCCCCCGGAATTGCCGAGGAGCGGGGATCGGCCGAGCTGAGGGCGGATGCCGCGCCACGGCCCGCGCCCGGGCAGATCTCCTCACCCCGGCAAATCCGCGCCCCCGCACACCCCGAAAACCCGTAGATGCGCTCCCGCGCATATGCGTGGTAGACAGAAATTGGATGGGGGTCCCGCACGATGACGACGCAGCACCGGCCCGACGATGCGCTCGAAGACTTCACAGCACTGCTCCTTGACGACCAGGCAACCTTCGATAACCAAATCGACCCCGATGTCCGGCGCAAAAACCGTCGCCGCGGCCTGATCATCACCACGGTCGTCCTCACGGTGATCCTGGCCTCCGGCGGAGGCTACGTCGGCTGGGCGCTGACCGCGCCGCTGAGCGACCCGGTCGCCACGTCGCAGGCACCCACCGTTCCCATCCCGGCCGCCGCCAGCATTCCGCTGCCGCCCGAGGGTGCCTCGGCGATCGCGATCTCGGGCGCCGACGAGTACCTCGGCGCGACGGCCAGCACCGTGTGGGCCACCAGCGGAACCGACGAGCCCCGCCCGATCGCGAGCATCAGCAAGCTGATCACCGCCCTGGTCGTGCTCGACGCGGTGCCGTTGGCGGATGCCACGGATCCCGGCCCCACGCTCTGGTTCGACAGCGCCGACTACGCGCTGTATGACAAGTACTACCTGATGGGCGCCACCATCGCGGCGATGCCGCGGGGCAGCTCGATGTCGCTGCGCGACGCACTCGCGACGATGCTCATCCCGTCGGCGAGCAACTACGCCGAAGCCGTCGCCGGCTGGGCGTTCGGGTCGCAGAACGGCTTCGTCGGCGCGGCCCGGCGCTGGCTCGACGCCAACGGGCTGACCAGCACCACGATCGTCGAGCCCACCGGCATCAACCCGCGCAACACCAGCACCCCCACCGACCTCATCGCGCTCGGCAGGCTCGCCGCCGCGAACCCCACGATCGCCCAGATCGTGTCCACCCGCGGCCTGACCCTGCCGGGCCCCGGCCCCATGTCCAACACCAACGGGCTGCTCGGCAGCCACGGGATCACCGGGCTCAAGACCGGCACGCTCGACCCCGGCGGCTCGAACCTGCTCTACACCGCGACCCTCGACGTCGGCGCGGCCCAGCCGCTGGAGATCGTCGGTGTCGTGCTCGGCGGCTCCTCACGCGAGGCGGTCAACCACAGTGTGACCAGCCTTCTCGACGGTATCGCCGGCGGCTTTACCCAGGTGCCGCTGGCGGACGAGGGCCAGCAGGTCGGCTCCTACACGACCCCGTGGGGGAGCACCGCGCAGATGGTCCTCAGCGAAGACGCCTCGGTATTCAGCTGGTCGGACACACCCATCACCGTGACGATGGACACCACGACACCCACGACGTGGCAAGACGGCGAGCTGGTCGGCAGCGTCACGTGGACATGCGGCCCGAACACGGTGACCGTTCCGGTGGAGATCGAGGGGAGCATCACACCGCCGGATCACTGGTGGAAGCTCACGCACCCCGACGAACTCGGCTGACGCCCCTGTCCGCGGCTCCAGTTTATCGCCCGGACCGGGGCTTGCGGCAAGGTCCCCGTTGCGGTGCATACTGGGCGATCGCGCGCGTGAAGCCAGGCGCCGCGGTCGAAACGGAGCCGCCCGTGAGTCCAGCCACCGTCAACGCCTTCCACCTCCCCGAACGACTCGCGATGAAGGCGGATGCCGCCCTCATCGCCGCCGATGAAGAGCACTTCACCCGCGTCGCCGAGACGCTGCAACTCTCGCTGGCGCGCGCGACCGCGCGCCTCGACGCCATGCTCAACGCCCCCGGCGGCAAGGGTCAGGCGGCACTCGAGCGCGACCTCGAGATCCACCGCATCAACTCGCAGTTGACCACGCTGCGCCGCTTCGGTCTGGACATGTGCCTCGGCCGCCTCGTGGCATCCGATGGCTCCGCCCCGCTCTACATCGGGCGAATGGGTCTCACCGGGGAGGACGGCCACCCGCTGCTCGTCGACTGGCGCACGCCCGCGGCCGAGCCGTTCTTCGCCGCGACGCACGCTGACCCGATGGGCCTCGTCAGCCGCCGCCGCTACCGCTGGGCCGGCGGTCGGGTGATCGACTACTGGGACGAGGTGTTCACCGCCGACGGCGTGGAGGCCACCGCCGCGGTCGACGAGCAGTCCGCGTTCCTCGCCGGTCTCGGCGGCGCCCGCACGTCGCGGATGCGGGACGTGCTGGCCACCATCCGGGCCGATCAGGATGCCATCATCCGCGCGGGATCCCGCGGTGCGCTCGTCGTCGACGGCGGACCGGGCACCGGCAAGACCGTCGTCGCGCTGCACCGCGCCGCCTACCTGCTCTATGCCGACTCCCGCATCACCCGCGGCAGCGGCGGCGGCGTGCTGGTCGTCGGACCCCACCAGCCGTACTTGGCCTACGTCGAGGATGTGCTGCCGAGCCTCGGCGAGGACCGCGTGCAGTTGTGCACCCTGCGCGACCTCGTCGCCGAGGGCGCGACCGCACTGCCGGAGGCCGATGCCCGCGTCGCGAGCATCAAGGCCGACGGCCGCCTCGTCGACGCGATCGACAACGCCGTCCGGCTGTACGAACAGCCGCCGCTGACCGCCATCGTCGTGGAGACCGACTGGGACGACGTGCGGCTCACCCCCGACGAGTGGGCGGATGCGATGGATGCCGAGCCCGGCCAGCCGCACAACGACGCTCGTGACGAGGTCTGGGATGCGCTGCTCGGCATCCTGACCGCCAAGTTCGACATCCCCGCTGCGCACACGCGGCAGGTGCTGGCGCAGAACGATGCGCTCGCCCGGGCGTTTCACCGGGTGTGGCCGGTGCTCGATCCGCGCGGGCTGGTCGCGACGCTGTGGACCGACGCCGAATTCCTGCGCCGGTGCGCGCCCTGGCTGAGCGACACCGAGTTGACGCTGCTGCAGCGCGACGACGGCCGCGCGTGGACGGCATCCGATCTGCCCTTTCTCGACGCCGCCCAGCGACGGATCGGCGACCCCGGCGCCAGCCACGTGCGCCGCCGGCGCGAGGCCGCGATCGCCGCCGAGCGCGAGTACCGCGCCGACATCGCCGACTACCTGATGCAGTCGTCCGACGACGACCTCGGGCTGATGTCGATCCTGCACGGCGAGGACGTGCAGAACAGCCTGGACGATCACGACGCGCTGCCGCGCACGTCGCCCGACCTGCTCGCCGGGCCGTTCGCGCACGTGATCGTCGACGAGGCGCAGGAGCTGACGGATGCCGAATGGCGGATGCTCCTCAGCCGCTGCCCCTCCCGCAGCTTCACCGTGGTGGGCGACCGCGCGCAGGCGCGGCACGGGTTCACGCAGTCGTGGCCGGAGCGGCTGACGCGGGCCGGGCTGAAGAACATCACGGTGTCGGAACTGACGATCAACTACCGCACGCCCGCCGAGATCATGGCCGAGGCCGAGCAGGTGATCCGCGCGGCCGTGCCGAACGCGAACGTGCCGACGTCGGTGCGTACCGGCGGGGTGCCGGTGCGGCGGGGCACGCGCTCGGAGCTTGGGTCGATCGTGGCGTCGTGGCTGGCGGCGAACGAGGAGGGCACGGCGTGCGTGATCGGCGACCCTACGTTCGAATCCACGGCGCGGGTGCAGTCGCTGACGCCGGAGTTGTCGAAGGGGCTGGAGTTCGACCTGGTGGTGCTGGTCGATCCGTACCGTTTCGGCGAGGGGATCGAGGGGGTCGTCGACCACTATGTCGCGATGACCCGGGCGACGCGGGAGCTCGTCGTGCTGGAGGGGTGACCGGGCTCAAGCCTGCAGCGACTGGGCGAGCATCACGAGGATGCCGCTGGGCCCGCGCACGTAGGTGAGCTTGCCCGGATCGTAGCGAGTGGCCGGGTCAAGAAGCCGCGCGCTGCGCGAGGGTCACCGCTCGCGGACCCAGGTGAAGGCTCCTACGAGGAGCCCTCCACGACCCGGGTGACAGCCGCGAGGGCGAGGTTCGCCGCGGTCTCGTGTGACAGAGCCGTGCCGTCGGCGATCGCCCACACATTCGCGTCGAAGGCGTAGGCGATCGTCGACCCGAGTTCGTCCTCGATGGACATCGAGAACACCGGGATGCCGCCGCGGGTGGTCGCGGTGTACACGGCAGCGGAACTCAGCGCGTCAACCAGGCTCTCGCTCGCGCCGGGAGCGATCAGCGCCACGGAGACGTACGCGCCGGAGTCGGTCTGCGGAACGCCGTAGCTGCAGGCGACGGTGGCGGATGCCGAAGCGAAGGTCTGCCGTGCAACCGGACCGGGTAAGTGGCTCCCGTCAAACTCCTCCAGGTCACCGAAGGCTTCGGCGTTCGGCATCTGCGCGGTGTTCCTGACCTGGTCGAGCGTGAGCAGGTTCGCGCAGTCGGGAAGCGTCGTGACCTCCGCCGTCGCTGGGGTCGGAGTCGGAGTCGGCGTCGGAGTCGGGGTCACGGGCGGGGAGGTCGCCGGACTCGGCGTGTTCGAGCTCGCCGTGTCCGAGCGCTGCGGCGCCGGTTGATTCGTGCATCCGGCGAGCACGGCGGCGACGGCGAGAAGGCCGAGCAGGCTGGGCAGGGTCCGACGCATGGTCTGACTGTGGGGGAGGATGACCTCGCGCGTCAAGACCGGTGTCGCCGAGATCTACTCCCGACCGGAGTCGCCGTGGTCGATGTCGGGCTTGGCCCGGAGCACGTCGGCGATCTCTTCCTCCGGCCGCGGCGCGACCGTCTGGTCGTCCTCGATTTCGGGGATCGTCGACTCGCCCCGATCGGGAACGTGGTCGGGAGAGTGGTGCTCATTCGCGGATGCCATGGGGAGTCCTTTGTTCGGCGACTTCAGGCTACCCACACCCCTGATCTCGCTCCGGGCCTGGCGCCCTCCGGTCAGACACGATAAGCGTCCACCATGAGCGGGCCGCGGATGTCACGCAGCGCCTCGATCAGTCGCTCGACGGTGCGGCGGCTCGTCGTGGCCCCGGTGATGTCGTGCGGCCCGAGCGGCGGCAGCGCGCCCGCGCGCAGGCGCACCACTTCCCAGCCGGCTGCGCGCAGCAGTCGGTCCTTGCGGCGGTCCGTCTCCTCACGCTGTCCGACGTGCTCCAGACCGAACTTGCCGGTCGTGTCGTACTCGACGGCCACGCGCAACTCGGGCAGCAGCATGTCGGGCCACACCTCGAGGTGCTCGAAGAAGGGACGGGAGACGCGCACAGCGTTCATGCCGCCGGTGACGGCAAGCGTGCCGAAGAGGGCGGCGCGGATCTTCTCCTCCGCGGCCGACGCCGGTTTCGGCGCACAGGTGCTGACGAAGGCGGTACCCACCGGGACGTCCGGAGTCTTCGGGCAGACCTGCTTGCGCCGGGGAGCACGTGGCTGTGGCGCGTCGGGGGAGCGCGCCCGGGCCGGGGCGAAGCGCTGCTGCACGGCGCCGGCGGTGCAATCCGGGCACCACGCCGAGCGTCGCCGACGGCCCTCGGGGCGCTCGCGCTGCTCCGTCGGGGTGGCGACGAACAGATGGCCGGCCTCGCACTGCCAGAGCAGCAGCACGTCCGCGGCCGGCGGGATCTGCGACAGCACGATGCCGGCGTTGAGCTCGGGGTGGTACTGCCGCACGAGCATCGGATACGACGCCCACGCGTCGTGATAAGTGCCGACGTCGTACGGCACCGCGCGGCCGCGGGAGAACTGCCGCCGCGCCCACCAATCCTCGATGCGCTCCGTCATGTCACGGAGGGTACGACCCGCCCCCGACATCGCAAGTGCGGTGTCCGCCGTGCGTGGCACGATCCACATCACGGACGATCGGCGGGAGGACGACATGCGGGGCGAGGCCACCGTACTGCACGCCGATCTCGACGCGTTCTACGCGTCGGTCGAGCAGCGCGACGCGCCGGCGCTCCGCGGTCGGCCCGTCATCGTCGGCGGTGGCGTGGTGCTGGCGGCGAGCTATGAGGCGAAGGCGCGAGGAGTGCGCACCGCGATGGGCGGCCGGCAGGCGCGCGAGTTGTGTCCAGATGCCGTTGTCGTGCCGCCGCGCATGGAGGCCTACACCGCTGCCAGCCGTGCCGTGTTCGCGATCTTCCACGAGACCACGCCGCTCGTCGAAGGA
This sequence comes from Microbacterium sp. zg-B96, assembly GCF_030246865.1. NCBI lineage: Bacteria > Bacillati > Actinomycetota > Actinomycetes > Micrococcales > Microbacteriaceae > Microbacterium > Microbacterium sp. zg-B96. The sequence goes on along the minus strand of NZ_CP126738.1, from coordinate 2,442,864 downwards.
CTCTCGATCGACGAGGCGTTCCTCGAGGTCGGGGGCCTCCGGCGCCTCGTTGGTACACCCGAGCAGATCGCGGTGCGCCTGCGCGAGCGCGTCCGCCTCGAGGTCGGCCTGCCGACCTCGGTCGGCGTCGCGCGCACCAAGTTCCTCGCCAAAGTCGCCAGCGCCGTCAGCAAGCCCGACGGGCTGCTCGTGGTCGAGCCCGACGGTGAGGAGGCGTTCTTGCTACCCCTCCCCGTCGAGCGACTGTGGGGTGTCGGCGCCGTCACCGCGGACAAGCTGCACCGGCTCGGCATCCGGACCGTCGGTCAACTGGCCGAACTCGAGACCGCGACCGCCGAGCGCTTGCTGGGTGGGGCCGTCGGAGCGCACCTGCACGCGATGGCGCGGTTGCGCGATCCGCGCCCCGTCGTCACGACCAGGCGTCGGGGCTCGATCGGTTCGCAGCGTGCGCTCGGCATCCGCCCGCGCACCGCCGAGGAGCTCGACGTCATCCTGACGCAGATCGTCGACCGGGTCGCGCGCCGCCTGCGCGACGGGGAGCGCGGATGCCGCACTGTCGTGCTGCGGCTGCGGTTCGGGGACTTCACGAAGGCGACGAGGTCGCGCAGCCTGCGGTCGCCGTCCGACCGCACCGCGGTGCTGCTGGCCGTGGCCCGAGCGCTGCTGGATGCCTCGCAGCCCGAGATCGCGGCGCGTGGCATCACCCTGATCGGCATCTCGTTCACGCAGCTGGCGCGCGGGGAGGAGCTTCCGCCCGAGCTGCCCATCGACTGGGGCGATGGCGCGCACCTGGATGCCGTGTTCGACACGGTCCGGGATCGTTTCGGTTCCGCGTCGCTCGGCCGGGCGACCCAGCTCGGGCGCGACCCGGGGTGGTCGACGCCGGTGCTCCCTGAGCACGAGTGACCGGTGCGTGCTCCACCGCGTCCCTACGCTGGGGGCATGGAGATGCGCCCTTCAGAGACGTGGAGCTGCCCGACCTGCGGCGACCAGCTGAAGTTCGAGATCCTCGACGATGAGCGATTCCTCGTCGCCTGGTCGTGTGTCACCTGCGGTCTCATCCGGACGACTGAGCCGATTTGACGGGGCTCGGCGCAGGTGATCTGGCATCCAGGCCCGAGGCGTCGAGCCTCTCGCGGGATCCCTGAGCGGACACTGGTTACGCGATCGTTGACCTACGACTCGCCGGGGGATTGCTCAACGCGTGAAGGACGTGTGACTATTCGGCCGGCTCCGGACATTATGAAGTGTGTCGGAAGACTCGGATGAGGTGGTGTGGCGGCTGGTGCTGTCGGGAGACAGCCGCTGTTACGGCATGATCTGGGACCGGCATCGGGACCGCATCTTCCGGCACCTGGTTGCGAGCGGGAACAGCCCGAGCAATGCCGAGGATCTGACGGCGGCGGCGTTCCTCGAGCTGTGGCGGCGGCGGGGCTCGGTGAGGTTCGTGGATGGTTCTCTGCTGCCCTGGTTGATCGTCACGGCGCAGAACATCTCGAGGAATGCCGCCCGTGCGGCCCGCCGGTACCAGCGGTTCCTCACAGCACTTCCCCCGCCACCGGTGATGCCCGACCCCGCCGACCCGATCGCTGATCGCGATGATGTGCACCTGATCGCTTTGCGTGCTGCGATCGCCGCCGCGCGCCCTGCGGACGCGACGCTTCTCGCCATGACGGCGCTGGAGGGATTCACCACCCGCGAGGCCGCGACCGCGCTCGGACTTTCCGAGTCGGCCGCGAAGATGCGGCTCAGTCGGCTCCGTGCCCGGCTCAGGAGTGCGGTCACTGCACAACCGATCCGTGAAGGAGGCTCGTGATGGTCGACTTCACCCCGAGACGCGCCGACTCGATCAGGGCTGCCCTGATCAATCACGTTGCCGAGAACCGACGGCCGAGACGGCGCCGTGCCCTCTGGGCTGCGGGACTCGTGCTCGCTGGGGCACTGGCCGGTGCCGGGGCGTCGGCGGCCGCTCTTGCCCCCGCTGGCCTCTTCGCACCCGCTGACGTGCAGCCACGTGTACCCAACTATGGGCCTGGACCGGAGTACGTACTCGAGCTGCAGGCAGTCGGCGCCGACGTGGATGAGCCGAAGGACCCGCACGGCACGCTCACCATGCTCGGTCTCAGCCCTGGCGAGCTGCGGCAGTACGAGAACTACCGCGGCCTCAGCATCTGGAGTGGGGAATCGCGCCACGGCACGGCTTGCCTGCTCGTCGCCCACCCCGTGCAGGGACTCCTGGAGGGGATCGGCGACGCACGCTGTTCCCCGGAAGGCCTCGACACCATCGCTGACCTGACGCTGTGCTCCGGGTGCTCAGCCCCGGACGTCTTCGACGGCCTGCCGACAGGCAGTCTGATTCGATTCGTGCTCAAGGGCGACCACGTCGACGTCTACGTATATGTGAGGGCCGCCTATCCGATTTCGTCGTCTGGGTAGGGACGTACCGCGACACTGATCCGGTTCCTGGCATCGAACAGTCAACCGGCTGAGCCGAACCGAAAGGACACGCCGATGGACGAGTCGACAAGTGCAAGGAACAGCGAACCGGCCGGTTGGCAGGCAGCGGGCCGGGTTTCGGATCCGTCCCCGGCTGCGGCGCTCCACACCAAGCCACGAGATCCGCACAAGGCGCAGGTTCGACGGATCCTGCCGTGGGTCGTCACCGCGGCCGCCGTGCTGGTGGCGGGTATCGCAATCGCCGCTCTCCTCATCGACGACGCCAGCGAACCCACACCCGTCGCACAGCTCGCGCCGCAGACCGATTCCGCCCAGGGCACCATTCCGCTGGACGACGAGATCGCCCGCAACTGGGGAGTGACGGAGGCTGACTTCGTCTCGCACGGCTCGTACGGTGACTTGCAGATTTGGAGTACAACAGCGCCGGAGGCGAAGCGGTGCCTCGCGGTGGTCGTGGAGAATCGTATTTCGGTGTTCAACTGTGCCGCGCCGACACTCGACACAATTGCCGATTTCGACATTGACCCCAACTTGGTTCCACCCGCGCCGTCCGGTGAACCTGCGGCAAACGTCCGATTCGTCCTTCACGATGAAATCGTCGACGTGTACCTGGCGCCTAATCCTGAGGGCGGATTCTTCTGACGCCAGTCCTACATGGCCTCCGGTACTCCACGGTCACCGTCAGCGTCGCCGGCGAGGTTGACGATCGGGTTCGGGCGGCGGTGCAGAGCCCTCGCCGCCAACCGTAAGCGTCGCCGCTATGCGGAGGCTCTCAGAGGCTCGAGAGCGGCCAGGATGAGGTCGAGGCCGAAGATGAACTCCTCCGCCGGGTCATAGCCGGCAGCGACGAGTCCCAAGGCGGACTCGTTGAGGAAGGGGAACTGATCAGGAGGAAGCTGAGGCAGGTAGACGTCCTCGGTCATGTCCGCGAGTTCGTCGGCGGTGTCGAACGGCAGGCTGGCTTCCTGCAGGGCGTGACCGTAGACATAGCTGTTGAGCAACCAGTTGGCGTGTGTCGCCATCAAGACTGAGAACCCGGCCTTTCGCAGGCAGGCGGTGACCGCTTCGCGGTGGCGAAGGTTCGCGGGCCCGGGCCTGGTCCGCGACTCCATAAGGGCGATCGCCCAGGGATGGCGGGCGAGAACCCGTCGTGTGGATACCGCCTCCCGTCGCATCGCCGACTGCCAGTCGGCTTCTTCGAGCGGGGGTTCGATCTCCTGGAACACGATGTCGATCATGGCGTCCAGCAGGTCGTCCTTGCTTGCCACGTAGTGGTAAAGCGACATAGCGCCCGCGCCGAGTGCGCCGGCCAGGCGGCGCATGCTCAAGCCGTCGACCCCCTCGCGGTCGGCGAGCCGCACCGCCTCGGACACCACCCGCTGCTTGCTCAGCCCCGCGTCTGATGCCACCGGGCGTTGTTCCTTCGCAGACACAGGTCTCCTCGCTGGCTAGAACCGCTTGACAAGCGTACAGCGTACGGCGATAGTACATCGTACGACGTACGGTGTACGAGCAGCGAGGGTCGCGGCTCGGTGTGAGGAGGCTTCTGTGGGAATCGAACAGCAATTGAATGCGGGAGAACACCTGGCGACCATGCGGGCCGTCGTCCAGCACCGCTACGGCCCGCCCTCAGTGCTCGCGTTGTCCGAGGTCGCGATCCCGGTTCCGGGTTCAGGCGGTGTGCTCGTCCGGGTGAGCGCGGCCTCGGTGCATCCTGGCGACTACTTCGTCATGACCGGGAAGCCGTACATGGTGCGTCTGGTCTTCGGGCTCCGCCGGCCACGCCACGGCATCCCCGGCATGGACCTCGCCGGCGTCGTGGCGGCGGTCGGAAGCGATGTCACCGCTCTCCGCCCCGGCGACGAGGTGTTCGGATGGAGCACCGCTGGAGCGCTCGCGGAGTACGCCTGCGTCCCGGCGGACAACCTGGTGCCGGTGCCCGCCAACGTGTCGGTCGTCCAGGGGGCAGCGGTGCCCACGTCGGCCATGACGGCGCTGCAGGCGTTGCGCAAGATCGCGAACGTCCAGCCAGGCCAGACGGTGCTGGTCACGGGCGCGTCCGGCGGCGTGGGCTCCTTCGCCGTCCAGATCGCCAAGGCTTTCGGCGCCGAGGTGACCGGTGTGTGCAGCACCCGCAACGTCGACTTGGTCCGATCGCTCGGCGCCGACCACGTCGTCGACTACACGAGGACCGACTTCACCCGGAGCGAGAAGCGCTACGACGTCATCCTCGACAACGTGGAAGCCCAGCCCCTCGCGGCTGTCCGCCGAGCGCTGACGCTCACCGGCATCCTGATCCCCAACAGTGGACGAGGTGGCCGCTGGCTCGGCCCCATCCGTCGGATCGTCAAAGCGCGCCTGCTGTCCGGGTTCACCCGTCAGCGACTGAAGCCCTTCACGTCGATCGGGAAGCGTCAGGACCTGCTCGCCCTGGCCGACCTGCTCACGACGGGGCAGGTCAGGGCGGTCATCGATCGCACCTGCGCCCTCGATGAAGCTGCCGACGCCCTCCGCTACGTCGCGGCGGGCCACACCCAAGGGAAGGTCGTGATCACCGTCTGACGAGCAGACCGACGAGAACGCCCATTTGTGCGTACGGACCACAGACCTTCCCCCACTCCGGGGCACGGACCGCTCCTGAAGGAAGAAGAACCGATGACCACCCGAACAAGCACCCCGAAACTGCTCGACAACCCGCCGATCCCCGTCCAGGCCAAGCTCGCGGCAGCCTGGACCAGCCTCATGTTCCTCATCATCTACATCGACTATTTCCACCTCTATCAGCCCGGCGAAATCGACGACATCCGGGGTGGCATCATCTTCGAGTTCGACATCAGCGGCACATTGATGTCCATCTTCTTCGTGATCATCGCGGTCCCGGCCTTGATGGTGATGCTCTCCATGACGCTGCCCGCCCGGGTGAACCGCGTCACGAACCTCGTCATTGGATTGCTGTACATCCCCGCCGTCGGGATGAACTTCCTGGGGGCGCTCCCGGACTATGCCTTCTATTACGCCCTCACCATCGGAGTCGAGGTGCTGATCCTGGCCTTCATCCTGCGCTCCGCCTGGACGTGGCCTCGCACCGTCGCCGTTCCCGCCGGTGTTGCGACGGCCGACCTTCGACAGGGCCTTCGACAGTAGGTATCCGTTGGAGCTCTACGGCCTGAAACCGCCTCGCTGCGCAGCGGACCTGCTCGTGAAAGAAAGACCGCGCAACTGCTCGCAATCCGCCCGTCAAGCGACCGCAACCAAGGAGTATGAGATGACATCCCCGAAGAACACCGCCACCGCCCCAGCCCGCAGTGGGTTCGCTCAAGGACGGCTCGTCGGTGCCGCGGCGATCGGGTTCGCGCTGTTGTGGGTGAGCGAGAACGCGTTGTTCGCGGCAACGGTCCCGCCGACCTACGGTGCGCCGATCGAAGAAGTGCTGGCCTACTACGCGGCCAACCGCAATACGGTCGCGATCGTGTCCGGTCTGGTGGCCCTGTACCTGCCGCTGCTGCTCGTGTTCGTGACCGGCCTGCACGGCCTGGTGGAGCGACGCGGAGGAGCGGGCGCGGACTGGTCGCGCCTCGCCATGGCCGCTGGCGCGACGCTGTCGGCCATCTTCGTGCTTTTCAACGTGACCCAGATCGGGCTCTCGCTCTTCGCCGGCGGGCTGGACGAGCCGGCGCCCGCTTTCGAGCTCGTCTGGCAGATTCACGCGGCGGCGTTCGGGCTGGCGCTGCCGATGATCGGCACCACCTGCATCGGCGGGGCCCTCGCCGCGCACGCGAGCGGGCTGACTCCGGCGTGGCAGCGCTTGCTGGGTCTGGGGGGCGGGAGCCTGCTGCTGGCCGCGGGGCTCGGCAATCTCGCGATCGCCGACGGCTCGGCGCTGATCTTCGTTGGGCTCCTGGGGTTCGCCGCCTGGCTCGTCTGGCTGCTCGTGACCGGCATGCGCCTTATCCGATCGTGACCAAGATAGGGCGGCGGAGTAGGCGCTGGATGGGGCCGAGCGTTATCCGCGCGTCGACCGAACCTCTTGTACCGGCTCGGGCGGGGTGCGAGCCTCAGCCCCGTGCCAGATGAGCGACCGGGCGCGTCCGTAAGCCCATCGACCTGCGCGACAACGATGCCGCGTTCAAACGACCGGCTTGCCGGCGCAGTGATGAAATCGCAACGGCGCCGCGTCCATTAGCCGGATCGATGTCTACTCATGCAAAAGCGACCCCGACGTAGGCTGTCCCTGACATGAAAGACAGCGATGCGGGTGTTCGGTACGTCCCGCTTGATCCCGACGCGGCCCGTACCGAGCCCGCCAAACGTCTGCCGTTTGACCTTTCCACACTGTCCGTGACAGGTCTGGTCATCATCTGTGAGATCGATGACCCGCCCCCGGGGAACTCCAGGCCAACCATGAGCATGAAAATGACTCAATTTCTACGGCTGTCGGATGAATCGATGATTCGCCTCGACATGGATCGCGGAGTCAACACCTTCAAGTACGGGTACACCGAACCGGTCTCGTGGAAACGAACTTCGGCAGATGTCATCTCAGAAGTGCTAACGCTGGTGCAAGGTGATGAGCCCGACCCCGGGGTCTTTCCCTGGGAAGAATACTCGCAGGCCGCAAAGCTGCGCGGAATCTCAGTTGAGGCCGAGACGCTGCGGGACCTCCCGCACACGGTGCTGTTCTCAGATGAACTCGCCACGATCTTCGAATTCTGAACGACGCCCATCCCGCGGACAACAAATTGGCCGGCTCTCAGAGGTCATCCACTAATGGGCACTGCGCGGGAGCGCCCCTGGCGGGCAGGCATGACCTGGTCCGACTGGCATGGGCTTACGGACGCGTCCGCCAGTCGCTCATCTGGCGATCGAGTTCCGACACGACGACACGTGGGTCTGAGAGGGGGATGTCGTGCGCAGCACCCTTCACGGTGAGCAGGGTGCTCCCGGGTAGAGCTGACGAGGTCAGACCGGCAGAGTCGTGCATCAACTTCCTCTCCCGTGCCCCCACGAGGATGCTGGCGGAGCCCGGGTAGTCGCTCCATGTTGTGGGAAGTGTGAATCGAATGTTCTCACCGACGCTGGCCAGGAGGGTTTCGCGTGAGGTCGTCGCGCTGTCGCGCAGGTATTCAGCCCAAAGGTCCTTCGGGATGCCGAGTTGGCGGGCTTGAGCTTCGGCGAACCATCGCTGACGGGAGAGTGGTGCAGCCAGTGCCAGCAGACCGAGCGTGGGACCGGGGAGTGGTGCGGGTTTGGTTTCTGCGCTGATTATCGTGGCGCTCCGTACGAGGTCGGGTACCTCCGACGCGAGCAAGATCGTGAGTTGTGCTCCTAGTGAGAACCCGACGACGTGCGCTCCCTGCGGGGCGTGACGTTCAATGACCACGCGCAATTCTTCGACCGTGGCCTTATGCGAAACGTACGGATGGGAAGCACTGCGGCCGAATCCGGGGAGGTCGGGAACGATCGTTTTCACTGCAGAATTCAGCAGCGCACGTGTGGGTGACCACATCCACCCGCTGACACCGGCTCCATGGATCATCAGCACCGGTTCGTCGCCATCGCCCACGTCTATGTACATCAGGCCATCATCCCGCGAGCGGATCCTCATCGTGTGGCGTCAGTAGCGCGGCACGACGCTGGGCCTATGGATGGAATACAGATTGGATACGCCAGGGTCTCGACCACGGATCAGGACCTCACCGCTCAACGCGACGCACTGCTGCGTTTGGGCGTTCAGGACGCGCACATCTACGTCGACCACGGTATGACCGGCGCGAATCGCGCCCGACCGGGATTGCGGGAGGCGCTTGCCGCGGTGCGAAGCGGAGACACCCTCGTCGTAACGAAACTCGACCGGCTCGCCCGGTCGCTGAGAGATGCGCGCGAGATCGCGGATGAGCTGACGTCGAAAGGCGTCGCACTCAGCCTCGGCGGGAACCGATACGATCCCACCGATCCCGTTGGTCGACTGCTGTTCAACGTGCTCGCCATGGTGGCGGAGTTCGAGCGGGACCTGATCAGCATGCGCACCCGGGAGGGGATGGCGGTCGCCCGCGCCAAAGGGAGGCTGAAGGGAAAACAGCCGAAGCTGTCGAAGACGCAGCGCGGCCTGCTGTTCGAGGTGCACGATCGAGGCGAGTACACCCAGACCGAGATCGCGGAACTGTTCAGCGTCTCGCGCGCCACCGTTTACCGCGAGCTTCTGCATCGCCGTGAGAAGTTCCTCGCATCCTGCGAAGCGCACATCTTCTAGCGCCCTTGGAGCCGCGGTCGCCCAACTCGAGCGTCCGACCCGACACGGCCGCGGCCCGCTGGGAGATCCTCCTGCGTGCGGCCTCGAGAGGTCAGCGACGGACGTGAACTCCCTGCCATCAAACAAGGTCGGCGCCGATGCATGATCGTTTGGTCGGCGAATCGTGAATGAATGCGGTCGGCCAACCCGCTCCCGAAGGGCACGGATGGGTGGTGCTGGTCGGCGTGGATTCGTGGCGCGGCGTACTATTCGCGCGTACCGATCTTGGAGGATGCTTCCGCTGCCTGCACTGATCGGGCGGTCCCTTCCACCGATGGGTCGGGGGACGTACGGTGTGCGCATGGGATTCGAGGGCGCAGCGGTCGATTACGACCGCTTCATGGGTCGCTATTCCGAGCTGTTGAGCTCCCCATTTTCGGATTTTGCGGGTGTCCAGCAGGGTCAGCGCGTGCTCGATGTGGGGTGCGGGCCCGGGGCGCTGACAGCTGAGCTCGTCGCTCGACTGGGAGCGGCGGCCGTCACCGGAGTCGAGCCCTCAGTCTCGTACTCAGCGGCGGCGCGGGAGCGCTTTCCGGGAGCACGAATCGAGATGGCGGCTGCGGGCGATCTTCCCTTCGAAGATGCCGAGTTCGACGTCGCGTTGGCGCAACTGGTGGTCCACTTCATGAGCGACCCGGTGCACGACCTTCGGGAAGTGGCGCGGGTGGTCCGCCCCGGCGGCGTGGTTGCAGCGTGCGTATGGGACCACGCCGGGGGTACCAGTCCGCTTAGTCAATTCTGGGAGGTGCTCAGCACGGTCGATCCGGACGCGCCGTCCGAATCCGAGCGCCCGGGTACTCGACGGGGACAGCTCGGCCGCTACCTGGCTGCGGCCGGGCTCCGTGAGATCGCCGAGACCGTATTGACGGTGCGCGTGCTTCATCCGACCTTCGAAGACTGGTGGCAACCCTACGAGCGCGGCGTGGGTCCGGTCGGGGCGTACATCGCGTCGCTTGACGACGCGGGACGGCTGCGATTGCAACACACGCTTCGGTCCGAGATGCCGCCCGCCCCGTTCGAAGTCACGGGGTCAGCGTGGACAGCGCGGGGGACTGTGCCCGCGTAGCCGTAGAGGCGCAACTCAGGATGCCCTGCAGGCGGGACCCTGGATTCTCTGGAGAGCGCAGATCCCGTCCTCCCGAGGGTCAACGGCGTAACCACGGAGGTGCAATTGCCGGTCCTCCTACGCCCCGTCAATTTGGCGCAGAAGACGGTCGAGGTCGTCCAACTCTTGTCGGATCTCTACCATGGCCGCCGGCGTGAATCTCGGTACCTGCAGATGGAGGATGGCGTCGGCCGCTATCTCGCTGACGCCGAAAGCTTCGGCGACCGCTGACCTTGCTGCCGCGGCATCACCGTCGACGCTGGCGCAGACGTGCAGCAGCTCACCAGTGCGCTCGAGGACGGTGACGTAATCGCGGAGAATCTGTCGGCGCGTTAGCAGATTGTTGCGGTCTTGGTTCATGGGCTCCCCGTAGCGAGCTACGGGCATCCGTCACCGCGACGCTGATTGACGGGTTCAAGCACCGTTACTCAGCCCTAGTCGTGCCCGCATGGGATCCGCTTGCGCATCGAGAAGCAGCCCCGGCTATCGGTAGATCGAGTGCAGCCTCATCAGTCGAGGACTGCCGATCCACTAGCTACGAGTTCCTCGAGAAGACGAAAGCCCGGACGGTCCACGGCTGCGTGCCGTGCGGAAAGCACGGCCACACCGATGCGGGCTTCCCTGTCGATACCGATCCAGCTACTGAACCCCCCAGTCGCGCCGTTGTGCCACGTGATTGTGCGGCTGCGGTACGGCATAGTAATCCATGCGGCGCCGATCCGGACCCTTGAGGAGAAATCTGCAACGGGTTCGAGCGCGGTGACACCCGGAGCAGTGTGATCCAGGATCGATCGCAGGAGGTCTCCTATGGTGCCTATGTTTGCCCGGATGCCGCCTGCCGGAGCCAGAGCCTCGCCGACCCACGGCTGGACCAGGCGGCCAAGCCGGGAGGTTCCCCGGAGGTCTGCGTCATCAAGGTCGTCCTGACGCGACGGCGTCGAATACCCGGGGCCAAAGACCTCACGGAGGAGTCGGCCGTACTTTCGCCCGTCAGCACTCGCGGTCGCGTGCCCGAGAAGTTGAAACCCGAGGTTTGAGTACCGAGGTCGCGTCGACCCTACGCGTACGTCCCGCGTCTGCTCGAGGAGCTCAGCGAGGGTCTCGCCGTACGGATTCTCCCCGCGGATCGAGAACGCCAGACTGCGACGTAGAACGGGCATCCCGGGCGCCAGGCGTGGGAGGCCAGATCCGTGGACGGCCAGCGAGCCGAGGGGCACCGCGGCGACGGGTCCGAACCCGTTCAGAGGAAGCAAATCCCCCAGCGTCGTCTTCGGCGAAACTACGCCGCGCTGAAGCGCGTCGGAATACAGCATGCCGGTGAGCGCCTTCGAGACCGACCCGATCTCGAAGGTGTCTTTCACCTCGGTCCCCGCAGTTGCAACGAAGACCCGCTGCGGAGAAGCGACCGCGATCGCCACCGGCCACGATGGCCGGAGTACCCGATTAGCCGGGCGGAGCAACTCCGCGTCCCCTGTCCACTCCCATGGCTGCATGAGATCCTCCTCGGGGCGCTCCGCACGCCCGTATATGCCAAGAGCCTGTCAACATACGTTGACGCGTCCTCTTCGCTGAACGTAGTGCATGAAGGTCTATTGCGTCAACATTCATTGACGAGTCGCGTTGGTGCGCCCATCAGGACATCGATGGGCGGCTGCGCCGCCAGCCCTACTGCTTGCCGGATTTACGATGCACGGCCTGCTTTGTCACGCCGAGACACTCCGCTATTGCCTCCCACGACAGGCCAGCCTGGCGGGCGCTGCGGACGAGACCAGCTTCGGTGCGGGCGACCTCGCCCCGGAGCTGGGTGACGGCCCGTAGTGCGGCGGCCGGACCCTTGCCAGACAGGGAATCGACGAGCCCATAGAGTTTCTCCGCGGTCATCTGTCAAAGATAGTTGACGGATATCCGCAGACGGCGAAGAGCTTCACGTCAGGATTTGTTACCCAGCGCGAAGTGTCGACAAGTCGAAGCCCGACCACCCTCCGCATTTGCAGCGATGCATGAATGGATCCCTCAGCGGGCACTGAACGATCCGAAGGTGACGCGGGCGCACGTTGGCTCGATGCGTTTCGACCGGCCTCTCGCCTCGATGTTGCACGCCTTCTCACCGAAAACGATCGTTAGCGGTGGGCTGACCGACGTCGACCGCCCGGTGCGCACTAAAGCTAAATCGCTTCGAGGCGGTGTTCTGCTATCACTCTGTGGCGGCGCCGAAGTCGCCCAGGCGAACCGCTTCCGGGCGTTGCTGAACAGCGATAGAGGTCTCAGATGTCTGTGATCCGCTTGAGCGCCGCGATATGTGAAGTGAGGGCGACGCGACCTTCCTCTGTGAGGGAGAGCCATGTCTTCATGTAGCGGCCGGAGCGCTGTTTATCGATCAGGAGGTAGCCGACTTCAGACAGTCGGGTGAGTTGTCGCGAAAGCTCGGCATCGTTCGTCTCGATTGCATCCCGAATGGCGGCGAACTCGGCCTCCCCCACGCGGGAGAGAGCGGCGAGGACCGAGAGGCGGAGAGGCGAGAGGAGCTCCTTGTCGAGCTCGGATCGTGGGTGTGTCATGAGCGGACCGCTCGGCTCCCTGTGATGACGAAGGCGACCGGCGGGATTGCGCACAGGATCGCCGTGGGGATCCAGAAGCCCCACACATGGGGGAAGAGAAGCATGCCGATGACGATCGTCGCGGCAAAGAGCAGCCCCCAGCAGCCGATGGTGAGAACGTAGCGTCGAGAGAACGCACGGTCACGTGCTCGTGCGGTTGCTCCGACGAGCGAAACCGGAACGGTTGCAGCGACGATCGCGGCGGTGCCGGCGATGATCGCCCCGATCGACGGAACCAGCCCGATGATGAGCAGCCCGAAGGCGGTTGCAGCGGACAGGCTCACCATAGCGACACGCATCGCGTAGACGTCCTTGCTCATCTTTGCGGCAAGCCGGTCGGTTTGCGCAAGCGTGGCGGCGGCGTCCTGCGGGTCTACTTCATGGGAACTCATGCGTCGCTTCCTTGCTGTGTGGACGTTGCAGTTGCAAGCATGGCATCTAGTTGGCATACACGCAAGTAGATGCGGAGAGCGAAACTGGGACTAGCCGAACACACTGAGGCCACCCAGGGGCTGCCGAAAACGATCGTTTTCGGCGGGCTTACCATCCGGCACGATAGGCGCGCGACACGCCGTTGGATCGGGCCACCGAAAACCCCCACCGAAACGGCGGTCCGCCGAAACGCTCCTCAGACGTTTTCGGCGCGCTCTCGCCGTCGCTACGTTTGGTCCGGCTTCCATCCCGGATCCCTATGCGGGCGATGCCCGGTGACCGGGCGTCGTCGTGCGGTAACGAAACCGAGGGAGATCGCGACAGGGCTCCGGCGCAACCCCGACGGCACACCGATCGTAGGATGCGCGATCGAATCCTCGCCCGATCGGATGCCCCCGGGGGGGAGGAGCCCGTCCCGTTCGATCGTCGCCCGTGGCTCCTATGCGTGGAAGGGGAGGACCACGCGGATGGGGCTATTGCCGTGCGTTCTGGCAGGATGGCGCCGTGCCGAACACGCAACAGCCCTGCAGCGCCGCGGGTTGTGTGGCGCCCGCTGTCTATCGGACCCGGACGAAGCCGGCATACTGCCTGCACCACGTCGACGACATCTTCCGCAGAGGTGGCCTCGAGCCGATCGGCACCTTCGGTAAGCCGGACAAGATGCGGCGTTGCCGCTGCCTTACGTGTGACGTCGAGGTCGACTACCGCATGGTGACGGTCGAGGAACGCACGCGCCTCAAGGCCACCACATGCGACGCCTGCAGGTGGCGAGCGTGGGCGGAGATGGCGAGGGCCACGGCGGGTGCCTACGCGAACACCGCTCCGAACGATCTCGACGCTGTCGCGAAGTTCGCCGGCGATCATTCATTCCTCTATCTCGGCCCACTCACCGACCCGTCACTGCCAGACGACCCGCACCTCACCGAGTGCGAGCAGTGCGGCGTGCGCAGCGTGCAACGCGTCGGAGACATGGGCTTCTTCTGCGGATGCACGAAGAGCCGCACACGCACGGCGGCGCCGGGGAAGAAGCTGTTCAAGGACTCAGGCTCAACGGCACTTGACTGGTGGGCCGAGGACAACGACCCAGTCCTGCTCGCGACAGCGACCATGAGGGCCAACCGCGAAGCGGGTTGGGTCTGTCCCGAAGGACACCGCTTCACCGCCCCGATACGGACCATGAGCGAGACTCCGGGATGCGGCGAGTGTGCCGACGAGCGCCGACTTGCTGACATGGTGCGCATCCAGGCCATTGCGCACTTGACCATCTCGCAGGTGCCGGAACTTGCGGAGTCCTGGGATGATCCGGAGCACGACCCGGCCGAGGTGATGGTCCTGGAGGATCGCCCGCTCGTCGGGAACGGGTTCCGCTGGAAGTGCCCAGCCGGACATCACCCGCGCCTGTCGATCTCTCACTGGTACCTCTCGGGATGCGACCACTGTGTCGCCGCTAAAACGCGAAGTTCGAAGGCCGGCGTCGTGCAACTCGAACCAGAGATCGCGAACCAGTACGCCGAGAACAACTCGACGCCGCTCGAAAAGGTCACACCAGGATCAGCCAGGCCACGATGGTGGAAGGACCCCGTTTGCGGACACGAGTGGGAAGCCTCTCCGCGGGAGCGGATGCAGCAGCCCGTCTGGCGCTGTCCGATCTGCCGTACGCGAACGAACTCCTTCGCATGGAACTATCCGGCGCTAGCTGAAGAGTGGGCGGACACCAACCCGGTGGCGCCATTCCATGTTCTACCGACAGGGCGGATGTCATTCACACCGGAATGGGTGTGCGCAGAGAACCCGGCACATCGCTGGTCCGCACCGCTCGCTTCGCGAGTCGCCGGTGCGGGCTGCCCGGAGTGTCGATTGTCCGGGAAATCGAAGATGGAGGCGCTCTATCTGGATGCTGCCGCGGCCATCTTCGGCGAGGCGCTCTCCGGACGCGCAGTCCGTCACGCGGCGTTCAAGCGTCGAGGGAGCTGGACAGTGGACATTCTGGTCGGTGACGTCGCAATCGAGTACGACGGGTCATATTGGCACGCCGGCAAAGTGACCCTCGACACGGACAAGTCCCTCGATCTGCTCGCAGCTGGACTCAGAGTCATACGTTTGCGCGAGCATCCGCTGCCTCCGCTGCAGATCAGCGATCCGTCGTACGCCGAGTTCACGGTCTACGCCTCGGCGCCGGATCCGTCGGGGGTGATGCAGCAGGTCGCCGCTCGTATTGATGCGTCGGAGGTCAGTCGACAGTAGTTCGGGACGGCGGGGCCGCGGTGACCCGATACGGACAGATGGCAACACCTACCCGTACAGCAGAGGAATCGCACCCCAAAGCGGATCCCTTTGCGGGCGACGTGCGTTATTGGCGCGGTGAGCGTGCACTCTCACGACGTCGCGCCTCGGCAAGCGCGGATATATGAGATTCGCCGCGACGTTTGCAGCCGGATCCCCCGCGCACTGCGAACCACCGGCCTCAGCCCGAGTGGGAGTCTCCCCTTCGGCGGTGGCTTTCGGTCGTTCTCGGTTGGCCGTTTGAAGACCTTCTCCGCGTCAGCCTCGGGTCTAGCGGCGGGGGCTTCACTTCGCGGGGCCGCGTCGGTCCGTCTCAGTAACCTATGCCCATGGCATCTTTCGCTGAGCGCATGGGGCATCGCGCCACAAGAAGCGTGATCCAGACGGATTCGCTCGATGAAGACACCCGGACTGAGTTATGGAATGTGCTCCACATCCTGCAGAACGCGCTCGACCGCGCCGAACGGGCTGGGAGCAAGACTCAAGAGGAACTGGTCAGCGCCCTGTGGCGATGGCAGTTCAAGAATCCCGCCGACGAGGAGCCGCCCGACTACCAGGTGTGGAGGATCGTCAAGGCATCGATCATCCAGGGCGAGTGGTTCGACGTGCTGGACCTTATCGAAGAGATCGTGCGCTACACCCAGAGGTCCGAGGACTTCCACACTTCGAAGGCCGCTTCCGCCGTGGCCGAGGCGATGAACGGGCAGTTCGAGAACTACCTCGTCGGGTTCCGGTTCATCGGCGGCAAGATCAGTCCCCTCGATTCGACTGCCGAAGCCGATGCGGTGGTCACGGCGCAGACCGACGCCCATGCAATCGCTGGCGCTCGGCATGCCCTCGACCGGGCCGTCGAACACCTTGCCGACCGCCAGAATCCTGACTATGCGAACTCGATGAAGGAGTCGATCTCGGCGGTCGAGGCTGTCGTCAAGAAGATCACCGGGGAACACACCCTGGGGGCTGGTTTGAGCAAACTCGAAGCCGCCGGTCTGACCATCCATCCGGCGCTCAAGGGCGCTTGGTCGAAGATGTACGGCTGGACTTCTGACGGCTCGGGCATCCGTCATGGCGACATTGACGCGGCAGACGCCGACCAGGCGCTCGCCAAGTACATGCTCGTCACCTGCTCAGCGTTCGTGTCGTACCTGATCGAGCAAGGCCGCAAGAAAGGCCTGCTCAAGTAGTCGCTACGGGTGACCGTGTGGCCACTCAACTACGAGTGTGTCGCGGGGATCCCTGCCGAGTGGCCCGCCGGATCGCTCGGCAGTCCATCGCCTGACGAGTGACGCTCGCGCGTCGGCCGATCGGCGCGCGAGCCGGTCCTTGTGCGGGCGTTCATACATCGTGAATGCCGGGCCGCACCGTGCCTGTGGGTTCTTGCGCAGGTGAGGCGCTGGACCCCGGGCGGTGGGCCTATTCGAGGTGCGGGTCAGATCGGCAGGGCCATCTCGCCGTGTCCCATGGCGATCAGAAACGACAGCACCGAGAGCGCGATCGACACCGGCACCATCGTGTAGCGCTCCGGCTTGCTGCGGGAGATCGCGTTCATGAGGATCCCGAGCACCGAGTACGCGAAGATCACCCACATCGCGATCTGGGAGAACAGGTCCGGGAAAATGCTGTTCGCGCCCACGCGGTCCCACGCCACAACCGCCATGAGCCCGTATATCAGGATGGAAACGACGCTCCCGATGCGCTTGCGGGCAGGCAGCACGCGGTCTTGCCCGCCCCACGCGAAGTGTCCAAACGGTGCCCCGAGTGCTAGTGCGATCTGGAACAGGGCCAGCAGCGCAAGGATCAACGTGAAGAGGAGGGCGAAGGGCACCCTGTCAAGTTAGCGGAACGCACTGCACCGTCGCGCAGCTGGATCTCCCGTTCCCCGCCCGAGGTGAGACTGGACACACTCACGCTGCCGTCCCTCGCTTATACCACCGCCTGGCGGCAAGCCCGGAAGTCGGTCCACAAGCGCGCGCGGGAGCCGGGCGCTTCGGGCATGGTCATGTCGGAGGGTTAGGCGAGAATCGCTGCGTGAGCTTCAGAACGGCAGACGGCGCCTCGTACCAAGGCCGAGACTCTTCCGGGCACGAGCGCTTCAGCGTCTCGATTCCGTACGACGACCATGGCTACTTCGGACGGGAGTGCCCGGCCTGCGATCAGATCTTTCGCATGAACGGCGAGGACTACGATGCTCTCCCCGACGACCTGCTTCTGACGTGCCCCTACTGCGGTCATCGCGAAGAGCACAACGAGTTCATGACTACCCAGCAACGCGACCGCGTGATACGCGTCGCGCAAGACGCGGCGATGCAGTTGGTGTCAGACGCCCTCAACAAGAGCTTCGGCTCCATGGCGCGTTCGACCCGGAATAGCCGCTTCGTTAAGGTCACTTATCGATCGAAGCCGTTCTATCCCCAGCCGCTTCCCGGTATCGACGAAGAGCGACTCGTGCGGGCACGGACGTGTCTCGATTGCGGTGTGCGCTACGCCGTCTTCGGGGAGCATCGGTTTTGCCCGGTCAGTGGAGCGCTCGGCGCATCCGTCGTGGCAGAGGACGCCTTTGCTGCCGAGCGGGTAAAGCTGGTCGCGCTCGACGACATTCCTACCGAACAGCGAGCTGTGCTTCGCGAACAGGGTGTCTACGACCGGATCGCGGTTGACACGCTTGGACGTGTGGTCGGGATCGTGGAAGCATTCGCGTGCTCCGAGTATCGCCGGCGCGTGCCGGATGCCGCCGCGTCATTGAAGGGCAGGGGTAACGTCTTCCAGCGGCTCGATGACCTGGCCGATCTGTTCGGTCCACTCGGCAGCGACCCGCGCGACGTCCCGGGTATCGATTGGGCGGCGCTCAAGCGCCTCTGGGCCGCTCGCCACGCGCACATCCACGCGGACGG
The DNA here is from genome assembly GCF_030246865.1 of Microbacterium sp. zg-B96. Classification (NCBI taxonomy): domain Bacteria; kingdom Bacillati; phylum Actinomycetota; class Actinomycetes; order Micrococcales; family Microbacteriaceae; genus Microbacterium; species Microbacterium sp. zg-B96. The sequence continues at coordinate 2,424,810 of NZ_CP126738.1, read as the reverse complement.
CCGCGTGGATGAGAAGTACCTTCGCGCTGTTCCCGACTCACCCCTCAAGCTCGGCCAACGAATCGTCGTCTCGCCGCAGGATGCGCGGAGCGCCATCGAACTGGCCGCCACGCTTTGCGCCGCGATCGACGATCGAGTTGACCGGTGAACGCTATCGCGAATCCCTCCGCGCAGCAGACTCAGACCGCCGCGAACCTCTCGCTGATGCTCCGGCGCACGAACAATGGTGCTTCGGTCGTCGATTAGAGAGCGCTACCAGGTTCCCTCGACACCCCGTGCTCCCTCATGCGTCCTCTAGACTCCACGGTCCAAGCCGCCATTGCGGCACCAAGCACTGAAGTCGGGAGCCCGCATGACTACGCCTCTCACCGCCCAGTTCATCGCTAGCATCAAGCGCCAGCCGATCACCGTAGAGCACAAGGGACGGAGGCTCGCGCTCAGCAGGGCCGACGGCAGGCCAGGAGGCTTGATCGCGGTGGACCTCGTCGTGCGCGAGAGTGAGAAGGTGGTCGGCTACATCTCGGCCTACGGCGAGTACGAGAACGGCGCGATCCCGGCGCGACTACTAGGCGCCGGCGCAGCCCCATTGATTGTGCGTACCCTCGAGGCTGCCCTCGATGAGATTCTGCGTTGAGATGAAGGACTGTATCGCAGCGAAGATCGAGAGCCCGCTTCGCCGCCTGCACCCAAGCACGCTCGGCGCCCGAAACGCGGTCCTGATGCGGGCGATTGCTCGCGGTCGATTAGCGCTCATCGATGTCGACCAGCCACCCGGCGAGTGATCGAGTCTTCCGTTCGCCGGGGGCATCGCTGATGCTGTTGCTTTCTGGTTGTGGCGGGGCTACCCCTTCTGATGACGGCAGCCGCACGCCGCGGGCGGGCTCCAGCGTGGTCGTGCCGGGTAGGGGAACGATCTCAGTCACGTACCGCGACGGTTGCGAGCCAACGAACACCCCGCCGCCCAGTTCACGGCGCACCATCGGCCACTCCTCGCCGTCAGGGGGCATGACGGCGTCCGGTGGAGCGCCGTGGCCAGGACGACGCAACGACCGACGCGCCTCGACCTCATGCGTGACCGCGCGCACGGCGGTAACGCGACCGCGCACTCGATCGTCGAATTCTTCTTCGTGGTGCGACTCGACCGCGTCCACCGTGGCTATCAGTGCCGAACCGAGCAGTTCGACCAATGATGGATCCGGGGTTCGTGTGGTGACGCCGAAATCGACATCGTCGCCCACCGCGAAGGCGTCACCGCAGCACGCCCACTCCCACTCCGTCAGCCACACGCGGGTCATGCAGCCCACAGTAGCCAGGATGGCGAATCCCATCTGCAGCGGCCCGAAGATGAGTCGTCTTGCGTACGGCTGTCAGCGTCAAGCGGTTAGGGGCTGACCTTCTTCTGCGCCCGGCATGCTGGACTCTTCGGCGAGTGAGTCGAGTGAGAGGTCGAGCGCGGATGCGACTGCGGTGACAGTGGCGAAGGAAGGGGTGACCAAGCGGCCGGTCTCGATCTTCCGCAGTGTCTCGGGCGAGATCCTTGCCATGGACGCAACTTCGAGGATCGAGCGGCTCCCTCGCGCCTGCCGCAGAAGAGCGCCTAGGCGCCGGCCACGCTCGATATCCTCCGGGGTGTGTGGCAAGCGAACCATCATGAGGTCGAGCATATCGGTATAGTTTGACCGGTACTTTAATACCGAACCGGTTGGAGCGCTTGATGATCGAGATCTTCCGTTCATCGGAGGTCGACCGTGCCCGGTCCGCTGGCGCAGTGGTCGCGAACATACTGCACGAATTGCGCGAGCGGTCCACTGTAGGGGTGAACCTCCTGGATATCGATGAGTGGGCGCGCAAGCTCATCGTGGCGGCTGGCGCGCAGTCCTGCTACGTCGATTACGCGCCGTCGTTCGGCAACGGGCCCTTCGGGCACTACATCTGTTTGGCCGTGAACGACGCGGTTCTTCACGGGTTGCCGCATGACTACGCGCTCCGGGATGGGGACCTTGTCACCCTGGATCTCGCGGTCCTCAAGAATGGGATGGCCGCGGATGCCGCAGTCAGCTTCATCGTCGGGCCGACCAAACCCGCAAGCAGTATCCGACTCATCGAGGCCACCGAGAACGCTCTTGCGGCCGCCATCGACGCAGCTCTTCCGGGGAACCGTATCGGCGACATCTCGTACGCCATCGGCTCCGTGCTCGAGGAAGCCGGGTACTCGATCAACACGGAGTTCGGCGGACATGGGATCGGTTCCGTCATGCACGGCGACCCGCACATACCGAATACTGGACGCCCTGGCCGTGGGTACAAGCTGCGCCCCGGTCTGCTTCTCGCCCTCGAACCCTGGGTGATGGAAGACACGGACGCTCTGATCACTGACCCGGACGGATGGACCCTTCGCAGCGCTACAGGCTGTCGCACAGCGCACAGCGAGCACACCATCGCGATCACCACGGGCACCGCCGAGATTCTCACCGCGCCGCGCTAATCGGAAGGCATGCCCCGCTACAGCCCTATGCGAACGTAGGTCGGTCCCGTAGCGCGCGGGTTAGGTGCTGGCGTGAGTTGTCAGTTCGACTCGGACGAAGGGGAGTTCGTCGCGGGTTAGGACGACAGTGACTTGGGCAGAGTCGTCGAGTTCGGTTCCGGCGGCGAAGACATGCGGATCTGTGTCGATCAGGACCGCCGGGTGGTCGATTCCATCGATGCGGAGGATGGCATCGTGTTGCACGGCGGCGGTGGTGATGTCGGGTGCCGGGGGGAGGCTGCCGGCCCTGCCGTCGAGTCCTCGTTCTGGCCGGAAGTTGGTGTTCAGCACCTCGGTGGTGTGATCGACGAGCGCTTCGGCGATCGAGGGCCGTTCCGCTGGGTCGCGGTACCAGCTGGTCCTCACGGCCTCCCAGAGCATGGGGTAACGCTGCCGCTCGGTCAGTTCGATGAGCCATTTCGGTAGCGGCCAAGGCGGGACCTCGTCCAGCGCGCGCGTGACCTCTTCGTCGAGATCCGCCAGGTTGGCAGGGTCAGCCCGATCTGCAGGGTTACGGATCACGATGTACGAAAACCCGACCTGCGCGTTACGCAAGCCGGCGCTGTCCGATCCGTTGCCGATCGAGGATGGGCCGAACATCTCGATCGTCGGCTGAGGAGCCAACCCGAGCACCGGGATCGGCCACTGCGCGATGCGTTCCCACTGTGCGTCCATCGGGTCCGGCGAGTCCACGCCGAGGACTCCTTCGAACTCATAACGAGCAGATCCCATGCGACCGAGTCTCCTCTACGTCTGCGCCCAAACGCCACGGCGATGATCGACGCGTGGATTCTCTACAGCCGTTCATCAGGCTCGGCGACATTCGAGCGCTGGTTTATCCCCGCGGCGGTCGACGGTCTTCGGGGCTGCACCACACGGAGCGCAAGCCGGTGGTCGAGCGAGCGTTGGTTTCCGGTACCGACGGTCGATCGCGAGCCGGTCGATCAGCGTGCGTGCGTTTCGGCCCGGCAGGTGGCGATGCGATGTGCGGGCAGTACTGGGCTGATTCAGTGGCTGTGGAGCGTTGCCCAGGCGAGGAGGCCGTCGATTCGTCGAATGTCGGCGCCCTTGGTGAGCTTCACCTTGATGTGGCCGGCTTTCGTCCACAACTCCACCTCAGCGTCGCGGTCCAGCATGCCGCCGGCGTTCTCCGTCGACCACATGTGGATCGAGCTGTAGGGCAGCGAGTAGATCTCGATCTTCTTTCCGGTGATGCCTTGCGCGTCACGGACGATGAGCCGCTTGGTTGTGAAGGTAGCCGAGTCGCGGAAGGTCTTGAAGGACGCAACGGGAGCCTCACCTTCGACGAGCAGTTCGTTCACGTCGGCAGGTGTCGGGATCTCCTTCTGCAGTGTCCAGGCAAGGATGGCGGCAGTTTCGGCCATGAAATGAGCTCCCATGTGATTCGAGCGCTGGCCCTACGCCGCGCAGTGCGCTCAGGCTACCGCGCGAGGACGGCGCCGCCCCGGCTCGAGTAGTGGCTTGTGGCCGACCCCGCTACAGGCTCAACGAGGCAAGCAGAGAGCCCCGGCGAGCGGAAGCCGGTCCTCGATCGGGCGCGTTCGTGTCCGCGGTCGTCAACTATGGTCGTCGCGGCAGCCGCGTCGCAGAGGACCCGCCCGCACGAATTCTCAAAGAGCGGACCCTATGTGATGTCGAGCATCCTGACAGCCTCTCTGAGGCCCGTGGAAGCCGGCCGGTCGAAGCCGAAGACGGCAACGCGCGCAGGCAGGTTGTATGGGTGCTTTGCGTTTCGGAAATACAGCGATCGAGCGCGACGCACTCCCTGCCGAGGAGCGGGAGTATCTATGGGCAGCACCTATCCGGACGCGAAAGCGACCGGGAGACGGCATGCGATCAGGTGCTCAAGCTCGGAGGTAGGCGACCTGCGCGGAATCCGCACCAACGGCGAAAAGGTTGACGAGGCGAAGATTGGAGTGGGCCCCGTGGGGCTCGAACCCACGACCCGCGGATTAAAAGTCCGATGCTCTACCGACTGAGCTAGAGGCCCTCGACATCTAGCCTAGTCGGCCCTCAGCCGTTGCCGTTCCCAGGCCCCCCGTTGCCGTTGTTGTTGCCCGGTCCACGGTTGTTGTTGCCGGGGCCGCCACCGTTCCCGTTGTTGCCCGGCCCGCCGTCCTTCGCGGGGTCGGGTTTCTCCGCGGGTCCGGGTTTGTCCGCGGGTCCGGGTTTGTCCGCGGGTCCGGCGGGCGACTCCTTCTCCACTACCGGCGCGGGCGCCTCTTGCTCAACCACCGGCGCGGGCGCCTCGGTCTCGATCACCGGTGCCGGCTCCTCCTCAATCACCGGTGCCGGCTCCTCCTCCGTCGGGGTCACGACGGGCGCGGGGTCCTCCACTGCGGGCGCGGTGGGGGTGGGTGTCGGACGCAATGTGGACAGTGCGGCGATCCCCGCTCCGGCCAGCGCGAGCAGCAGCAGCACGATGACGGCAGCCAAGATCAGGCGGCGGCGCCGATCCGCCGGCGGAGCCTCAACGCGGTCCTCAGCACCGCCAGGCCCGACCGGGGAAATCTGCGTCACCGCCGTCTCACCCGCCACCGACGGCGGGAGGATCAGCGACAACGGAGCCGTCGGCGGATCCGCCGACGCCGGCTTGCCCGAGGCATCCGCCGGCACCAGCGCCTGCGTCGTCTGGTCCGTCACAGTCGAAGCGGCCCCAGCAACGGCACCGACGGCACCGGCCGGAGCCCCCCCGCGCGCCGACCCCGTGAGCTGCGCCGCGGCAGTCGCCACCTCCAGCGCGGTGGGCCGATCCTCGGGCCGCATCGCCGTCATCCGCCGCAGCAGCGACCACCACGGCTGCGGCAGCGTCTCGGGCACCGGCGGCGGGTCCAGGAGCCGCGCCATCAGGGCGCCGATCCCCTCGGCATCCGCCCACGGCCGCGCGCCGGTGAGCGCCTCGATGAGCATGATGCCGAAGGCGTAGATGTCCGCGGGCGGCGCGGGTGACTCGCCGCGCGCCTGCTCCGGCGCGAGGTAGGCGGCGGTGCCTAGAACCAGCCCCGGCTCGGTCGCCCGGGTGGAATCCTGCAGGTACGCGATGCCGAAGTCCGCCAGCTTCGCCCGCCACCGCTCGCCGTCCAGGGGCGAGCGCCACAGCAGCACGTTCGACGGCTTGATGTCGCGGTGCACGACACCCGCGATGTGCGCGACGTGCATACCCTCGGCGATGTCGACGGCGATGCCCGCGAGTTCTTCGGCATCCATCGCCCCCTGCGCCATGCGATCGCGCAGCGTGACTCCCGGCACGTACTCCATCACCAGATACGTCGGTTCGTCCTCGCTGGTCGCGATGCGCGCGTCGAACAGCGTCACCAGGCAGGGGTGGCTGAGGGATGCCAGCGTCAGCGTCTCCGCCCGCGCCCGCTCGACCGAGCCCAGGCCGTCGACGTGCCCGCGCATCACCTTGATCGCGATCGTGCGCTGCAGGTGCTCGTCTTCGGCCCGGTATACGCGCGCCGCCCCGCCGGCGCCGATGTGCTCGATCAGGCGGTAGCGCTGATCGAGCAGCTCTCCGGTGGAGACGCCGTCCACCCCAGAATCGATCATTCTTCCCCCTGCCGTCGCGGCACCCAGAGCCGCCCACTCGCCTCTCACACGTTAGCCCCGCCGCCACGCCGCAATATCACACTTGACGCGGGCCCCTCAACGGTGCAACGGCCGCCGACGCCCCCAGAGCGCCGGCGGCCGCACCGCCCACCACGGGCCGCGGCCCCCCCGCCGCGACCCGGGTCGATCACTGTGCCGGAGGCATCAGCACCGTGTCGAGCAGGTAGACGGTGGCATTTTCGGTCTGCACGCCGCCGCAGATGACCATGGCGTCGTTGACCATCCACTCATCCCCAGAGCCGGTCACTTCGATGTCCGCGCCCTGCAGCGTCGTGTGAGTGCCGGCGATGTCCGCAGGATCCACCCGGCCATCGACCACGTGGTACGTCAGGATCGACGTCAACGTGTCGGTGTCGGTCTTCAGCGACTCGATCGTGGCCTCATCGATCTTCGCGAACGCGTCGTCCACCGGAGCGAACACCGTGTACTCGCCGCCGTTGAGCGTCTCCACCAGATTCACCTCGGGGTTCAGTTGGCCGCTGACGGCGGCGGTGAGCGTGGTGAGCACCGGACTGGTGGATGCCGCGGTGGCCACCGGTACCTGGGACATCTCCTCGATCGAGCCCGGTCCATCCGGGACGGCCTCGGCGTAGTCCTCGCAGCCGGCTCCGACGAGCATCGCCGTGGCATCCATCGCCTCCGGCGTCATGGATTCCTCCGTCATCGTGTCCGTCGCCTCGTCGGTGGTGTCGCCGCCCATCGTGCATGCCGACAGCGCGAACGCGCCCGCCAGCGTGAGAGTCAGAGCTGCGGTGATCTTCTTCTTGGTGCTGAGCATCATGTCCTCCGTTGTCGGTACCGCCTCACTGCGGCGATGACAGGTGTTCGGAGCGGTCGCCGGATCGGATGGGATGCGACGCCGCGGCATCCGCGATCGCCTACTCGTCCCCGCCCTGCAGGGCAAGCCCTCTGGCGGCAGGCAGGGTGGCGTGCATGCTGGGGGCGATGGTCATCGACGGGGTGGAGGAGCCCGAGGACGGCGTGACGCGCGATCGCGCCGCCGACCTCCTCGTTCGCGTGGCCGCCGGAGACAAGGCCGCGTTCGCGCGGCTGTACGACCTGCTCGTGCCGCGCGTGTTCGGTCTGATCGTGCGCGTGCTGGTGGACCGCGCGCAGAGCGAAGAGGTGCTGCAGGAGGTGTTCCTGGAGGTGTGGCAATCCGCCGCGCGGTTCGCTCCGAACAAGGGACAGGGGAGAGCGTGGGTCCTCACGATCGCCCACCGCCGCGCGGTGGATCGGGTGCGGGCCTCGCAGTCGAGCAGTGACCGTGACGTGCGTGCGGGGCTGCGCGACATCGACGTCGCCCACGACGGTGTCGCCGAGCAGGTGGAACTGAAGCTGGAGGGGGAGAAGGTGGCCGGTGCGCTGTCGACCCTTCCCGATCCGCAGCGCGAGGCGATCGTCCTGGCGTACTACGGCGGCTACAGTCAGAGCGAAATCTCGACCCTGGTGGGGGCACCCCTGGGGACGATCAAGACCCGGATGCGTGACGGCCTGTCGCGCCTGCGCACGGCGATGGGGGTGACCGCATGAACGAGCAGGAGTTCGCCGAGCTCGCCGCCGGTCACGCCCTCCACGCCCTGTCGCCCGACGATGAGGCGCGGTACCTCGAGGCGCTGGCGGAGCGGCCGGAGTGGGAGAGCGTGGCGCTGGCGGATGCCGCCGCCGTGGCGTCCCTCGCCGACGGCGTCGCCGATGCCGTCCCGCCGCTGACGATGCGCTCGAACCTGCTGGCACGCATCGCGCATTTGCCGCAGGAGGCGGTGGTGGTGGCGGATGCTCCGGCGGTCGCGCCCGTGGTCGACGCGGAGGTTCCGGATGCGGATGCCACGCGCGTTGTTCCGGTGGTTGAGGCCGAGGCTCCGGATGCGGACGCGACGCGCGTTGTTCCGGCGGTCGCGGCTGAGCCCCCGGTCGCGGATGTCACTGTCGTGGTGCCGGCGGTCGACGCCGAAGATGCCGCGGCGGAGCCCGACACCGCCGACGCCTCGCCGGAGACCACCGACACCGACACCGACACCGCCACCGCCTCGCCGGAGACCACCGACACGGATCCCCTCGACAGGCTCCTGCGGGAAGGGACGACCGGCCGGCCGACCGACGCCATGCCCCTCAGCGCCGATGCGCTGACGGTGGTGTTCGCGCCGGGTGCCGTGCCGCCACCGGGCACCGGCCGAGACGAGCCGGTGCCCACCACCACGACGACGCAGGCTATCGTGCGCCGCAGCTGGACCCGCGCGCTGCTCGCGCTCGCCGCGTGCATGGCGCTGCTCGTGGGGATCGGGCTCGGCGCGGGGGCGCTGTACAACTGGCTCAACCGTCCCGCCGCGCTGGTCGCGCTGGAGCAGATCGAATCCGCGCCCGACGCGCAGTCGGTCACCGTCACCGAGGAGGGGCTGTCGGCCACCGCCTACTGGTCGGAGCAGGTCGGCGAGGCCGTTGTCGTCTCGGAGGGGCTTCCTGCGATCACCGAGGACGAGACGTTCGAGCTGTGGCTCATCCGGGACGACGAACCGATCTCCGCGGGCACCTTCGCGGCCGAAGGCGCGACTGCCACCGCAGCCGTGGAGGGCGAGATTCAACCGGGAGACGTGATCGCCATCACGGTGGAGCCTGCCGGGGGAGCGCCTGGTGGCATCCCGACGGGTGACCCGATCGTCGCGGTCCCCACGGCCTGACGCCGGCCGGCCCTCCGGGGGCGCGGGTAGCCTGGATTGATGACCGACGACGCCGGCAACCACTTTCACAAGCCCGTCCGGCGACCCTCGGAGACGTTCGACCGGCTGTTCGCGGCGGAGGATCCGGCCGAGGTGTCGCGGGTCGCGCACGCCACCGCGCACGCGCTGCTGACCCGGGTGCGGGAGCAGCAGGACGCCGACGTCGTGGAGCGTCTCGTCGGATTCACCGATAGCCACGGCATCCACGACATTGCGGAGCTGTGGTCGCGCGCGCCCGCCCGTTCGCTGCCCGGTGCGCTGTGGCGGCTGTACCTGCTGCAGCTGATGATCCACGACGACCCGCAGACGGCGGCGCTGCTGTACGACCGGGGCCGGCTTGCGATCGTCACAGTCGACCCGGTCGTCGCCGGGGCGCCCACGCCCGCCGGGCCGGAGGAGCTGGTGGCGCTGGTGGACACGATCCTGCGGGGGCTGTTCACCGGGGACTTCGCGGTGGCGCTGGAGCGGGCGGCGGCGTTCTGCCGGGTGCAGGCCACCGGGGCAACGCATCTGGCCGACGACTATGACGCGACCGAATCCGACCGCGCCACGGCCCTGACCACGCGCGCGCTGCGGCTGTCGACCTACGCCGGCGACCTCGCCTCGTGCGCCGCGCTCTGGCGCCGCGACTCGCTGACCTGACCTGACATCCGCCGACGCTGAGACCACAGCTGGTCGCCGAGACCGTGGGAACCTCCCATCGTTTCGGCGACCAGCTGTGGTCTCACGGGCCGAGGGAGGCCGGGAAAGAAGGTGCCGGGCCGCAGAACGCCTCTCGGCGCGAGGCCGCTCAAAGCGGCAGAAGATGGAGCCCGGGGTTACTGCGGCCCGGCTGGTCAAGTGTAACCGAGGCTCGGTGGCGGGGCATTCCCCGTCACAATTCAGGCTGTGCGGACCAAACGGCCCCGGATGCCGCGGTTCTCGTCCGCTCAGCCTGAATTCCGACGGCGCAACGTCGCTAGGCTCACGTCATGGCTTGGCGATTCGCGCTCACGATCGACCCCGCGGACCCCTCCGACCCCCGCGACTCGTTCGCCGACACGTTCACGGTGATCGACCCGTCCGCACCCGCGCTGAGCGTCGGCGAGCTCAGCACGCAGCGCGGCGACGGCATCTTCGAGTCCATCGGCGTCATCGACGGCCACCCGCAGGAGACCACCGCCCACCTGGAACGCCTCGCCCACTCCGCGCGACTGTGCGACCTGCCCGAACCCCACCTGACGCAGTGGCGCCAGGCCATCGACAGCGCCGCCGCAGCCTGCGGCCCGGGGGAGTCGGTGATCAAGCTCATCCTCAGCCGCGGCGTCGAGCACGGCCCCGCGCCCACCGCGTGGGTCACCGCCGCGACCGCCCCCGGCCGCAGCGCCGTCCGGGAGCACGGCGTGCGGGTCGTGACCCTCGACCGCGGCTACGCGATGGACGTCCCCGCGCGCGCGCCGTGGCTGCTGCTGGGCGCGAAGACCCTGTCCTACGCGGTCAACATGGCCGCACTCCGCGAGGCGCACCGCCGCGGCGCCGACGACGCGATCTTCGTCAGCTCCGACGGGTTCGTGCTGGAAGCGCCCACCGCCTCGCTCATCCTGCGCCGCGGCGACACGTTCGTCACCCCCGCGCCCAACGGCGGCATCCTGCACGGCACCACCCAGCTGAGCGTGTTCGCCCAACTCGAGGCGCAGGGGTTCGCCACCGCGTACGAGACGATCCCGCTGGCGGATCTGACGGCAGCGGATGCCGCGTGGCTGGTGTCCAGCGTGCGGCTGGCCGCGCCCATCACCGCGATCGACGGGGCCGCGCTCCCGGTGGATGCCGAGCTGACGGCATCCATCAACCGGTACCTGCTGAGCCCCCGCGATTGAGCCCGCGAGGCCCGCACCTCACCCGAAGCGGCCGGAGACGTAGTCCTCGGTGGCCTTCTGCGACGGGGTCGTGAAGATCGTGTTGGTGTCGGCATACTCGATGAGCTTGCCGGGCTTGCCGGTGCCGGCGATGTTGAAGAACGCGGTGCGGTCGGACACCCGCGAGGCCTGCTGCATGTTGTGCGTCACGATCACGATCGTGTAGTCCGCCTTCAGCTCCTCGATGAGTTCCTCGATCGCGTAGGTCGAGATGGGGTCCAGCGCCGAGCAGGGCTCGTCCATCAGCAGCACCTGCGGCGACACTGCGATCGCCCGCGCGATGCACAGTCGCTGCTGCTGCCCGCCGGACAGCCCCGACCCGGGTCGGTCGAGGCGGTCCTTGACCTCGTTCCACAGGTTCGCGCCCTTGAGGGACTTCTCCACCAGCTCATCCGCGTCGGACTTCGAGATGCGCCGGTTGTTGAGCTTGACGCCGGCCAGCACGTTCTCGCGGATCGACATCGTGGGGAAGGGGTTGGGGCGCTGGAAGACCATGCCGACCTGTCGGCGCACCAGCACCGGATCGACGGTGGGGCCGTACAGGTTGTCGCCGTCCAGCAGCACCTCGCCCTCGACACGCGCGCCGGGGATGACCTCGTGCATGCGGTTGAGGGTGCGCAGGAACGTGGACTTGCCGCATCCGGACGGACCGATGAACGCGGTCACGCTGCGGGGCTCGATCTCGAGCGAGACGCCCTCCACGGCCAGGAAGTCGCCGTAGTAGACGTTGAGGTCGTTGACTTCGATGCTCTTTGACACCTGGGGTATTCCTTCGGGTTGGAGATTCGGATGCCGCGTCAGCGGCCCATCTTGGGAGCGAAGATGCGCGCGACCAGTCGCGCGACGAGGTTCAGCACCATGACGATGACGATCAGCACGAGGGCGCCGGCCCACGCGCGGTCGAGGTACGCCCAGCTGGGGATTCCCTGGTTCATGTACTGGGTGTAGACGAACACCGGCAGTGACGCCATGCGCCCCTCGAACAGGTTGTAGTTCATGGAGGTGGCCATGCCGGCGGTGATCAGCAGCGGCGCGGTCTCACCGATCACGCGGGAGATCGACAGCATGATGCCGGTCGTGATGCCGGCGATGGAGGTGGGGAGCACCACCTTCACGATCGTCAGCCACTTCGGCACGCCCAGCGCGTACGCCGCCTCGCGCAGCTCGTTGGGGACGAGCCGCAGCATCTCCTCGGTGGAGCGGACGACGACCGGGATCATCAGCACCGACAGTGCGACGGCGCCCATGATGCCCAGGCGGACGCCCGGGCCGAAGAACAGTGCGAACAGGGCGAACGCGAACAGGCCGGCGACGATCGAGGGGATGCCGGTCATCACGTCCACGAGGAACGTGATGCCGCGGGCGAGGCGCCGGTCGGCGCCGTACTCGATGAGGTAGATCGCGGTGAACAGGCCGATCGGGATCGAGATGATCGCGGCGGCCAGCGTCATCAGCAGGGTGCCGACGATCGCGTGCAGCGCCCCGCCGCCCTCGCCGACGACGTTGCGCATCGAGTGGGTGAAGAACTCCGCAGACAGGCCGGCGATGCCGTTGGTGAGCACGGTGATCGCCACCGACACCAGCGGCACCATTGCGATGAGGAACGCGACGGTCACCACCCCGGTTACCAGGCGATCCACGCCCTTGCGGCGGCCCTCGATGACCGAGGAGATCGTCGTGATCAGCGCGAGGTAGACCAGCGCGGAGACGATGGCCCAGCCGGCGATGTTGAACGCGGTGCCGGCGGCCAGCGTGATGACGCCGAACAGCAGTGCGACGGTGGCGGCGGAGACCGCCAGCAGCACCCAGGGCGCCCAGCGGGGGAGACGTCCGCTGGTCAGGCGCATCGAGTCGGCGTCGGTTTTCGGTGGTGCGGGCGCCGGGGCGGGAGCGGTGGTGACAGTCATCAGTTGGCTCCCGAGAATTCCTTGCGGCGGCTGACGATCCAGCGCGCGAGCGCGTTGACCGCGAAGGTGACGATGAACAGGATCAGCCCCGTCGCGATCAGCACGTTGACGTTGGTTCCGTATGCCTCGGGGAAGGTGAGGGCGATGTTGGCGGGGATCGTGCTGGGGTTGTCGGGGGTGAACAGCCGGAACGTGACGATGCCGGTGGCCGAGAGCACCATGGCCACGGCCATCGTTTCGCCCAGCGCACGGCCGAGACCCAGCATGGATGCCGAGACGATGCCGGAGCGGCCGAACGGGAAGACGGCCATCTTGATCATCTCCCACCGCGTTGCCCCGAGGGCGAGGGCCGCCTCTTCGTGCAGGCGCGGGGTCTGCAGGAAGATCTCGCGGCAGATCGCGGTGATGATGGGCACGATCATCACCGCCAGCACGACGGACGCGGTGAAGATGGTGCGGCCCGTCGAGGAGGCGGGGCCGGCGAACAGCGGGAACCAGCCCAGGTTGGTGACGAACCAGCTGTAGACCGGCTGCACCGCCGGGGCGAGCACCATGATGCCCCACAGGCCGAAGACGACCGAGGGGACGGCGGCGAGCAGGTCCACGGCGTAGCCGAGCGCCTGCGCGAGGCGGCGGGGCGCGAAGTGGGAGATGAACAGCGCGACGGCCACCGACAGCGGCACCGCGATGAGCAGGGCGATGAATGACGCCCACACGGTGCCGAACGCCAGCGGTCCGACGTACTCCCAGAAGTTGCTGCTCAGCAGTGACGCATCCTCGTTCGTGGCGGCGATGCCCGGCAGGGACTGCACGACGAGGAAGATCGCGACCGCGGCGAGTGTGGCGAGGATCATCGACCCCGCGAACAGTGCGGTGCCCGAGAACACGCGGTCGCCCACGCGCTGCGGGGGTTTGGCCGGTGCGGTCGCGGTGACCGGGGCGGGGGTGGTGGTCATGGCTTCCTGTCTCGGTTCAAGCTTTCGGGGCGCTGCCCGGTCCGGTGCGCGCACCGGACCGGGCAGCGGGTGGTCACTCCGTGACGATGAGGTCCACGGCGGCGTTGACCTTCTCGCGCAGCGAGTCGGAGATCGGTGCGCTGCCGGCGGCGGCGGCCGCGGCATCCTGGCCTTCGGCGCTGGCGACGAACTGCAGGTAGCCCTTGACGATCGGGGCGACCGCGGTGTCGACGTAGTCCTGGCAGGCGATCATGTAGCTGATGAGCACGATCGGGTAGACGCCGGCGGCCTGGGTGGTGCGGTCCAGCGCGATGGCGAGGTCGCCGGGTTCGCGGCCGTCCTCGAACGGGGAGGCGTCGGCGACGGCGGCTGCGGCCTCCGGCGAGTACTCGACGAATTCGTCGCCGACCTTGATCGCGACCGTGGACAGGCCCTCTTCGCTGGCGCGCGACGCGTCGGCGTAGCCGATGGTGCCGTTGCCGCCGCTGACGGCGGACACGACGCCCGAGGTGCCCTGGGCCGCCTCGTTGACGCCGCCGGTGCTGGGCCAGACGCCGTCCGGCTCCCAGGTCCACGTGTCGGGGGCGGCCTGGAACAGGTAGTCGGTGAAGTTCTCGGTGGTGCCGGAGTCGTCGGCGCGGTGCACGACGGTCACGGCCTGGTCCGGCAGCGTCGCGTCGGGGTTGAGCGCGGCGACGGCGGGGTCGTTCCAGTTCGTGATCTTGCCGGAGAACAGGCCCGCGAGGGTGGCGGCATCCAGGTCGAGGCTGTCGACGCCTTCGACGTGGAAGATGACGGCGATGGGCGAGATGTAGGTGGGCAGCTGGACGATGCTGGTGCCGTCGACGCAACCGTCGAACGTGTCGGCGAGTTCCTCGGTCGTGAACGGGCGGTCGGAGCCGGCGAACGCGACCGCGCCGGCCTGGAACGACTCGCGGCCGGCGCCGGAGCCCGCGGCGTCGTAGGTGACCTCGACGTCGGGGTTGGCCTGCTGGAAGCCGGCGGTCCAGGCCTGCACGGCGACTTCCTGCGACGAGGCGCCGGAGCCGGCGATCGTGCCGGAGAGGGCCGAGGAGCTTTCCGTGGATTCGGGCGCGCGTTCGTTGGCCGCGCAAGCGGTGAGGGTCAGAGCGGCGACGGCGACGAGAGCGCCGGCCTGGGCGAAACGGGAGAGCTTCACTGTGTGATCCTTCGGATGTCGGAGTGGCGGGCCCGGTGCAGGGCACGCCCCGACGCTAGAGAGCGACTCTTACGAGAGTGCGCTGTCTGGGTGAACGAAAGGTGAACGCCCCCGCCGCCGCTGCCGAGTGAGTATTGCCGCTGCCGAGTGAGTATTGCCGCTGCCGAGTGAGTATTGCTGCTGCCGAGTGAGTACTCGGAGGCGCGCGAGTACGCACTCGCGCGAGTACTCACTCGAGACGACGAATACTCACTCGGCAGCGCGAGTACTCACTCGAGACGACGAATACTCACTCGGCAGCGCGAGTACTCACTCGAGACGACGAATGCTCACTCGGCGGCGCGAATGCTCACTCGGGGGACGGCTTCGGGTCGTGGGTCTCGATCGCGACGATGCCGGAGCCCGGGTTCGTCGCGGACAGGTGCACGACCGAGAACGACGCGACCTCCAGCGCCGACGCGCTTCCCAGGTACGAACCCCGCATGGTGCCGGTCGCGAGCGCGATCTCGGTCAGGATGTCGGGAAGCACCGGGCCGTGGCTGCACAGCAGGGTGGGCTTGCGGGCCCGCACCCGCGCCCCCACGACGGCACGCGGGTCGGAGCGGCCCTCCTCCCACGCATCCTGGCTGATCGCTTCGCTGCGTTCGATCCGACGCTCCAGGGATGCCGCGAGCGGCGCGACCGTGGCCACACACCGTTCCGCGGGGCTGGTGACGACCCGCATCACCCCGAACGCGCTCAACGGCCCGACCAGCGCCGCGGCCTGCCGGGCGCCCTTCTTCGACAGCGGCCGCTTCGCGTCGGCCTTGGTCCACTTCTCCCGGGCCACCGCCTTGGCATGGCGCAGCACGATCAGCGGGAACGTCTCCAGCACCCCGTCGTCGACCAGACGCTCGAACCCGTCGAGGATCTCGATGTCCACCGGGTAGCTCAACAGCCCGCGCGCCTTCTTCAGGGTCGCCCACTCCAGCGCGGCGATCTCCTTGTTGGGCACGAAGACGGAGGCCCGGATCGCCGGCTCCGTCGCCTGCGCCGACCAGTAGTGCACGATCTTCTGCTTCTTGCTGGGCAGGCTGTATCGCGACACCCCCAACGCGACCCCGAGGGAGACACGGATGCCGGTCTCCTCGTGGATCTCGCGCACCGCGGTCTCGGCGAGTGTCTCGCCCGGGTCGACCTTGCCCTTGGGGAGGGTGACGTCGCGGTAGCGGGTGCGGTGGATCAGCAGCACCAGCAGCTTGCCGTCGACGACACGCCAGACGACACCGCCGGCGGCGTAGATCGCCGTATCGGTCATCGCACCGCCCGCACGCGTCGACGCCGCTGCACGGACGCCATGGTCTTGTCCTGCAGGTCGGCCAGCGGCTTGCCGGTGCTGCTCAGGTGGTGACGGGCCCAGGCGCCGTCCGGCTCCAGATGCCACGAGCTGGTGCGGTCGCTCATGGCCAGGTCGAACAGGTCGACCAGTTCCTTCACATGGGCGGACTCGGTCACCCGCACCAGCGCCTCGACGCGGCGGTCGAGGTTGCGGTGCATCATGTCGGCGCTGCCGATGAAGACCTGCGGGTCGCCGTCGTTGTGGAACGCGAAGATGCGCGAGTGCTCGAGGTAGCGGCCCAGGATGCTGCGCACGGTGATGTTGTCGCTCACCCCGTCCAGCCCGACCTTGATCGAACAGATGCCGCGCACCCACACGTCGACCTTCACGCCGGCCTGGCTCGCGCGGTAGAGGGCGTCGATGATCTGCTCGTCGACCATGGAGTTGACCTTGATGCGCACCGACGCGGGTTTGCCGTTCTGCGCATTGCGCCGCTCCGCGTCGATGAGGCGCAGCAGCCCCTTGCGCAGGTGCAGCGGGGCCACGAGCAGGCGCTTGAACTTCTTCTCGATCGCGTAGCCGCTGAGCTCGTTGAACAGACGTGTGAGGTCCCGGCCCACCAGCTCGTCGGTGGTGAACAGCCCGAAGTCCTCGTAGAGCCGGCTGGTCTTGGGGTTGTAGTTGCCGGTGCCGATGTGGCTGTAGCTGCGCAGCGCCCCGTCTTCGTCGCGGATGACGTGCAGCAGCTTGCAGTGCGTCTTCAGACCCACCAGGCCATACACGACGTGCACGCCGGCCTTCTCGAGCTTGCGGGCCCAGACGATGTTGGCGGCCTCGTCGAATCGGGCCTTGACCTCCACCAGCGCCAGCACCTGCTTGCCCGCCTCGGCGGCGTCGATGAGCGCCTTCACGATGGGGCTGTCACCGGAAGTGCGGTACAGCGTCTGCTTGATCGCGAGCACGTGCGGGTCCTTGGCCGCCTGCTCGAGGAACGCCTGCACGCTCGTGGTGAACGACTCGTACGGGTGGTGCACCAGCACGTCGCCCTGGCGGATCGCGGCGAACATGTCGGCGCGGCCGTTCTGCTCGTTCGGCTGGAACGCCACCGCCGTGGTGGGCACATGCGGCGGGTAGTGCAGGTCGGGCCGGTCGATGCGGGACAGGTCGAACAGTCCGCGCAGATCCAGCGGCCCGGGCAGGCGATAGACCTCCTGCTGGGTGATGTCCAGCTCGCTGATCAGCAGATCCAGCGTGAGGTCGTCCATGTCGTCGCCGACTTCCAGGCGGATGGGCGGCCCGAAGCGGCGCCGCAGCAGCTCGGCCTCCAGCGCCTGGATGAGGTTCTCGGTCTCGTCCTCTTCGATCACGACGTCTTCGTTGCGGGTGAGCCGGAACGCGTGGTGGTCGAGGATCTCCATTCCGGGGAACAGGTCCTTGAGGTTGTGCGCGATCAGGTCCTCCAGCGGCAGGTAGCGCACCGTCTGACCGTCGGCGCGGACCTGCACGAACCGGGGGAGCATCGGCGGCACCTTCAGCCGGGCGAACTCCTGCCGCCCGGTGCGGGCATTGCGGATGCGGATCGCGAGGTTCAGCGACAGCCCCGAGATGTACGGGAAGGGGTGCGCCGGATCCACGGCCAGCGGCATCAGCACCGGGAACACCTGACCCTGGAAGTAGTCGTACAGCAGGGTGCGCTCGCCGTCGCTCAGGTCATGCCACGAGACGATGTCGATGCCGGCATCCGCCAGCGCGGGACGCACGAGGGTCGTCCAGGCGTCGGCGTGGCGCACCTGCAGCGCGTGCGCTTCGGCGGAGATGTCGGTGAGCACGTCCAGCGGCGCGCGCCCGACGTTGGTCGGAATGGCCAGCCCGGTCACGATGCGGCGCTTGAGGCCGGCGACGCGAACCATGAAGAACTCGTCGAGGTTGCTGGCGAAGATCGCGAGGAAATTCGCCCGCTCCAGCACCGGAATGGCCGGATCCTCCGCCAATTCCAGCACTCGGCGGTTGAACGCGAGCCAGCTGATCTCCCGGTCCTGGTAGCGATTTTCCGGCAGTTGCAGGTCATACGTCTCGACGGCCTGGTCGAAGTCGTCGTCGTCTGCGTCCCCGAGGCCGCTGTCGAGTGCTTCGGTGTGGATCATCAGCCCATCATGTCAGGGCGTTGCGGCAGGAGGGGGAACGGATGCCGCCGCGTCACGCCTGCGAGCGCTCGCGCGGAGCGGGCACCTGATCGTCCTCATACACGTTGAAGCGGTACCCGACGTTGCGCACGGTGCCGATGAGCTGCTCGAGGTCGCCGAGCTTGGCGCGCAGGCGCCGCACGTGCACATCGACGGTGCGCGTGCCGCCGAAGTAGTCGTAGCCCCACACCTCGCTCAGCAACTGCTCGCGCGTGAACACCCGCGAGGGGTGCGTCGCGAAGAAGTGCAGCAGCTGGAACTCCTTATAGGTCAGATCCAGCGGTTTGCCGTGCACCTTCGCGGAGTAGGAGGACTCATCGATCGTGATGCCGGAGGTCTGGATGCGGGTGGAGACCTGCTCCGCCGACTGCCGTCCCACCGCCAGGCGCACCCGTGCGTCGACTTCGGCCGGTCCCGCCGTGACGAGGATGACGTCGTCGATGCCCCAGTCGGTGGACACCGCGGTCAGGCCGCCCTCGGTCACCACGAGCACGAGCGGGGCGTCGAGCCCGGTGGTGGTGAGGATCTTGCACAGTGACTTCGCGCCGACCAGATCGATACGGGCATCCACGAAGATGACATCGGCGCTGGGGGCGTTCACCAGTTGCGCGGGCTCCGCGGGGATCTGGCGCACGCGGTGGCTCAGCAGTTCGAGCGCAGGCAACACGGCAGTGCCGCCAGGCGCGGAACTCAGAACGAGTAGCTGGGCCAACAGAGGATCCTCCCCGCGGCGCGGCGGGCCGCGTCGTGCCCCCATCTTAGGGTGCCGTCGCCGCACCGATCGCACGCACAGCCAGAAGGGGGTGCGGTGGTCCACAATGGTGAGATGTCCATTCCCGAACTCGCCCCGCGGCGCACCTTCGGCGGCATCGTCGCCGTGTGGGCGGTCGCGGCCGTTGCCGCCGTGGTGATCGGCGTGCTGTCCCCGCCGGAGTGGCGGTCGGCGTGGGTGACGGTGGCGCTGGGCGGATGCCTGGTGCTCGCGTTCGCCGTGCAGCTGTTCTACGGCCGGTCGCAGCAGTTCACCGAGCGCATGGCGGTCAGCGTCCTCGGCGCACTGCTGGTGATGGGGCTCATCGGCCTGGGGTTCGGGCTGGCGACCCTCGTTCCGGCGTAGAGTGCTACCTATGGATCTCTTCGCCCTCGAGATGTTCTTCGTCGGTCTGCTCGGCCTGGCCGGCCTCGCGATCGCTTTCGTATCCGGCGTGGTGCTGAAGAACCTCTACCGCGGCCAGCGCTGACGGCGGCGCCGTGCTCGAGCTGCCGACCGATCTACCAGCGGACCTCGTCCCGCTGTCCTGGCTGCTCGGCGTCTGGGAGGGCACCGGGGTCATCGACTACGAATCCGGTGACGGCCGTCGCCTGGAGGGCGAGTTCGCCCACCGCGTGAGCTTCAGCCACGACGGTGGCGACTACCTCAACTACTCCGCCGACGCCTGGCTGCTCGGCGACGTGCGACTGCCGCTGGTGGCGGAGACCGGTTTCTGGCGGCTCGGCCGCCCCGCGAGCGACGCCGACGCCGGCCCCGGGCTGCTACCTGCCACCGCGGACCCGGTCGTGCGCACCGTCGACGATGTCGAGGCGCTGCGCACCGAGGAGGGCGGCTTCGCCATCGAGGTGTCGATCGTGCACTCCGACGGCGTCAGCGAGCTGTACCTCGGGCAGGTGCGCGGTCCCCGCATCGACATCGCGACGGATGCCGTGATGCGTTCGGCATCCACCAAGCCCTATGCCGCAGCGACGCGCATGTACGGACTGGTCGAGAACCACCTGCTGTGGGCCTGGGACATCGCTGCGCTCGGTGCCCCGCTGGCCTCCCACGCGTCGGCGCGTCTGGCCAGGGTGCAGTGATGACCGATCCGTTCACCGCCGTCCCCGGCGCTGTCGTCGACGACGGCCGCCTGGTGCACCTCGGTGCGCCCACCACGGAGCAGCGTTCCCTCGCGCAGGGCACCGCCGTCGCGCCGCTGGGCGACCGCAGCGTGCTCGCCGTGACCGGCGAGGACCGGCTGTCGTGGCTGGATTCGCTGTCTTCGCAGGCACTGACCGCACTGGCGGCGGGGGAGAGCACCGAGTTGCTGATCCTCGACCCGCGGGGTCACGTCGAGCACGCGGCATCCGTCGTCGATGACGGCGAGACCACGTGGCTCATCGCCGACGCCCCGGATGCCGCGGGGCTGCTGGCCTGGCTGACGCGCATGCGCTTCCGGTTGCGGGTGGCGCCGCGGGACGCCTCGGACGAGGTCGCCGTCATCGGCGGGACCGCCGCCGCGGTGGCCCGGGCCGTGCCCGACGCCCTCGCGGTGTGGGTGGACCCGTGGCCGCAGGTGGGCGCCGGCGGCTGGGGTTACGCCCCCGCCGAACCGCACCCCGGTGCCGAGCGCGACTGGAGCGAGGCGATCGTGCCCCGCGCGGCGCTGCAGCGGCTCGCCGACGCTGCGATCGCAGGCGAGATCGCGCTGGCGGGAACGCTGGCCGCCGACGCGCTGCGGGTCGCCGCGTGGCGTCCGCGTGCCGTGAACGAGGGGGGCGAGCGCACCCTGCCGCACGAGGCCGATTGGCTCCGCACCGCCGTGCACCTGAACAAGGGCTGCTACCGCGGTCAGGAAACCGTCGCGAAGGTGCACAACCTGGGCCACCCGCCTCGGCGCCTGGTCGCGCTGCAGCTGGACGGCAGCGATGCGATGCTCCCCGAACGCGGTGCCGCGGTCCGCCGCGACGGCGACGCGATCGGCGAGGTCACCTCGGTCGCCCACCACTATGAAGAGGGGCCGATCGCGCTCGCCTTCGTCAAGCGCTCGGTGCCGCTGGATGCCGCACTCACCGTCGACACCCCCGACGGCGTCATCGCCGCCGCGCAGGAGACGATCGTGCCGCCCGACGCCGGCGCCACCGCCGCCGTGCCGCGCCTGCCGCGGCTGTCGCGCCGCCGCTGACCCGCGCCCGCGTCAGCTGACCCGAGCCCGCGTCAACGCGGAGCGACCGCGTCCCACGGCACGGTGACCTCGCCGAGACGCCACCGCCCCGGCGCCTGCACCGGCCAGCCGGAATCGACCATCGCCTGCAGCGCCGTGCGCCAGCGGTGCACCGGTCCGAACGGGGAGACGACGGCGGCCTGATCCCAGTGCCGGTCCAGCGCCGTGAACAGGTCGTGCACGCGTTCGCCGGGCACGTTGCGGTGGATCAGCGCCTTCGGCAGCCGCTCGGCGGCGATCGACGGCTGCAGCAGTCCCGGCAGGCGCAGCGAGATGGTGAGGGAGCGCGGCGCGGCATCCGCCCCCACCTCGATCCACGTACACACCCGGCCGATTTCGTCGCAGGTGCCTTCCACCAGGATGCCGCCGGGCGCGAGCCGCGCGGTCATGCGGCGCCAGGCGCCGGCGACGTCGGCCTCGTCGTACTGCCGCAGCACGTTGAACGCGCGCACGACGGTCACCGGGCGCGGCGCGGGCACTTCGAAACCGCCGCGCGCGAACGACACCCGGGCATCGGGGGCGAAAGTGCCCAGCCCCGCCCGCACCTCGGCCAGCTGGGCGTTGGCCCGCGCGACCCGGCCCGGGTCGATCTCGAGCCCCAGCACCTCGACGCCGGGGCGCAGGAGTCGCAGCCGGGCCTCCAGCTCGAACGCCGTCACTCCGCTGGCGCCGTAGCCGAGATCGACCACGAGCGGGTCGGCGGACGCCCGCAACGAGGGGTGGCGGGCGATCCACCGGTCGACGCGGCGCAGGCGATTGGTGTTCGTGGTTCCGCGCGTGATCTGCCCGACCGGGGTGGACATGATCCGCCCGGCCGGGCTGGGTTTCATACGGCCATCATCTCAGGTGCCGTTGAGAGGCCCCCGAGTAGGATTGCCCTATGACCGAGCCCTATACCCTCATCTTGCTCCGACATGGCCAAAGCGAGTGGAATGAGCTGAATCTGTTCACCGGATGGGTCGATGTGCGCCTCACGGCGCAGGGGAAGGCAGAGGCCCAGCGCGGTGGCGAGCTCATGGCCGAAGCGGGCCTGCTGCCGGACATCCTGCACACCTCGGTGCTCAGCCGCGCCATCCAGACCGCCGACATCGCGCTGGATGCCGCCGACCGGCTGTGGATCCCCGTGAAGCGCTCGTGGCGCCTCAACGAGCGTCACTACGGCGCGCTGCAGGGCAAGGACAAGGCGCAGACGCTCGCCGAGTTCGGCCAGGAGCAGTTCATGCTGTGGCGCCGTTCGTTCGACGTGCCGCCGCCGCCCCTGTCCGCCGACAGTGAGTTCAGCCAGGCGAACGACCCGCGCTACGTCGGCATCGACGGGGACATCCCCGACACCGAGTCGCTCAAGCTCGTCATCGACCGCCTGCTGCCGTACTGGCACGACGAGATCGTCCCCGACCTGCAGACCGGCAAGACCGTGCTCGTCACGGCGCACGGCAACTCGCTGCGCGGGCTCGTGAAGCACCTTGAGGGAATCAGCGACGACGACATCGCGCAGCTGAACATCCCCACCGGCATCCCGCTGGTCTACCGCCTCGGCGCCGACTTCACCCCGGTCGCACCGGGCGAGTACCTCGACCCGGAGGCTGCTGCCGCGGGAGCAGCCGCCGTGGCCGCGCAGGGCAAGAAGTAACAGCCACAAACGACGAGGGACGGATGCCGCGTGGCATCCGTCCCTCGTTGTTTCTCACCGACCTCACGCAATGGACGGTTCGGTCGTCGCGTACGTCCCTCGATCGCCCGGAGGACGGCACGGATGTGACGACTGAAGGCGACTGACCCGGCGCCGGAGCTCGCAGGCGCTCTCCGCCCGCGCACTAGGTGCTGGGGCCGCGTGGTCAGACGTGCTGCTGCGCGCGCAGCATCTCCAGCGTCTCGGTGTCGGGGGTCCAGTCGCCCGTGGCGAGGTAGAGCACCTTCTTCGCGACCGACTCGGCGTGATCGGCGAACCGCTCGTGGTAGCGGCTGGCGAGCGTGGCATCCACCGTCGCTGCCGCCTCGCCCTGCCAGTTATCGCTCAGCACCTTCTCGAACACCGAGATGTGCAGGTCGTCGAGCTTGTCCTCCGCGGTGCGGATCTGCTCGACCAGTGCGAGGTCTTCGGTGCGCAGCAGCTCGGTCAGCAGGCGGGCGACCTCGACATCGAGCTCGCCCATCTTGATGAACGTGTTCTTCAGGCCGCGCGGGATCGCGCGCTCCGGGAAGCGCATGCGGGTGAGCTGGGCGATGTGCTCCGCGATGTCGCCCATGCGCTCCAGCGATGCCGACACCCGCAGGGCCGCCACGACGATGCGCAGGTCTCGCGCCACCGGCTGCTGACGCGCCAGGATCTGAATCGCCAGCTCGTCCAGGGCGATCGCCTTGTCGTCGATGACCTGATCGGCTTCGATGACCTCTTCGGCCAGGCCCACGTCACTGGCGCTGAATGCGCGCGTCGCCTTGTCGATGGCCACCGTGACGAGCTCGGAGATCTCGACGAGACGTCCCTGAACGTCCTCGAGGGACTGATGGAAAACTTCGCGCATGGCTGCACCTTCCTTGTCGCGGTGCGCAGCACCGCTCTGGCCGCGCGGCCGACGTCGTTCGCGGGCTCGGCGATTCTTGTCGGCGAAGGTTAACGAACGGTGCCGCGGGAGTGAATTGTATCTCGCGCGCATCCGGGACCGTCGGATGCCGACGGAGCGGCGGCGCGGGGCACGCTTACGCTGGAGTCATGGACTCGCTGCAGCTTGCGCTGCTTGCCCTGCTGGTGGGGATGATCGTCGGCGTTTCAGTGGCGATGCTCATCGCGCTGGCGCTGCGCGCCCGGGACCGCGCGTTGGCGATGGGTTCCTCGCACATCCCCGAGGGCGTACATGCCGTGCTCGGCGGCATGGAAGACATCGCCGTCATCGTGGATGCCTCGTTCACGATCGTCGCCGCGTCCGCCGCGGCGCAGATGTTCGGGATGACGGAGGGCGTCGCGGTGACCAGCCCCGAGCTGCGTGCGCTGGTGCGCGGGGCGCGCACGACCGGTCGACCCCACAACGAGACGCTGCGGCTCGGTCGCAGCGCCCCGCTGGCGCCCACGCGGCTGGTCACAGCGCGGGCGAGCGTGGTGACACCGCGCCTGGTGCTGCTGATCGTGCGCGACATCAGCGAGCGCGAGCGGGTGGAGGACATGCGCCGCGACTTCGTCGCCAACACCAGTCATGAGCTGAAGACGCCGGTGGGTGCGGTCATGCTGTTGTCCGAAGCGATCGAGTCCGCCGCCGACGACCCCGCGCAGGTGCGGGCCTTCGCCGGTCGGTTGCACGCGGAGGCGGCGCGGCTGGGGCAATTGACCGGCAGGATCCTGAACCTGTCGCGGTTGCAGGCATCCGACCAACTCGCCGAAGTGCGCGACGTCGCCATCGACCAGGTGGTCGCCGCAGCGATCGACGCGCATCAGACGCAGGCGGAGGCCGCCGAAGTGGAACTGGTGCGCGGCGGCGACCGCGGCCTGTTCGTACGAGGTGATGCGCAGATCCTCGCCGAAGCGGTGGGAAA